>NZ_PCOH01000002.1:0-429643 GCF_002976445.1 Bacillus sp. MYb56
ATACCCTAGAGGCTGCCTAATGAAACGACCTGTCTAACTTTCGGGGGTCACTTCATATTTTTCAGCAGCCTTTCTTTTTCCCTCTATCCTTGAAGTAACACTCACCTTTGCTCCAATTGCTTTAGCAAATAACATAGCATAAGTAGCTACACCACCGCCGATTCCCGGAATTAGGACATGTTCTTCAGGTTTTAATCTACCTTTTGTAAAAAGCGCTCTATATGCAGTTAATGCCGATAAAGATAAAACGCCAGATTCTTCCCACGTAAGATATGATGGCTTTTCCACTACATTTTCTGCTGGTACAATAACATATTCAGCAAACGTTCCATCGGCTGGTCCACCTAGTACTTCAGGTAACTCTGGTATTTCATGAGTATTATTCCATCCAATACTAGGGTTAATAATAACCTCGGTATGTAGTGAAATATTTGAAACTCCTTCTCCTAGTTCTATAACAATACCTGCACCATCTGACCCTAAAACTAATGGTAGTTCCATTTCTTTTCTATTATTCATTATAAATAAATCACGATGATTTAAACCTGCTGCTCTTAATTTCACTTTAACTTCCCCCACATTAGGAGTTATCTCCGGTGATAATTTATATTCTAAACCTTCTAACCCTTTTTTATGTTGATGTACAATAGCTTTCATTAATTATTCCCCCTTAATCCTTTCAATGTACTTTAAATATCGAAATAAATAAAATAATTTGATTACTAAGCATCAAAAAAGGAGGAAATACAAAATGTATTCCTCCTTTTAAAGAGTATTTTCAAAAAGAATTTTTTACCTTTAACTATTCATGTGTAGTATCAGGAAATGTAATTGTAACAATTGTTCCTTCGTTTTCTTTACTCTCTAATTGAATAGCTCCGTTATATTTTTCTACAAGCCTTTTTGCAATTGATAAACCTAGCCCATTTCCACCTTGTTTTCGGCTTCTCGCTTTATCAACTCTATAAAAACGGTTAAGAACAAATGGTAAATCTGCTTCAGGTATTCCTGCCCCATGATCTATTATGCGGATTTTAATTTTGCCTGACCGCATACTTGATTCAATGCAAATATACTTATTAGCTTCTTTTGTATATTTCACTGCATTATCCATTACAATAATAATTATTTGTTCTAAGTAAGATGATGGTATTGAAACATACGCTTCATCTGCATCCAATTTCATATCAAATTGAAAGTCAGTTTGCAGTATTGCAAAGTTTTGTGTAACTTGTTTTAATACGCTATTAACATGGACTCGTTCAGCTGCTATTGGATGTATCTGTTCTGATTCAGCCCTTGATAGCTCTAGCAATTCTGAAACTAATTTATTTAATCGATCTACTTCTTTTAAACTGGATTGAAGAGATTTATCCAATATAGCTGGATCATTTTTCCCCCATCGATTCAGCATTGATAAGTGCCCTTGAATAATTGTTAATGGTGTTCTTAATTCATGCGATGCGTCTTCTACAAACTGTTTTTGCTGTGTAAAAGAAGTTTCCACTTCATCCATCATTTCATTAAAAAGAATCGATAATTTTGCGAGTTCATCATTATTTTCTCGTACTGGAACTCTTTCATTTAGTCCGTTTTTCTTAATACGCTTCATCGTATCCGTTATGTTTTGAACACTTGATAAAAGCTTTTTCGTTATAAGTATTCCGCCTAAAAAACTAAACACTAATCCACATATCCCTGCAAAGACCATTACCACTAAGATAATTTTTAATAAATGATCAAATGTCTCTAAGTTTTTCGTAAGTTCAATAGTTCCCGTGAATTTTTTTGTTTGAATTGGTATGCGCTCAACTAATATTCGATCTTCTATATGTCTTTTTATTAAGGATTCATCTTGGGTAACCTGTTTTGGTTTTATCCAAGCTTCATTAAAATCTCGAGAAACAGTAACAATGGGCTTTCCATCATTTCCGATAATACGAATCATTTGATGTTTATCAATCATATTATTTAGAAATTCTTTACTATTTTCAAATGTTTTGCTCGAGAGCATTTCGTTTTTATCTTGAAAATATGCCGCTATTTCTGTCAATTGTCTGTTTATTTGTTTCTGTTCATAATCTATAGTCCACTTATTAATTACAATGAATTGTAACGTGCTATACAAAATAAACAAAATGAATACTAGTGTAGTGGACCAAAGTGTTAATTTCCACTTTATAGGTAAATTTCGAATTCGGTGCACAATGTTTTTTATCATTTCATTATATATCCAGCACCGCGGACTGTTTGGATATACTCCTCCTTATCCACACTATGTAACTTATTACGTAAATAACGAACATATACATCGACTATATTCGTCTCAACCATTGCATCATAACCCCATACTTGGTCCAGTAAAATATCACGGGTAAGAACTCGATTAATATTTTTCATAAACATAAGCAGTAGCTCGAATTCTTTATTTGTAAGTTCAATTTCTTCATTTCCTTTAGTTATAGTTCGAGATTCAATCTGAAGCTGTAGATCTTTAAACGAAAGAAATGATGCGTACTTTTGCTCTGTATTTTCTTCTCTCCTAAAAATCACTCTCATACGTGCTAAAAGTTCTTCAATTGCAAACGGTTTTGGAAGATAATCATCAGCTCCACTATCTAACCCTGTCACACGGTCCATAATACTATCACGAGCAGTCAACATAATAATAGGTGTACTTTTAGTTGCTCTTAGTCGACGACATACTTCCAGTCCATTTAATCCTGGTAACATTAAATCAAGTAATATGAGATCGTAATTCTTTTCAAGTGCTGCTTCTAATCCCTTTCTTCCATCAAGTTGTATATCTACTATATATCCTTCATACTTTAATTCTAATTCTAAAAAATCTGCTAAGCTTTCCTCATCCTCAATAATTAGTATATGTTGCAACGATACTTCCTCCTATACGATTAAATGAATAAGTAATTCTATTCCGAATATAATTGCAACGATTTGATGTGTTTTTCGATACATTATCAATTTCGTTTTCTTATTAGTTTGTTGTAAAACAAATCCCGCAATCCCTAATGCTATTAAGGTTAAAAGAGAAAATATACCACTGTATACTAGCATAATATGCCGACTTCCTTTTATTAAAAAGTAAACACCGTGAGTAGTCGCAACAGCTATTACAGCGTATCCAATTAATACGTGAAAATGTTTTATAAAAAGATATAGCTCTTTAATTATTTTAAATCTGTGAATATGTTTCTTCTTTAAAAATAACCATATATGACGCAAGAACCATAATGATGCAGCTATAATTACCCCGTATTCACCTAAAGAACCTAATTTCTTATTTAGCCATTGTACATTTAATACATTCCCGTACAAAACATTAATAAATAGCAATTCTACACTACAAACAATAAAAGTAATACCGATTATTTTAACATATATATGGAAACATTTATTTCTAAGTATTTTCTTCATTTTATATAATCTCCTTTTGACTCAAAAGCTCTATAATCAGCAGTGTATCAAGTAAAAGAGAGAATAACATGAGAGAAAGATTAAAATAAAATGAGAATCTGCGAACTACTTATATTTTATTTATCTCCTTTTTGGCCAATTCTAATATGTTGCAAATAAACGGTGCTTTTGCATTTGTATATGAAACACGATCAAAAGGATATGCAGCAGCAAGCATCTCTTTTAATACTCTATATTCTTCACGTGCCCACTCATGATTTATTAGAAAGTCTCGAAATAAAAGGTTGTTCCTCCATTCCTCGTTATTATAAATATAAACATGTAAATGGTGGGTACCAGCTCTCCATTTACCTTTTCTAAAAAAACGCCAATTAGGTGTTTTTTTAGGAACATATTCATAGCCAATTTCTTCTAGGGCTTCCCTCCAATTTACGGTAATTTGTAAATTTGTTACGCCGATCATCATATCAATAAGAGGCTTAGCCCCTAACCCTTCTACAGCTGTGCTTCCGATATGTTCAATAGCAATAATTTCTTCATGGAGTAACGGCACAATTTTATTTTTTTCATTTAAAAACTCTGTATGCCAATATTGTTGGTACGGTTTAATTATGATTTTTCCATCCATTTGCTTTCCTCCTTATAACTATATATTATTATATTTATAAAATTTAAATTTATAAATATAGGGATTTCACAAAATATGTCGAATACTGTAATGGACAACTTAATTATATTAAATTTGAGGTGAATTATGAAAGATATTCCAGTTAAAATTCAGTTAGATACTATAACATTCCAACTAAAAAAACATCATAATTTTGATTGGCTTACAAAACTAGGTACAGTATTTGCGGTTTTTGACCAACAAGATTCCGGTAATATAAGTTTTGGTGTTGAAAAGAATGGGAAAAAGAACTTTATAAAATATGCAGGGGCACAAACACTCCCATATAATGCTTCTACAAATGAAGCTATACAAAGATTAAAAAGCTCAGTTACTATATACAATGAATTAAAACACGTTTCTCTTATAAGTTTAATTGATCACTACCCTGTACAACATGGATATGTTTTAATTTTTGATTGGTTTGACGGTGAATGTCTCCACCCGCACTGGAGTTTCCCACCCCCAGCAAAATATAATGATCCTAACTCACCATTTTATAAATATAAAAAATTATCCGTTAAAAACAGGCTAGTTTCATTAAATTCTATTCTTAATTTCCATACTTACGTTGAACACAAAAACTATGTAGCTATTGATTTTTATGACGGTAGTATTTTGTACAACTTTAAAACTAATGAAACAAAAATTTGTGATATTGATTTATACAGTAACAAACCGTATGTAAATAAGATGGGACGAATGTGGGGGTCATCTCGTTTTATGTCACCTGAAGAGTTTCAACTTAATGCTATGATAGACGGGAAAACTAATGTATTTAATATGGGCGCTATAGCTTTCGCACTATTAGGTGGCGGGCAAGATCGTTCCTTTATGAAATGGGAAGCTAGTGCAGGCTTATATGAAGTAGCATACCGTGCTGTAAATGAAAATCGTAGTGAGCGCTATGCGTCAATGGAAGAGTTTAATAATGCATGGTTAAAAGCCTATAACACTGAAAATCTATAAAAACTAAATACATTGTAAAAGTACATGTAAAACTTGTACTTTTATAATGTATAATACATATGGGATTGAAATTCAGGATAACGAGGCATGTATTATGAACTTTGTTTACATTAATCAAAATGTTTTAAATAATCTTCTTTATATTTTAAGCAGTATATTTGTTTTTTATTTTATTTATGATAGTGGGTACTTCGGGAAGAAATATAAGAAACTACTTATCATTCTTTGTACGAGTATCCCACTAATTTTATGTATGCGGTACCCCATCTATATGGATGAAAATTATATTCACGATTTAAGACAAATCCCCTTTTTAATTGGTACACTTTATGGTGGATTTCCAGTCGGTATTGCATTACTCATGATTTTATTAATAATACGTTTTATGTTTTATGGTTTTAGCCTGTTAACAATCATTGTTTATGGAACGATGTTAATAATTACAGCATTCGTATCATCAAAATTTAATACATACAATAGGAAAATAAAAGTAACTTCATCTATGTTTTTAACTTTTTTCCTTGCAATATTTACAACAGTAATTGTTTTAACTCTATCAGATTTTGAAGTGAATAATTTGTACATTATTTATTTCATTCTATTACCAACTATTTTAATATTATTTATGGTCTATTTTAATGAGGTTTTAAAAGATGCAATATTTATGCGATCAAAATTAATAAAAGTTGAAAAAATGGAGATTGTCAGCCAACTCGCTGCAAGTATTTCACATGAAGTAAGGAATCCATTGACTGTTGTAAAAGGATTTACACAACTTTTAAAAACACCCAATATAACTCAACAATCCAAAGATGAGTATATTGAACATATTCTTGAAGAATTAAATCGTGCACAAGCAATTATTGATGATTACTTAACTTTTGCCAAACCGGCTTCAGAAAAACTAGATCATATTTCAGTGGAGCACGAGTTAAATCGAGTTATTAATATGATGTTGCCTTTTTGTAACATGAATACTATTAATATTACAAAAGAGTTCTCAGAGGGAACAATTATTGGTAATACACAGCACTTCCATCAATGTTTTTTAAATTTAATAAAAAACAGTATAGAAGCAATGCCATGTGGCGGTAATCTAATTATTTCTGCAACTGTTAGCAATAATAAGGTCATAATAAGGATTCAAGATAGTGGAGTTGGAATGTCGCAAGAGCAAATTAATCGATTTGGCGAACCATATTTTAGTACAAAAACGAAAGGTACGGGTTTAGGAACGATGGTTGCTGTTAAAATTATTGAAACGATGCGAGGCAGTTTAAAAATCCGAAGTATCGTTAATAAAGGAACTACTTTAACTATTACATTCCCAAAATATAATAATGAGAGCACGTTGCATAATAAATAAAAAAGGAGCATAATGGCTCCTTTTTTATTTCGATACAAAAAGTATCTGCTATGTTTTTTTAATTTACATTTAGAAGAGACTAATTAGAAATTAGTACCCTTAGCTCCAACAGCTACATCCAACAATAATTAATAAAATAAATAACACAACTAATAAAGCGAAACCTCCACCAAAACCACAAGAACCGCCGAAACTCATATTTTTTCCTCCTTTTGGTTTGAAAACTAATAGGTAGTTGATCATTTTAACTGGTTCGTATTATACAGTATGTATATCTCCCTTTTTTGAGCATGTCTTTATAAAAATTAGTAAAAGCACTCTATTGAGAGTGCTTTAAAATGGGTACCAGAAGCTTTGGAATACATTCAGCTTTAAGTAAACTGCAATAATCAAAATGATAATACCAACAAAAAGTGTGATGTAATCCTCCTTTTGTGCGTCTTTTGCATAGTACCACGTTCGTTTATCCTTTTTTCCAAAACCTCTTAAATCCATTGCATTTGAAACAGTATCAATCCTTTCTAATGAATGAATAATAAGTGGCCAAAAAATTAAAACACGGTTTTTCATACGAATCCACAAGCTCGCTTCTCCTTTTTCAAAAGGTACGCCTCTTGCTTCCTGCGCGTGTCTAATGATTATATATTCAGATTGAATACTTGGTATATAACGCAGTGCAATATTTATTGCATATGTAATTTTATAAGGAACAGCAAATTTATTTAAGCTGCTTACAAATTCACTTGGATGAGTTGTATAAATAAAAAGAAGTGTAAATGGTAATAACGTAAAATATTTCAATGAAAGTGTAGCTGCATAAAATAAAGTTTCATATGTAATTGTTGCATAACCTATATAAAAAAAAGAGGTATACGATCCCGTTAATTCCGATCCATGGGTGGGCGTAATGAAAAGAATCATAACGGAATTTAATAAACTAAATGTAAATATAACGCTGAAAATAACTATAATTTTACGCAATTGAATTTTTGCAATTAAGAGGCCGATACATCCAATAATAAATAAAATTAGCAATATACGAAAATCAAAAAATAAAAAAGTAAGTGTCATACAAAATATAAATAAAGATAATTTAATTGCACCATCCATACGATACAAATACGTATTATGCATATTCCTCCCTCCTATTAGCTTCAATATAAAGTTGCACAAATGTTTCTGGAGTTGGAATTCCGCTTAATTTAGCTAGTTTTATTAATGAAATCTCCCGTAGATTAGCTCTTTGTAACGTTCCTTTATCCCCTAAAACAGCAGATACAGTATTGTCCGCAATAATTTTCCCTTCATGCAGAACTACCGCTCGATCTGCATATTCTAAAGCAAGATTCATATCGTGTGTGATAATAATAAAGGATATGCCCTTTTCAGCCAGTTTTCTAATAAACGACATAAACTGTTTGTAATGGTAATAATCTTGTCCAGCTGTCGGCTCATCTAATACAATAAGTTTTGGGTTTGTTATAAGTACAGATGCAATAGTAAGCCTCTTTTTTTGTCCATAGCTTAATGCCTGAATTGGCCAGTTACGAAATGGATATAATCCACAAATTTTTAAAGATTTTTCGACTCTTTTCTCAATCTCATCTTTAGAAACCTTTTTTAATTTTAATGAATATGAAACCTCTTCTAAAACAGTAGGCTGTGTAATCATTTGATTTGGGTTTTGCATAACGTAAGAAATAACTTCCCCGCGTTTACGAATAGACCAACAATTTATATTTTCTCCATCGAATGTTATTCTCCCATTCTTCGTTTTATTTATTCCTATAAGAGTATGAGCTAATGTCGATTTCCCTGCTCCATTATGACCCAATAACGCTACTATTTCTCCCTCTCCTATTGAAAGGTTGATATCTTCTAAGGCTGTATGTTTGTTATTGTACGTAAATGATAAATTTTCTATCTTGCATAAAGCTTTTTTAATATATTTGTTTTTTGATGAAACTTGCTTATGCATCCAGTTCTTTAATAGGCTATGAACGCCTGTATTACGAAGATTTTCAATTGGAAATACCCTAACATTATTACTATCAAAATTTAATTTCTTTAGCGCCTCTATATAAATAGGTTCTCTTAGTCCGATATTTGGTAATATATTAGAATTTAAAATACTATCCGGTGAACCAACGGCAATAACTTCTCCCTCATCTATTAAAATAATTTTATCTAAATCAAGGTTTAAAATTTCTTCTATTCGATGTTCAATAATTACAATTGTTTTATTATATTTCTCATGTATATTTTTAATGAGTTCTATTGTATTCAAACTACATGCAGGATCCAAATTAGCTAACGGTTCATCAAATAATAATATATCGGCATTTGTCGTTAGCAGACCTGCAAGAGAGACTGTCTGTTTTTGACCTCCTGATAATTCATGCGGACTTTGTGTATGAAAGTCCTGCATGCTTACCTTTTTTAAAGAATCCGTAACAATCTTTTTCATTTCTATTTGATTTACACAATCGTTTTCTAATGCAAATGCTACATCCTCTTCGACAGTAAGGCCTATAAATTGTGAATCTTGATCTTGTAATATTGTCCCTACGTGTTTACTCTGTTCAAAAACACTACCTTTTCTCGGATCCTTTCCAGCTATTAAAATGTTACCGGTACTTATCCCTTCGTAAGAAAATGGGATTAGCCCATTTATACAATGAGCTAATGTTGACTTACCTGAACCACTTCGTCCAGCGATAAGTACCTTTTCCCCAGGATATATTTGAAATGTAATATCTTTTAAAGTAGGCTGCGTGGTATGCCTATATTGAAAGGTAAATTGTTCAAAAGAAATAATTGGTTGCATGTATACATCCCTACTTTTCAATTTTTAAATGTGTATGTTTCTTATTTGATTTCGCTAGACCGATCGTGATTGGTAAGCCAAGAACTAAAAATACGATAACGTCTGCAATTGTTGCGCCTAGTACTTGTATAACTATTTTGTCAAACGGTTCTCCCATCACAATAATATCGAATGCTCCAGCAAATATAATTGCTATGACAATACCAATTAACCCTGCAATTGCAAAATAAGAAATATCACGGTTATTATACGTTCCATGTTTTACACTAAAACCAACTCTTTTTTGTATGAGTCCCATTGCAAAACCAATAATACCTGAACTAATAACCCATCCCCACCAAATACCCCAACCAGCGATCGTATCTGTAACGGTATGACCGATGAGTCCTATTAAAAGCCCTGCTACCGGGCCAAATAACGCTCCAAAAACTGTTAAAATAGCCAATGCGGGTTTAATAAATGTATTCGGCGCGATAGAAAATCCCCAAAGCCCTAATACCCCGTATAAAGCTGCTCCAATTCCAATAGCTACTACTAGCTTTGTCGTTAATTTGTTCATTACAATTCCCCTCTCGTATTATTCAACTTTTAATACTCTATATTTATTTTGAAAATGAATTATGCATCGACACTTCCTTTCTATACAACAAAAAATGACCTCTTAAATAAGAGGTCATTTTCTTTCACGTACAAGAATCCCCTTATCTTTCAAAAGACACATAGTGTCCTCTGCGGAATTAGCACCTTCCTATGTAATTACATAGGGGTTGCTGAGGCTTCAAAGGGCCGTTCCCTCTACCTCTCTGGATAAGTATGTATTTGTAATCTGTATTATGGCACTAACAATAAATAATTTCAATACTTTTCTTACTATTTTTATTTTTCGATAAATAGTTCACTTAAATCATTGTATTCTTATCGGAATTATGAAATAATAAATTCAAAATTGTTACGGGAGGAATGCATGATGAAAGTAATTGGCTTAATTGGCGGACTAAGTTGGGAATCAACATCGTTGTACTATAAACACATTAATACACTGACTCTCTCTAAATATGATCAAAATGCGAAGCTTGTTTTATATAGCATGGACTTTGGGGAGGTAACTACATTATTGCAAAACCATCAATATGAAGAAGTGAAAAATGAATTAGTCACGGTAGCAAAAAAGGTAGAAAACTCAGGAGCTGAATGTTTACTAATGTGTTCTAATACCGTACATCTATTTGCTGAGGAAGTAGAACAAGCAATATCAATCCCACTTCTTCATATCGGTGATGTAAGTGCTAAAGAAATGGTAGAACAGAATATAAAACGGATCGGATTATTAGGAACGAAACAAACAATGGAAGAAGATTTTTATACATCACGACTAGCAAAATATAACATTGAGACAATCATCCCAAATGACGAAGAAAGAACTTTTATCCATCACGTCATATTAAATGAATTAAGTAGAGGAGTTATTTCAGAAACATCAAAAGAAAAACTAATACAAATTACCAATTCATTAATTAATAATGGGGCTGAAGGAATTCTACTTGGCTGTACGGAAATTCCTTTGCTCATTTCCCAAAATGATCTATCTGTTCCTGTTTTTGATACTGCTTATTTACATGCGAATACTGCTGTACAATTTGCTGGATAATAATATAAAAGCATACAGGTAGAGCCTCTATGCTTTTATATTATCCGAACTATTTATTTAAAAGAGCATCAATAACTGCAATGGCTCTTTTGGAACCACCACACTCTAAAAAACTTTCATTCAGTTTTTGAATGCCATGTTTATACTTTTTATTTGAAAGAACGTCTGTTACCGCCTTTTTTAAAGTTTGCACATTAACATGCTCTTTCAATAATCTATGTGCTGCCTCAAGCTCAGTTAATCTTTGCGCTATCATAGGTTGATCTTTATCATGCGGTATTATCACAAATGGGACATTATAATGGATTGCATCGTGCACACTATTCATTCCACCATGTGTAATAAAAACATCTGCTTCACTTAATATTTCTGATTGAGGTACGTAAGGGGTTATAATAAAGTTGTCTGGCGCTTGCTTAATTTTTGAAATATCATTTCTATCACCAATCGCCATTACTACAATCCCTTCGAAATTTGAAAAAGCATCAATACAAGTATTAAAAAATGGTTCGAGCCCTTCGAGAAGTGTTCCCATTGAAATATAAATAACTTTCTTTTTTGAAAGCAATTCAAGTGGAAACTTTACATTTGTTTTGCGCTTTATAATACTCGGTCCAATAAAAACATTGTTTTCTCCGAACGAATCGCTATTAGGTTGAAAATAACGACATGTATACACGAGACTAATATCTCCCTTATTATGCATAAATTGAAGATTACTTTTGGGCTTTACTCCAAATTCATGTTCCATTTGATACAGTAACTTTTCAGAGAGTTCATCGGGTTGGAATTGTATGTCTGCATTTGGATGAAAAGGCAAGGTTTCCAATAATACTGGTGGAATTAAAAATATAGGAGAGGAAACTATGCCTGGAACTTGTAAATATTCCTTTACTAACTCTCCAGCACCAAATATATCATAAACTATGAAATCAAAATTAATGCTTTTACATAATCGTTTCGTAATTTCTAATATGTATAAAGAAGTTTGAACATGTACATGAAAGAAAGTTTTTAATCCATATGAAGTTTCATTATCAATAGAAATCTCCTTTAATAAATCCGGATGAGTATGTACAATGGCTCCCAAAACTTCAAGCCTTTCCTTAAAACTTTCCGTTGTAATATAGTGTACGTTATCACCTCTTTCAGTAAAGGCCTTTACTAAACTTAATGTAGGATTTACATGTCCCTCTGCAGGGAAATTAACTATTAAAATATTCATCACTTATTTCTCACTCCTACAATTCAATGTTATTATTACAAGCAATCTTCCCTTAATAGTCCCAATATACTTACTACTTTAGGTTGATAAATAATTATCAGACATTGAAAAAGGCATCTACATAAAATGTAGATGCCTAACTGTGATAAGGAGTGTTCTGTGAGGTTAGGATAAGCTTTTCTGCTTGTCCTATGCTATCAATATATGATTTGTTTTATTAAACGTGCATATCTAATAGAATTATTTTATTTGATCAAATGGATAATATACCATCTTCACTTTACCTATTATATTTGACTCATCAATTAGTCCAAGCGTATTCCTACTATCTTTACTATGATTTCGATTATCACCTAACACAAATAATTTATGCGTGGGAACTTTCATTTCTCTACAGTTTGAAAAACGATTTGATACTTGTGACATATCTAACTGTATATACGACTCATCACGCTTTTTACCGTTAATATATACCTCATCGTCTCTTAATTGTATGTTATTCCCCGGTAATCCAATAATTCGTTTCACGTAGTATGTAGCCGAGTCTTCTTTTTTTATTATTACAACATCACCATGATGAAAAGAAGAAAAATAGCTACATATTTTTCTCCGATCTTTTAGAATCAATTGCTTCATATATACCTCATTTCTAATCTATTCGTATGTAAAAAACGTCTCTAGTTCATATAATTGCTAGAGACGTTTCGTATATTTTAATTCTCTTTAGAGTCATCTGTTTTTGGTGCTTCGCCAGTTAATCGCTTATTTTTTAATTCAAAATAAGCATCTAAAACTTCTTTTCCAATATCAGAGTTAATACCAGATTTATCATTAATAACCCACGGCACAACTACAGAGAATGCTACTTCAGGATTATCATACGGCGCATATCCTGCTAACGTTAAATTATAACATTCTCTTCGCTCACCTTTTTCATTTCTTCCAATATCACTTTCTCCACCGTATACTGTCTGTGCTGTCCCTGTTTTACCTGCTGGCTTATAAGATGCTTTTTGGAACGCCCTTACTCCTGTTCCATCACCTTCTTGGAATACCCTTCTAAATCCTTCTTTTACTTGATTTATATATTCCTCTTTCATATCTATCTTATTTAAAACGATTGGTTCTACTGCATGCACCACTTTACCAATCTCATCTTTTTGCGACGTTTGCTCTCTTACCTCTTGAACAATTTGTGGCTTCATTCGATATCCACCGTTTGCGATTGTTGAAATATACTGTACAAGCTGAAGTGGCGTATAGGTGTCATACTGGCCAATTGAGTAGTCTAGTAAAAAACCAGGTTGATTATCTTTTTTACCAATTTGTCCAGCTGTTTCATTCGGTAAATCAATACCCGTTGGAACACCTAATCCAAATTGCCTGAAATAATACCTCATTTTATCAAAGTACTCCTGTTTAATATTTAATGAACTATTTTTCACATAATCTACACCTGCAATTTTTAATGCTGTATTAAACATATAAACGTTAGAAGAAACTTGTAAAGCTCTTAGATCATCAATATTACCGAAATCTTTCCAAGACTTTTTCTCCTTAGTTCCTTTAAACTTCATAGGCGCATCATAAAAGTAAGTACCTGGTGTTATAGCTTTCGTTTCGAAACCAGCCAATATTGTCGCACCTTTAACTGTTGATCCAAGCTCATATGAACTTGTCATCGTACCTAAAGCATAATCTTCAATTTCTGTTTTCCCATCTTTTTCTACTAATTTTTTCCCTGCCATTGATAATACTTGACCATTTTTCGGATTTATCATTACAACGAAAGCACGGTCCAACATCGATTCTGAACCTTTATAGGCCTTTAATATTTTTTCTATGCTCTCTTCTACTTTTTTCTGTAATTCCATATCTATTGTTAAAGTTAAATTCTTACCGCTCTTTCCCTCAGAAACGGTTTCCGTTCTAATTGTATTACCTTGTTTATCTGCAACGCTTCTTACTTCTTTTTTTGTACCATGAAGTACATCTTCATATTGCTGCTCGATATAACTTTTTCCAACCCTATCATTTCGGCTATAATCACGTACCAAGTAGTAATCTAATCGTTCACTTGGTAATCCTTCATCGGAATTAGAAACATTTCCAAGAACAGATCGGAATAATCCATCATTTACATACACTCTCTCCCAATCCACCGATACGTCTACACCTGGGAGATTCGCTAAACCTTCACTAATTATAGTAAATTCCTTTTCACTAACATCTTTTTTAATAATTTGAGGAGCCATTTGATAACCAGAAGTCATCTTACTTTTAATAGCTAACACTTTTATATCTTTCTCTGTTAATTCCTGAAGATTTTTATCTGTAACCCGTTTTCTTTTTAACTCTTCTATTTTTTTATCTAGCTTCTTGCCGCTAATATCCTTTTCTCTAAATGTATCTATTTCTTTTTTCGATACTAGATTTTCAGCCAGTTTCGGATTTAATTGCATCCAAAAATCTTTCTTATCTGTCTCATTTAACTTATCTATATCTTCTTGCGGCATTTCAATTATGTCTACAAGTTGTCTTGCAGTTTTTAATATATCTTCTGATTTTACACCTTTCATCTTTGTGTACGTGATCGTGCGTAAAGATGTATTATCAACAACTGGATTCCCTTCTCGATCAAATATTTTCCCACGTGGGACAGATAGGCTCACAGTTGCATTTTCTCTCTTTTCTACTTCATTTTTATAAGTCTCTCCATCGAAAATTTGTACTTTACCTAACTGTATAATCATTGCAGAAAATAATAAAAATACACATAAAAATAAAATATTTAACCGCATCGGTATTGCTCTACCACTTTTTCCTACTTGCTTTTTCACCTTGTCATAATCTCCTCCTTACAGTATTTCTAATAATAATTGAATCTATATATTAAAAGTAATGCACATTTTCTATACAGTACTTTGTACAAATATTAATATACTGATAAAAACTTAATAGAAATTAAAACAAAGGTTAAGAAAAGGTAAAGTTTACTAAATTAAATATAAAAATACCCAATGAAAAAAGTTTAGCTTTTTTCATTGGGTATTTAATCATTTATTTAAGAGTTAATACTAGAACGTATCGATATACATTTATCATCACAATTTGATAGAGATTGTTTACTCTGAATTTTCGGCAAGTAAATAGTTACAGTTGTCCCGACGCCAACCTCACTCATTATACTTATTGTTCCTTGATGACCTTCAATTATTTTATAACTTAACATCA
The DNA here is from genome assembly GCF_002976445.1 of Bacillus sp. MYb56. Lineage (NCBI taxonomy): Bacteria > Bacillati > Bacillota > Bacilli > Caryophanales > Bacillaceae > Bacillus > Bacillus sp. MYb56. The sequence continues at coordinate 15,372 of NZ_PCOH01000002.1, forward strand.
ATCCAATACCGGTACCTTTTTCTTTCGTACTATAGAAAGGTTCACCTAATCTTTTAATTCTTTCTTCAGGTATTCCTATTCCTTCATCTATTACACTAATAATGACACCTTTTTTATGTATTTCTTTTATATGGATTGAAATTTTCCCGCCATCTAGCATTGCTTCAATTGAATTTTGCAAAATATTAATAAATACTTGTTTCAATTGATTTTCTGAGCATTCAATGATTATCTCTTTGGAATCTGTAAATAGTTCAACTTGAATATTTGTCATGATTGCTTTTGTATTAATTAATGATACGACATTTTTAAAAATTTGATAAATATTTTTCTTTTCTGTATTTATTTCATCAGTTTTAGCAATCGACAAAAACTCTTGGAGGATTGCTTCTATTCTTTCTATTTCGGAAAGCATAAGATCAAAATATTTTTCTTGATCTTCTTTATTAATTTGGAATAACTGTATAAATCCTTTAATTACAGTTAATGGGTTTCTCACTTCATGAGCTACACCGGCTGCTAATTGACCAATTGCCGCAAGTGTATCTGATTTATTTAGCAATTCTTCTGCCTTTTTCCGCTCTGTGATATCGCGTACAATGATCATAATTTTATCTTGTAATAATGGTAAACATCTAGCTTCAAAGAAATCGATACTTCCATTAATTGTCAGAATATATTCTACAATTACATTCTTTCCTTCTTCTTTCAATTGGCGAATTGCTTCTTGAAATTGCTGTGCTACTGGAGACGGTAATATTTCGTAAAACTTTTTTCCCATAAAAGCTTCTGCAGGTACGTAAAATTTTGTAGGGGATCCTGCTTTATAATCTATAATTGTCCCATCATCTTCTGTTAAAAAACATAAATCTGGTAAAGCTTTAAAAATTAATTCTAATTCAGACGTTTGTTGTTTTAATTGCTCTTCTATCGCTTTTAAATGTGTAATATCTACCCCAACAGCCCAGTAACTAAATCCTGTTACAGGAAACTGTTCTGATATATTGGACCACATTATCGTTTTAATTTCACCATTTTTACATGTTAAACTCATTTCCCAATCTCTAAAATTTTTTCCACGAGTCAAAAATTTATTTTGTATTTGATGGCGATAATTATGGTCAGGATACAGTAATTGAAGAGCGTTTGGATTCCCAATTATTTCTTCAGCAGTATAACCTGTTACAATCTCGCATTCTCGATTCCATAAAACAAAATCTCCATTATAGTCAAGCGCATCAACCATAACAGGCATGTTTTGTAAGATCGTATGTAGTTCTTCCTCTTTTCGAGAAAGTAACGATGTATTTTTACTTTGAACTGCTTTTTTCATCCCAGTTATAATGAGGTTAGAAAGCATTTCAAAATATTTTTGGCAATTGCAAATTTCGCTTCGTTTGGACCATACAATAAAAGATCCTAAATATTGATTGTATAAGAAAAGGGGGATTTCAATTTTGGGAAGTTTACATACTTTCATTTCATTAATTCCAAATGAAAATATACATTCGTTTTCAGCATCAAGAAGTTGATGTGATATGTTGGTTAATTTATAAAATTGTTCTGCCATGGTTTCTATTGTACTCACATCAATAAGTTCCATTAGCCGCGCATTCATTCCTTTTTCACCTCGATATGTAAAAATTATACAAATTCAAAATTCATACTTCTTCATTATACGAAGAAAGTGCTCCTAGGTATATAGCTGTAGAATAATTATTCTAACAAATTCTATTTTTCAATTAAAAACAGAAAATAATATGGGAGTGTTACGCGCTGCTAACAGCACTATAAAAATACAATAAACATAAAGTTCACAAATTTTTCATAATTTTCATGAAAAATATAAACATTTATTCCAATATATTCTATATAATTAGGTGTAATAAGGCTTCTATGAATCACATAGAATACCTTACCCCTAATAAAAAGAAAAAAGAATCTATTTGGATTCTTTTTTCTTTTTTTATTACATTACATATTTATATAAAGCATGTGCGACACCATGTTCTTCATTTGTTAACGTTTCGTATTGACACATCGCTTTTATTTCTTCAACTGCATTTCCCATTGCAATTGATATATTTGCTTTCTCCATCATAGAAACATCGTTTAAGCCATCACCTATTGCTACAGTGTTTTCAACTGGAATATTAAGATGTTCTGCTAAAGTATATAATCCATTTCCTTTTTGAGCATCTCGATGATTAATCTCTAAATTATGCCAATAGGAAGATGTAATAGCTAAATCTGTATTATGCAGAAACGTTTCTTTTAATTTTTTTAATTTCTCTATGTCATAAGAAAACGGTAAAAGTTTATGCACATGTATATCAGTTTCTACAATTGGTTTACAACTTTCTGTACTATGAAATGCTGTATGTTCAAGATATAATGCTGCAATCGTTTCTAACTCTTTCAAATCGAAATTTTCTTTTGCATTCCTCACATACTCGATTTCATTACGTACACTCTCTACTCCATAATCTGGTACATACACACCTTTATTAGTATAAAGCTGATAATACAAGCCATTCTCTTCAAGATATTCTACAATCTCAAGTGCCTGCATATTTTGAATTGGATATCTCTTCATCATTTTCTTATCTTTATAAATAAGGGCACCATTTTCCGCAATAATTGGACACTCTAAATTAACTTCTAACAATAATCGTTCAATATCAACGATAGAACGCCCTGTACAAATAGCTACAACATGGCCTGCTTCCTGACATTTTCGAATTGCTTCTGCATTTTCTTTACTTATCATTTTATTACCGGAAAGAAGGGTTCCATCTAAGTCAATTGCTATTAATTTCATTATTTCTTCACCACTTTCTATAAATACACGAGATCTATTTAACAAAAAGGTATCGTTTTCATATTGAGCTCGTTAAGTACTTCTTATTTATAATTTATGAAAAGCGTTTCAGGTCAAGAAATAATTAAAAATAAAATCAAAAGCTTTTCTCTTTAAAGAAAAGCTTTTGATTTTAAACTATGAACTATAACTAATATATTTTGTCTCACACATATACACATTCTTTTCTTCAGTTGGGACATATACTTTAAACTTTTCTAAACGTTTTCCGTAAATATGAATCGTGACAACACTTTCACATTCAGCTATTTTAAGAATATGACAATCAGCTGGTGGAATGACTTTATCTGTTTCTCCTTCTCCCAAATAAAGATTTCCTGTATGGGTTAAATAAACAAGTGAATTTTCAAGCTGCTTAGTTTGTATAAAGTTCTGCACCATTATCCTTCCTGAAAAAACGCCTTCTACTCCCCATGTACCATCATGATCATGTAAAGGTGTAGATTGTCCATCTTTCCATACAAGAGCTAATACTTCAAATCGCTTTAAAGGATCTTCATATAACAAGTGTCGTGCATATTGAGCCGAATTCGCCTTCTGTTTTTCTAGCGGAAGCCATGTTTTTTTTTCTAAAAGTTCTTCTAGTAATTTTTCAATCGCACAAACAATTTGATCTTCTAATAAATTACTATCAATTAGATCCATTACAGCTTTAATAAATGTTTGAAACGTTTTACTTCCATTACACGTTAACATAAGCATCCTCCTCCACTCTTCTTTCATACACTTCCATACTAAATAGACCACTAAAAATTTACAATTGAGAAATAAAAAAACAAGGTACAGTAATTTTGTACCTTGCTGAACGTTTTACCTAGTTTTCAAAAGAATAGGTAAGTATTTTAATGTTTGTTCATTTTCTAATATACATTTTTCTAAATTGAACGATGGAGATAACTCTATTTTTTCAAAGGCATTTATAAAGGTAGTTAATTCAATCTCAGCTTCTAAACGTGCAAGTGGCGCCCCTAAGCAAAAATGAGGACCTTTACCAAAGGTTAAATGCTTTTCATTTCCTATTCTGTGTAAATTAAATTTAGAAGCTTGTAAGAACTTTTTCTCATCTAAATTTGCTGCACTAACCCACGCAACAATCATTTGATCCTTTTTCATAAAAGGTCCAAATATATTTGTGTCCGCTGTAATCCTCCTAGCTAATGTAATGGGAAAGCGATAGCGTAAAACTTCCTCAATCGCTTTTGAAATTAACGTAGGTTCTTTTCTTAACTCTTCATATATTCCAGGTGAATCTACTAAAAAGCAATAAAAGCTATTAATAATTAAATTTGTAGTTGTTTCATTACCTGCCGCTAATAAGCCTAAAGAAAAAGTAACTATTTCTTCATCAGTTAATCTTTCGCCTTCATATTCAGCTCGTATTAAATCTGAAATAATATCGTCGGTTAAATGATATCTTTTCTCTTGAACAATTGGAAGCAGGTACGTTTTAAATTCATTTAACGCAATTCCTTTTTCTACATCCAAATCGTTAAATTTTTCTTTACTATATGGCATAAATAAAATATCAGACCATTCTTTAATTTTTTTACGGTCAGTTGTTGGCACTCCTAATAAATCGGATATGACGGTAACAGGTAAAGGTGCAGCAAACTCTTCAACGATATTAACCTCACTATATTTCCCGATATGTTGTACAAGTTCATTTGCGATAGACTGATATGTAAATATAATAAAAAACGAATGATTAATAGAAATATTCTACGCCACTCGTTTTTTATCGGACTTCTTTTTACTGTACTTTTATTTTCTTTATGAGTTATTAGAAAAATAATTGTCTATATAAGTCTTTATTTTTTCAAAATCCTTTTCCATAAATAAGATTGCTGGTACTTCAATTATTGGAAGATTATTTTCATTATCAAAAGGTGGACACGGTTTGGGAACTACCAAATAGTCAACTGAGTTTTTATCCCTAATATAATTAATTGAAACATCATAATACTTAGAAAAATATTCCTTCAAATCATCCTGATTCCTTAAAAATGGTAGAGAAAATATTGAACCATAATTTATACCAGCGTCGACAATTAATACAAAGCATATTTTTTTCATGATACACCCTCCTCGTATAATAAGTTTTAAGTTAATAACTGTTCCTTGAAAATTAAATAGTTTTTATCTTCAAGAGCTACATCAAAAAAATGATGTATGGGTAAAATTTAGTCTTGGATAAGGTAACACTGATAAAAACAGGTTTCCTTTTTCTTTATATTCAATTAAATTATATCATTATTTTACATGAATTTTCAGACTTTGTTTTTTTTATTTTATTGGTAAACTTATGCTTAGCATGAATTGGAGGGATATATATGATAGATTATAGAATAATTTCAAGAGAAAACTATTCAAATAAGATTGGAGAGCTTGTAACAATGCTTGAACATACAAGAGATGTTACATTGAGCGAAATCTCCAATTTAAACCAAAGTGATTTAGATTTCTTACCAAACGGTAGTTCAAACACTATTGGTTCTCTCTTATCACATATTGCAGCGATGGAGTTTGTTCATCAAGTTATCTCGTTTGAAAAAAGAGATTTAACTGAAAGTGAATATCTAAAGTGGCGAATTTCTTTAGAACTTGGAGACAAAGCAAGGGAAGGAATAAAAAAGCAATCTTTAGATTATTATTTGAATGAATTATCACAAGTTAGAGAAAATACACTAACATATCTGAAATCAAAACAAGATAGCTGGTTATTCGAGGAAAACAAGTGGGATAATGGTGTGCCTTATAATAATTACTACTTGTGGTTTCACGTTATGGAAGACGAAATTAATCATCGTGGACAAATAAGAACAATTAAGCGATTGATGGGAATGAATAAATAAATCTTATTCAACCAAAGGGTGCTTTACTTGAGAAAGTCACTAGAAGAGTCAAATGATAACTATGAACTGCCCCCAATTGCTAGGTTTTGTTTAACAATTGGGGGCAGTTCATTTATAGCGCATAGGTAATCAGCTTTTTGTTAATCATGAGGTAGATATTTTTAACTAAAAAACCAATAATGGAAATATATTACAGCTTATGACCCGTTTTTACACGTATCTCGGCTGAACCCCATAATACACTGTATCCCGCTCTTCGGCGCTTCGAAAATATGGGGGCTATAATTAAACAAATACATAAACAAGTCGGAAAGCCACACCGAAATATGTACGACATAACTGAAACAGGAGAAGAAATTTTTTATGAAATGTTAAGAGAGTTTCCCGAAAAGTTTGCGACAAATAACGCTGAATTCCTTGTGCGTATCGCGCTATTTGAAAAACTTGATTACGAAGCTAGAAAAGAAATTTTAACAATACGCCAAGACGTACTACATAAACAGCTTACTGCTACTCAATCTTTACATGTTAGCTCATCTTTTATTACAGAAGTCATTGAATTTAGTAAATCGCGTATTGAGCATGAATTACTCTGGATTACATCACTTATGAAGAAAATATGAAAAAATAAAAAGAAAAGTTAAAAACAATGAATGAAAATGAGATTTATTATCAATACTATAATTAATAAAAGGGCAACCACGATTTGGCTACCCTTCAAAAATTTTATATTTCTGGATCAAAAGTTTTGCAATCTGTTTCTTCCGTAGTTGATGCATGTTTCCCTTTATTACTTACTACATAAATTGCATCTGCACTACATTTATTGCCGTTAGCCCAAAATTTACAGTTGTTTACTTCACATAAAACGTCTTGTGCCATAGTATCACACCTCCTTGTTCTAATATCATTAACAAAATTCGGAGGTATGATACTCTTTGTTATGCATTTTTTATTACCTTTTTAGCTTTCTTAATGGTTCAATGTCTCCTTGAACAATAGCATCTATATTTTCTGTTATTTTTTCAATGTCAAAATGCCACCATTGAATTTGCAATAATTCTTCTACTATTGTATTTGTAAATCGTTCTTTTATTTTATTTGCAGGGTTTCCGCCAACAATTGTATATGGTGCGACGTCTCTAGTCACAACAGATTTAGCTGCAATGATTGCACCATCTCCTATTTTTATTCCGGGCATAATCGTTGTATCCATACCAATCCAAACGTCATTTCCTATAACTGTATCACCTTTGTAAGGTAAATCAGACAAATTAGGTGTATACTTCTCCCACCCATTTCCAAATATATTAAATGGATATGCCGAAAATCCATCCATCCGATGATTCGCTCCGTTCATAATAAAGGTAACTCCATTTGCAATACAACAAAACTTTCCAAGTATAAGGCGATCTCCAAGAAATTCATAATGATGTAATACACGATCTTCAAATGTTTCTCCATCTTTCGCATCATAATATGAATAGTCTCCAATGAGTATATTAGCTTTTGTTATTGTATTTTTTATAAATTGGACATTTTGATTTCCTTCAATAGGGTACTTAACATTTGGATTAGGATTCATTTTGTACAACACTTCCTTTATCACTTATTTCATTTTCTATTGCTATTACTGGCTTTAAATTGTATATCGGTAAAATAAATAATAATCCAATTATAAATAGTAAAGCTGTGCCCTCATACATCGTACTTAATGAAAACATTTCTTTTAACGAACCAGCAATACTCATTGTTACTACCATTGAACCGGTAAATAATGGACTTAAAATGCCATTTACACGACCAATAAAATCAGTATCACTATTTTGAATAATGAGTGTATTAATCCCTATTTGGATACACGGAAGAGCTAACCCACTAAAAAGTTGTGCTGTGAGTGTTACCCATAAATTTGTGGAATAACCTATAATCCCAATACCGATCGCCTGACCTAGCATACCGATAATTAACATCTTTTGCGGAGCAACGTTCTTCGCAAATACCATCGCTAAAGCGCCCCCAACAATCATTCCTGCACCATTTACCGTTAGTAACCATTGTAAACTCTCTTTTGATAATCCTAACTGCTCAGTTACAATAAATATACCAAGTGGCTGAATTAAACCGATACCGAGTCCTGCTGCCATAAAACAAAGGCCAAGCAAAGTTAATGCTTTTTTCTTTTTCACATATTTAATCCCATCCAGCATCTCCTGTAATAGCGTGATTTCTTTCTTCTCATTATCATTCTCAAGATCTTTCGGTAGAAATAACAACACAGCTGCAGCAAGTAAAAAAGCGATACCTGTTATGATGATTGAAATATAAATTCCAAAACTATGAAAAATAAATGTTCCAAGAATCGGTCCTAATACCATAAAAATCGCAAATATTGTTTGATATATTGACATCGCTAATTGGATTTGTTCCGTTGATAAATGCTGTTTAAACAATTTCATACCTGATGGTTGAGAAAACTGCGAAAGGATTGCAGAAATAAGCGTGACAAAAAACACGATTTTCCATGTTCCAAACATAAGTGTAATTAATACAGCGAATACTGAAATGGAACTTAACGTTTCACACCATATCATCGTCTTCTTTGGCTTCCACCTATCAGCAAAAGTTCCTCCAATGAATGAGAAAATAAAAATGGGAGCAAATTCAGCAACCGAAATCATTGAAATAGCAAAAGCATCACCTTTCGTCATTTCCATAACATAAAGTAATACCGCAAAGTTACGAACCCAAATTCCAACTTGTAAAAATAATGCTGATGCTAGAATCCCTTGCACAAATCGATTTTTTAATACTTGTGATACCCCATGATTTTGTTTCGTTTCTGCAGTCGTCGACATAAAAAAGCCTCCTATTTCGTGTTCTGAACAGGAGGCAGCACAAATCATATGAAAAGACTATATATTCGCAGTGCGAAACACATCCCTTTTCTATACATGCACATACTAATCCTATTCAGAAGAATATTTCGTTTTTTAACGAAGATCTCTTACAAATAGAATTAGTTGATCATTGGGATGTTTTCACCCTTCCGTTTCGAATTTAAATAACACATACATACTCTATGTTAATCATTTGTCGTGTATGCATGTCTCAATATAACTATTCTAAAAAGACAATGGTAATTCCTCTAAAGAACGCATTAAATAATTACCTTGCCAATTAATTTTGTCACGCTCACCTTTTATTTGTAACGATGGCATTCTTTTAAACAGAGCAGTAATAGCAATCTTTGCTTCCAACCTAGCAAGTGGAGCTCCTAAACAGAAATGGCTACCATGTCCAAAAGCAATGTGACGGTTATTCTCACGCATAATATCAAATACTTCTGGGTTTTCAAATACTGTTTCATCACGGTTTGCTGAAGCTAATGCGATAATAACCATATCTCCTTTTTGGATTGTTTGGTCATGAATTTGAAACGGCTCAGCCGCCCATCTTGCAGTTGTCACCTCAACTGGAGAATAATAACGCAATCCTTCCTCAATAGCTGAATCAATTAATTCCGGATTTTCTTTTAATAACTGTAATTGCTTCGGATTTTCAAGAAGTGCTAATACCGTATTTGTTATTAAATTCACTGTCGTCTCGTGTCCGGCTACAATTAATAACATGATCATTGAATATAGCTCTCGAGCACTAAGTTTATGCCCTTCATTTTCTGCAAGTATTAACGCACTAACCAAATCTTCTTTTGGATTTTTTCGTTTTACATCAACTATATATTGGAGATATGTAATAAACTCAGATAGTTGTTTTTTGGTTTCTTTTATTTCTTCAGGTGTTTCTGGCGATGCAATGACAGCATGAGACCAAATTCTAAATTTCGCTTGATCCTCTTTTGGAATTCCAAGCATCTCACTTATTACAATAATCGGTAATGGGAATGAATAATCATCCACAAGATTTAATGTACCTTTTCGCTCTATTTCACTTATTAAATCATCCGCTATTCTCTGAATTCTTCCGTCTAATTGTGAAATCATCTTCGGTGTAAAAGCTTTTTGAACTAAAGATCGCAAACGACTGTGGTTAGGTGGGTCCGAATTTAACATGTGCGTTGTTAAATGATCACTATTGTCAACGGAAAGATGCATGTTCTTTGTATCTTGAGGAAACACATTTGCCTGATCTTTTTTTAAGCGATTATCTTTTAAAAGCGGCAGAGCATCTTCATATCTTGTAATGAGCCATTCTTTACCGATTTCAATTTGATTTACAAATAATATAGGCTGTACTTTTCTCGATTCTTTATAAATTTCATAAGCATCTTCTTTAAACTGAGCAGAAGCTAAATTAATGCCATCCTCTATTTTTTGGCCAACCTTATTTTTTATTGACATTACATTCCCTCACTCTCAATTATTTGTGTAAATCAACCTAACATTTGAATTATACTTCAATAAAAACTAGAAAATTGTAAATTTTTAATTAAAATCTTACTTCGTATATTGAAAAATAAAAAAGTGAGAGAGTAAAATTATTCTACTCTCTCACTTCCTATTATGCGAAGCACATAAAATTACTAATTTGTTGATATCGATAACTTACTTTACGACGACGACCACCTTGCCAAGTGTAACCTGAAACCCCGCTTCTTCTTACCTCGGTTGGAAAGAACCATAAATCTCTTCCGAAAGGACCAGGTCGATGTAAACGTAAATAGCCCCATCTTCCTAGACAGTTACACATCCATGATTTCATATTCCCTGCTTGTGCTGGAGAAGCAAATGTGGATGGTAAAGACGGAGCTTGTGACGGTGGTGGTGACGTTGGAGCATCTTCCGCATCATCTGGTCTATAGTCTTCTTGTTCAATATCTCTCACTTCATTTGTAGATTCATAACCGTAGTTTTGTGGATTATAATACATCTCTTGATCATATGGATAGTTTTGTTGGTTATACATAATAACCCATCACCTTCTTTTCATTTGTTTCTTTTAACATTCATATGTGATACGCCATTCATAGGAAGCTTATGTATAGCCTAAATTCATCTGAAAAAAGCTCGTATTTTAAAAATACGAGCTTTTTTATAAACAAAATATATTTTTTATTTTATTAACTTCACACTATAAAAACGCATTTGATCTAACGAACCTTCATATTCAAATACTTCTTGCTTAATTAATTCTTTCAAGCGATATTCCAAAAACGTATCCCCAACCAATTGATCCGAAAGTCCAAGTGCTTCACCTATTACTCTCGGAGCTTTATGAAATTCTTTATCTGCTCCTACATTTTTCGCACACTCAATAATGAATTGATCAAAATAATCTTCTTGTACAGCATGCACTTCATCGTCTTTCCAAACTCTTAAAAACTCCGTGCTTTGCGATAATCTATCCCACTCATGTGCAAACTTCATTCGCTTCTCTTCAGTTAAATACGGAAATTCCACAAAACTTTTTTGGAAAAGAGCTAAACTTTCAGGAGATAATTCTCCAGTTCCACGGATATCATAATCTTGTTTTAATATTTCTCTACTCGCTTCAGAAGTATTCATAACACGAATATTTTTCTTATCTTTTAATTGCGCAATTGCAAAACAAAGCCCTACGTGCTCATGGGCATTATCCGCCTTCCAAACGGTAATCGGTGTTTCATTCGGAATTGAATGTAGCTCTTCTAAAGTCTCCTTAAATCTTGGTAAATACTCTTCTTCAAAATAACAATCATAAGAAGTTAAGTTATTTAATAACCACTGTGCCCTTGCTAATTGACCTTCATTCGTATGTAATTGATGTATGGGACCAATTGAAAAGAATTCAGAGTATGAAACAACACTCTCCTCGTGTAATCCTTCTTGTTTCAACATATATTTTAAACATCCGGCAGTTGAATCATCAAAGGCAATATGAATGTGTGTGCTTTCTTCTAAATTTTTTTCCTGAGTTGTATGACTCGTCAATTGCTTAGGGATACTCGTTAAATTTTTTATCATATCTTCGCTATAATTCCCGTCTAATACATCTAACTGTATTAGAATACTTTGAAGTAAATGTTTTGCTTCATCTTCATACATATCCTCTACAACATTTTTAATTTTATCTATCATATAAATCCCTCTATTCATTTCTAAAATAACGTAGATTATAGTGTATCATTTTAGCCCAGATGTTTAAAAGTCTTTTTAAAATCAAATCGTTTATTACACAGATTGATGCAGCCATCTAAGTTTTTAACAAAAGCTTTCTCTATGTTCCTCTCAATCTATAGATCTATAATATTTTTTTCTTCCTCCTTATTTATCTCCCAAAATCACATTAGTTGCTAAATAATTTTTAAACACTTTGTAAATCTTTTTATTTAAATGTATAATTATATAGAAAATAAAAAATACAGGAGCAATATTAATGGCGAAAGTATTTACTAATTATAAACGTTATTTAAAAAATTGGAGATTTATATTTATTTGTATATTACCTGCTGTCGCTTTATTGTATACATTCGATGTCATCTTTGAACTACTGTGTCACCAAAATTTCTATTTGTCTAATTTAATTATTGCTATCATATTAATCTTAATATTTATTAACGTTAAAGAAAACTATAATTGAAACGAAACCGTTGTGAAGCTACATTTTTCATAAAAAATTAGAGCACCCTGCTATTGGATGCCCTAATGTGATTAGAGGTTTTTTCTGAGTATTTAGTAGGACACGAAGATCTTGTCCTACTAAATACTATATGCTTATACTTATTACATTGTGCACTAGAAAGCACAATGTCTAGATGCCAAATAGATACATACACATTGGAGTAACTAACACGCTAGAAAAGACCTTTCTATATCCATTCATTCTTAATAGCCTACATTATTACTAATAAAATTTTCTCATACTTTCATTGTACAATTTCTTTATTTATAAACAAAAAACATCCCCATGGATGTTTTTTATCTAATTACCTTTAAACTTCCATAAATTTAGCAGGTACACCAATTTTTTCAACTACAGAAGATATATTAGTAGGGTTAATCATTACATTTTCAATACAAACTAATTTATTTTCTAATAATCCATTCTCTGTAGTAATAAACTCTTCAAATCGTTCTAAAGTCATTGAGAATTTGTGCTCACTTCCACCATTCATACTGACTTTTACATACTTCATAGTGTCACCGCCTCTCTTAATTATCTATAATTCGCTAAAAATACGCTTACATCCTTTTATTAAAACGTGGATTTATCACTTTTATCACTTCCCACTACACGTTTGAAATGATTTTGAGAAAAAAGCTACTAAACACCACCTGTTCTTTTCATTAAAATTTCAATAGAATGTTTCTAGAATTATATATCTTTGGAAAAGATTACATAATAGTACTGATTAAATATTAGGAGTGTTATTAATGGTTGATATAATCCGACTCTTAATCACCATACTTATCGCAATTTTTTTATTTTCATCAATTATTATGGAGTTTAAAAAACCTCACAAAAGTATGTTTTGGTTCTCAATTGAAGTCTTGTTTCTGCTAGGAATCGTACTTTTAATGAAAGAATTTTTCATCAAACTTTCCGCATAAGCCCTTAAGTAAAACATAATATCCCATCAATAACGCAGGATAAATTATGATTGTTATTTTTTTCACTGAAGTTAATAATTTAACTTCCGATAGTTATCTTTTATTTATAACTACTTTATAAGCTTCTGCTAATTACTCTTTTTCGTATATTATCATGAAGACTAGAGCAAGCATGCCTTGTCATATATTAGATAAGGGATGTGATAACATTGGGTAACGATAACAATCAATTTATTTTTCATGTAGTACAAAGTTCGGCAATTAAAAGATTTATAATTATCGATATAATTGCTGAAACAGGAATTTATTGGACCGTAAATTTCATTTCTTCAAATGCATTACTCGCAATTATTAGTTGTTTTTTGGGGACAAAAAAATGAAAAAAATGCATCATTCATAGAAGCAATAACTAAATCCCAATTCATTTCTTTCAAATTTGTGCCTTTACTCTTCTTGAAGTGGGAAAGCAATTTTTCACAGTTGGCTAATTCATCCGACTTTCTGGCAGACAATACTTTTGATTGTCTGCTTCTTGTATGAGATTTTTCGTTTGACATATACTACTTTTGAACCTGTATACCAATACAAGCCATTTTGGTGTTTGGGATTTCCCTTCCTGGGATAAGTATTTTTGAACTTATCCCTTTTTGTATAGGCATGTATATTTGGGATAAAACTAATTACAAGCAGATTTTCTGTTTATTCGTAGTTCTTAACCAAAAGACTTTTGTCCTTTTTTATTAATATTTCACACACCATTTTTTGCCCCCTTCTAAGCATTCTATTACAGCTCCCAAATAGCCAATGTTTATAGTCATACACAATAAGCAGTTGCTGATACTTTCCTTTTTGAGTTACACAACACAATAAAAATGTGTAATTATAGATTTGAATCCATGTCCCTCCTATCTCAAAAGCTCTCCTAAGTAACTAAAAAAACACCTTAAGTGGGTGTCCTTTTTTCTTTATGTAAGAGAACATACAGATAACATTAATCCTCCAAATGTCACTGTTCCTAGTAACCCCAATACAACTCCTGTTAAACAAACACAATCAGCAAGACAAATTGAAGATTGTGATAATGGCACAAATGACCTACTTGTGCTCGATCCATAATATTTTATTTTTTCATAATTTATATCCAACATGAAATGTAGACATGATACACAACCCTCAATAGTTTGAAGAGATTCATTTTCTAACCGCTCCAATAACTTGTTATTTAAAGCAAATGGTAGAGGGTACTGCTTATCTAATCATCTCTGTTGCCGTATAAATCCCTAGTTTAGTTTGTAATAAAGTATTAAAATAATGCTGGTTATATGTTCACGTTATTATTGCTAATAAGAAGGATAAAGATAAAAATGCACAAAGTGGTACATATAAAACAGTATCCATTCTAGCAAACTGCGTATCTTTTTTTCGTTTAAAGATACCAAAATAATGAAACTCACCAATTACTCTTATGAAAAAAACAACCATACAAACCCAGGATCCCATTTGAACAAAAACATTGGGAAGTGCGGAATGAACAATATTTGATTGTTGTAATAAAATCATTGCTGCCATACTTAATAATAACGCAATGAACAATGTCATTCCTGTACCTGGTGTAAACGCCTTTTCTCCAGCTTTAGTTGGAATGACACTATTTGTCGCCCACTTACCTCCGAAAGCCCAATAAACATGTAAAAAACTAACTAAGAATAATATGCAAACAGAAATATATGTAATAATAAGCATTTTGTCCTCCCATTATTTTATTTAAATCCTTACCTTTAAAATATGCTATGAATCCTTACCTTTAAAATATGCTATGAATCCTTCATACGCAACCTATATTTAATTACATAAAAAAACCCCTTAATGATTTATCAATTTTACGATAAATCATTAAGGGGTTAGTGAAATTTATTATGCATTATACCTATTTTTTCGACGTTCCATCCTAGTTTGTCCTTGAACAGTACTTTCTTTATATTGATCTATTTGCTCTGCCATTTCATATGTTACAACTGGTTCTTCGTTATTACGCTCATGCATTATTTCTGGCGTTTTACGTTTAGAACCTTTTCCACCAAACTTAAATAATTTCATCTTAAATTTCGGTAATCTTGGAAAGCGGATCTTAAATGATAGCCTTTTACGTTTCTTTTTTTGTTTAAATAGATTTGTATTTTCTTTATTAGTGTCTTTCTCTTTTCGATGTATTAACATCGCAAGTAATCCACCTAATATAAGTCCTCCAACCAAGAGTAGAAGATATACGTAATTGCTTGTCATTAAACTCGTCATACGCTCAAGTATGACTAACGACTGTACTTCTTTTATGTCCCATAATAAAGCGGTCCATAATGAGAATAAACCTAAAGTAAGCCCGTATGTACGAAAGCGGAATATACAAGGTATTAAAGCGATACAAGCGGCAATTTTGGCATTTGCTATTATAGCACTTGTTGAAATATCCTGATTCCAAATAACTAACAGTAGTGTTATAAATGGTGCATATGCTATCCAGCTACATATACGTGAATATATCTTTTTCGCAAAGTAACTACCGAAACTAGTAAAAAATAAAAGTCCTCCAATATATAAAGATTGTTCAAGAGGGATTTGCTTTAACATTCCTGCAATTGGAAAGAGGCCGCTCAGTAGCATTAATAATACATCTAATTTCTTCACAATTCCCCATTCCTTTCAAATTTTCTTTTCAATTAATAAAAATCGCTTTTCCATATGATGTAGTTTTTGTATTTCTAAAAAACATCTTAATCCTGTATGTAAATAAAGTAAATACGTAAAAGAAAAGATACATGACAAAGGATAGCCTTATTTACATGAAAAAATGACAAATCCTGCTCATTATTACTAGCAGGATTTGTACACTATTATTTATATTAATATCAATGTATCTTCTTTTTCTAAAATTATTACATCTTCATCTAATTCGTCATTGAATTCTTTAAACTCCCTTGAATCAATATCGGTAGTATAATTTTTAATTAATTTAGCCATATGCATTACATACGTATTATGAATATTTTGTTCTGAGAGCAAGGTTGATTTACAGCACATGTAATGTATCATTTTGGCGATTTCTTCTCTCTCTTCAGATTTCACACCAAGCGGGATAACTTCGAGTATATACTGCTGTACTATCTCATTACAATCTAATTCGTATGCAGCCGTGCTATAGTAAATTCCCATTTGATCTACAAATAATCTCGTTTCATTCATAACATGTTCTTGGTCTCTAACAATATAGTTCGGTACATCTGAGTTAGTATTAATTCTAATTATGTTTATATCCTCTTTTAAATTTGGGATTATTTCAGGTGAAACCCCAATATTAACGCTTTTATTTTGCAATTCCTCTATCCAATATTTCCTCATATTGGCATCTACAATAAAATAAACTTCTTTATTTTGTTTATGTGCATCTTGTGAAATTTCAACTAATGTTTCTGACATAAATTGTTTAAAACTGACTCCTATATCATTCCTTTTTGATGGTTGTGGTAAAAACACTTTATTATTACCTATATTTAATAAAGTATGATCAATTGTGCCCCATTCTTCTTGACCATATAATTTATATAATATTTCTCTCCCATTTATTTTTGAAAAAATAGGTAAGAAATCATATTTAGACATTTTCTCAATTGATAAATTTACAATTACCCCCGGTAATTTTATCTTATTCCAACTACACTTTAAGAACCCCTTTTGTTCTAACAAACTAAGAATGGCATTAATAATTTCTTTTTTAGATACACTTTGTCCGATAAATAAATTAATAAATGCTGAAATACGTTCCGTTTGAGCGAATCCTTCCCGAATAATTTGCTTTGGATTAATTTTTTCGCGACCATCACAATTTTTTATTGCAATTAATGCTAATTTCATTTCATTTTGCTCACCTGCCGTAGCATGTACAGCTTTTACGACATCGTCTACTAGTTTCTTTTTGTTTTTATGGCTATATTGCATTCTATATGGATTTTGTAACAATTTCCTAATGTTATATCTTACTATTTTTAACAACACCGGATTGTCTGCATTTAATACATAGGAGGAATCTCCGTTTTGAGCTAAAACTATTTTGCTATCTAATAACGCTTGTTCTATCTCTATTACTATATCATCTGACCATACTTCTAACGTAATTGATTCTAATCCCTTTGGGGCAAATAAAGGTAATAACTCATTCTCATTATTAGTTAATACATTTTCACATTCTGGAAGTAATGTGAAATATGGGCATATTCGTTGGAATTCATTAAAAAGTTCCTCTTTTTCTCTTACTTTTATACCAAATTTTATTTTTGTTCCTTGAACTTTATATATATTTTCGTTATATGGAAGAAGCACTCTTATCTTTGTTCCTCTAATATACTCTTTCGGACATTGGAGAATGTTCTCTAATTTAACTTCTCCCCCTATCCTATAATCATCTTTTAAATTTCTAAAACGTTTAATCCACTTTATTCCTTTTACAGCTTGTTGTACTTTTAACTTTACAAATCTTTGCTTTTTATTATTTGATTCAAATTCAGGAGTTGAAATCAGTATTTGGCTCCGCTTTCGCCCTAAAAGTATAGGGATATCTTTATGATTATATTGTTGATAAAACCTCCTAATCCCTACAGATACTTTTAATAGCGGAATATTCTCACCTCCACGAGTTACGTATTCAAACCGATATACATAAGAGAAATAATCATGTGTTTCTTCATCTTTAATTGGCTCAGACATCGCTTCAGAAACATGTTGTGATCGCAGTGGTGAAAAATATATTTCTTCCTCATTTTTATTTTCCAAATGTAAAGGCTGTTCGCAAAAAATATGAGTAATTAGAGCTGGTACCCATTTAGAAAACGTTTTTTTATCATGTAATGCTGGCAAATTACTAATTAAATCATACTGCCATTCTAAATGTGGTGGATCTATTAATTTATTAGGTTTCCAATCATGAATAACCTCATACCAGCTTTGGAAAATATAGTCTAACTGTTCTTGTTTCATTGGTTCTTTTGCTACAATCCAGGGCGTATCTTCCTTTAATATATATGGATTATGCTGAATGAATAATATATCAGAAAACATTTCATACAATCTTTCATTTACAAGTTTTAATTTGCTCGTTAATAAAAATGTTCTATAATGTATCTCTACAATATCAAGCCATTCAATAGGAAAATAAATATACGATACTTTCTCATTATAGAGGGGTTCTACTATATTTTTAAATGCTAATAACTGTAATTTTTCCATATTATTAATACTTCCTCTCTTAATTTATATTGATCATGAATAATACTAGAAAAGATACCAATTTTTTAAGCATTAACGAATCAAATTTTAACCAAGCACATTAAAGGAAATAGCTAAATTACATTTGTTTATATAAATAAAACATTATTAAAATCAAATTAATATAAAGTAACTATTAACATATAACTACCTCCTTATGGGACTTTATATTATAAAATCATTATAATTAATTATTATATTTTTTATATATGATTTACAAAAAAATTACAGAAACTAAATATAATAAAAGGTATCGCCTCTTTATATAGCGATACCTTTTATATACTCTTAATTAAATAACACCTTTAACTTCTTCATTCACCGGCCATTTTTCTAATGTATATGCCATTTCCCAAAATGAATATTCATATTGACTACTAAAAATAAAATGTTGTCTCATACGATTAAGGTCTGCCTCTGTTACTTTTTCAGCGATCGTATCTAATCGTGTGATTTGCTCTTCTACTAGAGTACGGAACCAATCAGATCCATATGCAGAAATCCATTCTTGATAAATTGGCTCTTCTGGTTGACATTCTTTTAACCGTTCACCGATTTCATAATATAACCAATAACAAGGTAAAATAGCCGCAATAATATCTCCTAAATGCCCTTCATAAGCTGCACGATACATATGAGATGTATATGCATATGCAGTTGGCGCAGGAATAAAATTATCTTTTTCTTCTTTTGTAATCCCTAATTTCTTTGCGAAATTCTCATGTAATGATAACTCAGCTTCATACGTATTTTGTGCATGGTGTGCCATACGAGCTGTCGTTTCTAATTCAAGAGCCTTTGCAGCACCTAAC
Source organism: Bacillus sp. MYb56 (assembly GCF_002976445.1). Classification (NCBI taxonomy): domain Bacteria; kingdom Bacillati; phylum Bacillota; class Bacilli; order Caryophanales; family Bacillaceae; genus Bacillus; species Bacillus sp. MYb56. The sequence goes on from NZ_PCOH01000002.1 coordinate 34,780, forward strand.
GTTTGTACTCTAGCAAAATGACTCAAATAATAAGAATCTTGAAGCACATAATATCGAAAACTAGCTAAATCTAATGTTCCTTCGCCTAGTTTTTTTACAAAAGGATGGTTAAAACTTGCTTCCCAAATTGAATCTACTTCTTTACGTAATGATTGTGAAAAAGTCATTTAAATCCCTCCAAATAATGTAAAAAATATACGTATTTATCCACAATTATTAAAGCTGTAAAATAAAAAAACTTTCTTTACAGGCGTAAAGAAAGTGAAATTGACAGTATTTATTCGTTAAATAGCAACGTCTTTCCCACTTCCCTACGCTGGCATTAACCAGATCAGGTACTAAGAGTCTCAAAATTTCATCTGATCTCAGCCTATAAAAGGCCCCCCTAGTGGATAAATATTTAGTTGTCGTATTGTAATTATCATAGCATAATTCGTGGAACTGTCAAAAGAATTAATTATATAACTACCTTAAAAACCTTCTTCTTTCCTTACTTTTAATGAAGTTTCAATTATCATATCTAATAGTTTGCTATAATTAATTCCCGCTGCTTCCGCACTTTTTGGCAGTAAACTTGATTGTGTCATCCCTGGTAATGTATTAACTTCCATTACATATGGAATTCCTTCCTTCACCATCATATCAACCCTTGCATAAACACTACATTTTAATGCTTTATAACAAGCCAGTGACGCTTTATTTACACGTTCCTTTATTTCAGCTGGAAGTTCAATAACTTCTTCAACTGTACTAGTATCATCATATTTTGCATTATAGTCAAAGAACACAGCAGCATGTCGAATCGAAATGATAGGTAACTGTTGCCCATCAAAAATTGAACATGTAATCTCGTCACCTTTTATATACTTCTCAATTACTACTTCAGAATCCCATTCGAATACAGTTTCTAGCATAGAGATTAATTCATTTTTATCATAGACAATCTTAACTCCAACACTTGAGCCGCCAGAGTTTGGTTTTACCACTAACGGAAATCCTAATTTATCTAATTCCTCAAGCTTTAGATCCTCCATTTTTGTAAGTTCAATCCAATCTGGTGTTTCTACTCCTTCATAACGCAAAATCTTTTTTGAAATATTTTTATCCATACATATACCGCTAGATAACATATTACTGCCGCTATATGGAATACCTAAACTCTCAAGCGTCCCTTGAACCGTACCATCTTCTCCGTATTTTCCGTGTAATGCTAGCAATGCAAAATCAATGTCTTTCGCTTTTTCAATTAAATCCATTTTTTCATTTAACGTAATTGGAACGATTTCATATTTACTCTTATCTAAATGTGCAATCATTTCATTCCCAGTCATAATTGATACTTGTTTTTCAGAGGATACTCCTCCCATAATAACGCCAATTCTCATTTTCTCAACTCCAAGTTTCATTTTTTAAAGTTTCACCAATTATTTGAATCCCGCTAACAATTTCCTGTTCTTTCAAACGTGAAAATCCTAATCGGAATGTGTTCGCTCCTCCTCCATCAGAGTAAAAAACATCTCCAGGAGAAAAAGTAACTCCTTTCTCATAACACTTTTGTAAAAGTGTGCGGGCTTGAATTTTTTCTTCCAACTCTATAAACAAATGAAGTCCACCGTCTCCAGTCATTCTTTTAAACGGAATGTACTGATTACACGCCCCAACAGCTAACTCATATTTTTTCTTATAAACAGATCTTGCTTTTTTTAAATATTTTTCAAAATATCCTTCATGTAAATATTGAAACAGAACAGCTTGATCTAACGTAGATGTGTGAATGGTTCTGGCTCTTTTAACACTTTCTAAATAATGTATCAGTTCTTTATCTGCAATGATCCAACCTACACGTAAACCAGGGAAAAGTACCTTTGAAAAGCTACTAATATAAATCACATTATTACCAGCCCCTGCAAAAGTTAATAATGGCGATAAATGTGAACCCGAATAACGTAATTCTTCATTAAACCCATCCTCTATAATAGGGATCTTGTATTTTGAAAATAACCTCATCAATTCCGTTCTTTTCTCCGAACTCGTAACAATACCAGTCGGATTATGATAAGAAGGGATTAAATACGCGAAATCAAAATCCTTTTCACGCAAACTTTTTTCTACTTCATTCGTATCAATACCATCATCATTCATATTAATTCCATGAACTTCAAGTCCATGTAAACGAAAAAGCTTCAATGCAGCATGGTGAGTTGGGTTCTCACAAATAACACGCCCTGATTTCTTCGATAAAGAAGATAACACAATATCTAATCCTTCTGTAAATCCATTTGTAATTAGAATATCTTTGTTCGAAATATCTACACCTTTCATTTCCATGTAATGAAGTAAATAATTAATTAACGGTCTATAACCTTTTGCATATCCGTAGTTCAATACGATATCCCCTTCAATGGACATACGAGTAAGAAAAGCTCTTTTGAAATTTTCAACATCAAATAGCTTTTCGTCCGGGGCTATACTATTAAAAACAATCATTCCTTTTTCCCAGCGAACTCCATGCTTCATTAAGTCTAATTCATCCGCTAATGTGGTAACTGTATTAAGTTTATTTTTCCAATCTATTTCAACAGACGAGGTGTTACTTATATCCACCTTCGCAACGAAATTTCCTTTTCCTTTAACTGCATAAATGAGTCCTTCTTGTTCTAAATCCGCATATGCAGAGAGTACTGTATTTCTGCTCACTGATAATAATTCACTCAGTTCCCTTGTTGATGGGATTTTTTGGTCCCCCAACAAATGCCCTTTCATAATCATCTTTTTTAAATAATCCTTTAATTGAATATAAACGGGACGATCTTTTACAACTTTAAAATCTTTAAACAATTTCTTACCCCCTGCAATTATTTTTACATATTTATTTCATTCTCAAAAGGTCCACTACATATGTATTTTTTATTAATAGCGGTACGGTTATAAAGCCTATAAATCATTTCGATATAAATTGATTACATCTTTTAAAGCAGCTGCTGCAGCTCCGCGTGGATTAGAAGCTCCACCAATTGTAGTGACTTGTCCCATTGTATCTGTAAAGAACGTAATTCCTTTTTCCGTGCCATTTATATTTGCTAACGGATGTTCTTTCTCTAAATTACAAGGTTGTACACTAAGGTTTACTTTTCCATTATCATCTTTATATGCTGATGCAATTAATTTAATTGATTTATTTTGTTCCTTTGCATTTTGAATTTGTTGCGTTGTAACGTGCTCTATTCCGTTTATTTTTATATCTTTGAGTGAATAATCGTTTCCCATTAAACTATTCGTCAAAAGTAATAATTTACAAGCGCTATCCATCCCGCTTATATCTAATAACGGGTTAGTCTCCGCAATTCCTTTATTTTGTGCTTCTTGCAATGCTTCTTCAAACGTCTTATATTCTTCATGCATCTTTGTAAGAATATAATTTGTTGTCCCGTTCAATATTCCTTCTATTTTTTCAATATGGCAACCTGCTAAACTTAGTTGTCCAATGTCTAATGTCGGTAACGCAGCGGCAGTTGCACCGCTATATCGAATGCGTGAGCCTGAAATACGTGCTGCTGTATTCAGTTCACTCCAAGCTGTAACAAGTGCACCTTTTGAAATAGCTACTATATCCATTTGATTTTCAATAGCTTGTTTCATATACTGTTTCCCTGGATTTCCATTTTTAAGATTTGTAGCAGTTGATTCAACCAATACAGTACCATTTATATTAATCGTTCCGCGTTCCTCTGGATAATGTTCGATATATTTTTCAATTGCAGCAGAACCATCACCATACGTCAATAAATCATTAATCTGCAAACCTTTTCCGTTATGTATTGCAATATTTCTTCCTATCACTCCACTAACAACTAAGTCAATTCCATATGTTTCATTTATATATAAATATTTTTCGTTTAATAATTTAATAAATTCTTTACCAACTGTCCCATACCCCGATAATACAACTTGAATTTTCATAAGATCACCCCATGTTTTTTTTGCCAAATCCCTCTTTCAATATAATATAAAGCGCCCTCGAATTCCATCGAGAGCGCTTTATTATTATCTATTTCGGTAACCGTGATAATTTTTCTGCAATTGTTCTATAAAACTCTTGAATATTAGAAAAACCTAACGTGTCTGAAACGCTTAATCCTACCATATCAAGATGGTCCCAATTTGCTTTCGTTTCGATATGATTCCATTTTCCAACCTGTAAAGACTCATTATCATTTGCAGCAATATTAGATGAAGGTGCAATCATAGAATTTGTATTTACTACACCGTCATTTTGCCACCAAGAAGTATCTATTAATGTTCGATTCTCTTCATATCTTGCATAGGAACCTAAGAAAAATGCATTACCCATTAACACTTTATTCATCGTTATATGAGGTAAATGTAAACCTGTTATTGGTGCTGCTTGCGATGCATGTCCACTATAGGATAAGTAATATACATCCGATTGCGTCTTTACCCAATTATTTAACTCCTTTGCTCCATCAGTACTTAAATCCCATTGACTTATATCTTTTGTATTTTCCCAAATTGAACTATTTAAAATACGATCAGTATATTGAAAAAAGGACTCTCCAGTATTCTTTTTTATACCCCATTGATCCAATTTAAAATCATATAATGATAAATTATTGTTTCCACCTAAACTTGCAGCTGTAATGAGTAAATCTTTAACGAACGGCAACAGAAGACTTCCGTCCGCGAGTGTTGTACCGTTATGAGGAGTTGCTAAAGTTGTAACACTATGAACATACGATTTGCCACCTTCAAATAGTGGTGATATCTTTGTGTTCGGATGATTTTTCACATAATCTTTTTCTTCATAACTTCCTTCTTTTAATAACTGCACTAATGTTCTTGTCGTTTGTCCACCCATGCTATGCCCAACTAAATGAACTTTATTTGTTTCACTCCAATTCGGTGCAAATCCACTATAAGTTCTACCAAAACGATTATGTCCATGTTTCTCAGCATGTGCCGCACCGTAGTCTACTATTCCACCGTTAATTTGCGCATATAATTCACATGCACGATCCCAGTTACTAGAAACTGGTCCAACAGCTGCAGTATGTACTGTATAACCATTTCTTTTTAAATCTTCTTGTATATCATGAACACCACCCCAATATTTTACCCCTAGCATTTCCTCTCTACCCCATCCAGCAAATCCATTCACTAAAATGATAGGATAATTATTTTGTTGTCTCTCTTCAGCGTATGTTGTTTTCGCTGCGAATGAACAAACAGTCACTAATGCGAAAAAACATACTTTTAAAAATAATTTCCCCATACTTTCTCCCCCTCAATAAAACGTTTACATTTATCTTTGAAAAAAAATACAAACTTAGTTTGCAACTTAAACATAATGTAAAGTATTTTATATACGTTGTATATATAGAAAACATATACAAATGTTGATAAATATTTATTCTAGTAAGCATTTACTTTTCATAACACAACTTGTAAATCTGATTATTTGAATTTATAATTAAATATAGTTTCCTCATGTTAAATGGATTTAAAAATCATAAGAAAACTAATTTCATTGCTTGAAAAGGAGGAAAAAAGCATGCAAGTCGGATTAAAAATTCATACATTAGCTCAACCTTCTAAAATAACCCCATCTAATCTTGAGCATAATACTATCTCTTCTACTAAGCATAAAGATAAGAAATCTAATGATCTAATCAAATTTGATATTTGTACATCTGAACAAGAAATGAAACAAGCGGATCATAAATTTAGCGAATTAGACTTATGGAAAATGCTAAAAGACAAAGGTGTACCTTTATGGATGATTTTAGAAATGTTACAGAAATTTCGTAAAGAAAAGGAATCTCAAAATGGTTCGGTTCAACATTCAAATGCGATTGAAGAAACGAGCGAGACTCGATTAAATGAAGTCATGTAAACTATGTTATCTGAAGGGTCTATAACTAAAAAGAGTTCAAGGTTGATAGAAACTTTATCAACCTTGAACTCTTTTTTAAGATTTTTCTTCAATCGTTAAAAACTGAACTGATACTTCTCCCTCAAAATCTTTAATTAGCTTTCTTACTTTTACATTTTCATTAACCAATGTATTATCTGTCGACATTTTAGGTTTTTCGTCACCTAAAGATTTTTTTAATTGAAGAAGATGCATTTTTGTTTCATTTGCTTTTATTTCCTTATATATATTATTTTTGGATACAATCACATACCATTGCGTTGGATAATTACGCTTGTTACCTATCCAAGCGTCACTATTGTATATGACAGGGACCTCTTTTCCTTCTAATTTAATACTTTTCAAAGTCTTTTCGTCTTCTTGTGCAAACAGTAGAGAACCCTCTTTTGGGAATTTCGGTAACGTATTTACAGGCATAAAATTGGAGCCATTATCTCGTTTACGGAAAACTTTAGCTTTAATCAATGCTTGTGCTGTAGACTCATTTAAAATTAATACTTGTCCGTTTCCATAAGTACCTGTTTTCACAGAAAACACTTCATTTTCTTTCGTAATTTCTTGATAACGATTAATAATTGGTGAAATTTTATTTTCATTTCCAATGATTAATAAACCGTTTGCAGGAAATGGATTCTCCTTTTTAGAACATGCACTAAAACTTATTAATAGTAGTATCGTTAACATAAAAATAGTTAAAGTTCTTTTCATCGCGTTTCCTTTCATCATACAGTTCATTTTTTCCACATACTTTAATGTAGTCTTACAAGCTAATAAACTCTATTGCTCCATAACCTTATAAAGCTTTTGCAGGTAACGCCAACGGGTTATAAAGAAATATAATACTTGTATACATATAAATGAAATTAAAATAACGATAGAGCTATTAATTATAGAAAAATCGACTAATTGCTGTAATGCCGTATAAGCGACTACAGTATGAATCACTGCAACAACAATCGGTAAGAAGAACATTAATAATAACTGTCTCGTTACAATTTTTTTTAATTCTCGTTTACTTAATCCCATTTTCGAAATCATTTTATATTGCTGTTGATCGCGATCTAAATCAGTATATAATCGGAAATAAATAAAACTAGCAGCGAATGTGAAGAAGACGATTCCGACTAAAACACTTGCCATAAGTAATAATCCATTCGTTTGCTTTGCACTTAACAAATCTATAGTTAAAGCCCGAAATTGAAAATTACCTACTCTAGTATCTTTCTCAAATCTACTAATTAATTCGTTTGAAATTCCCTTCGTTTTCATCCAATCGTCTACAACAAATCCGTAAGTACGATATGGAATGTCTTTATTAACTGGGTCACTAGTAAGAGGGATTCCATCATATACCTGATCTTTAACAGCGATATAAATAGTTCTAGAATCATGTGGTAAAACTAAATTTTCTACAGCTTTTTTCACATGAAATGTCTTTGTCCAATCTCCTTGAATGACTTCTATATTCTTTTTATACTCGCCATTTTTAAATTCTTGTTTTTGTGATACGACTCCAGGAATTAATAAAATTTCATCTTCTTTTTCTATTGTTTCTTGTTGATAGCCTAGTGCTTTAGCAAGATCGTTATATTCACTTAACTTCATTACATCTACACCATTTTCCGTGTATATATATGAAGATGAAGCCATTCGATACGGAATATTAGCATCAGAAAGGTGTTTTTTTATAATAGAAAGATTTTTATTTAATACTTTGTCGTTTTCAAAACTTCCATACAAAAATGTATACGGATTTGTCATCCTTACCAAATCCCTATTTCCAATTGCAGCTGTTGTACCAATCGCTGTAAATGCAACTGCTGAAACAATAGATACTATAAAAAACATCGTTGCATTATCTTTCATACGGTAAATTAATTCAGAAAATGTTAATATATTTGTTCTCTTTAAAAAGAAAGATTCTCTCCTTTTCGCAAGGTGCAATATATAAACGCTACACTGTGTATATAAAAAGTACGTTCCTATAATTACTAGGAGCACCCCTATTCCAAGCGTAATAAAATTAGTACTTGGGATAAAGCGAAATACTGAAAAATATCCATACCCTATACTAATTAAAGAAAGTAGCGATAATAAAATTGATGCTTTCGGTTCTGGCTTTGGCTTTTCCTCTGCTTGTATAAGTTCCACAAGTTCTGTTACTTTTATCATTTTAAATGTAACGAGCGAAACAATTAAAAATAATAAAAGAAATGTGATAACTGTTAATAATACGGCCTGCACTGGTATATAAAAAGGCAAACCATTACTAATCATTAATACACTTGCGCTTATCAATAAAACTAGTTTAGAAAATATGAGTCCAATGAGAATTCCTATACAAATTGAGCCAAGTCCAATCAACATATTTTCAATTAATAATAATTTCTTAAGCTGTCTCATTGACATACCTTGCATCATTAATATCCCAAATTCTTTCTTGCGCGTTTTTAAAAATGAACTAACTGAATATAGAATGAAGAAAAATGAAAATACAAAAATCAAGCCTTGCGAAACTGAAAATCCCAATGTACCAAATGCACTTATTGTTGCACTTGTCGATTTCAACTCACCTTGTAAATCAGGATGAAATAATAAAAGAGCATACGTAAAGAAAATCATAATAGAAAATGCACTACTTAAAAAATGAGCTGCATATGTACGCTTATTGCGAAAAATATTATTAAATGCGAACTGACGAAAAGTCATGCCTTTTCCCTCCTAACAAAGAAAGGACATCCATAATCTTTTGATAAAATGCTTGCCTACTTTCACCACAATAAATTTCGTTATATAATTGACCATCTTTAATAAATATGACTCTGCTGCAAAAACTCGCTGCATACGGATCATGTGTAACTAACATCATCGTAGCTTTTTCTTCTTTATTTAAAGTATCTAGCATCTCCATTACATCATTTGAAGATTTAGAGTCTAAATTCCCTGTTGGTTCATCTGCAAGTAATAATTGCGGCTTATGAACAATTGCACGAGCAATTGCTGTTCTTTGAGCTTGCCCCCCTGAAATTTCAAAAGTTCTTTTACTCAATATATCTGTAATATTTAATTTCTCTGCAATTTCTTCAACTCGTTCGTTCATTTCTTGTACAGAAACACCATCTAATGTCATCGGCAATACGATATTTTCCTTTACTGTAAGTGTGCTAAGTAAATTAAATGATTGAAAAACAAATCCTAATTGTTTCCTACGGAATAAAGCCAAATTATCTGATGTCAACTGGAATGGATTTGTACCATTTATTAATATTTCTCCCGATGTTGGAGAGTCGATAGTAGATACCATATTTAATAACGTTGTTTTCCCGCTCCCTGATGGCCCCATAATCCCTATAAATTCACCTTCTTGAATTGATAAATCAATATCTACCAATGCTTTAAAAGGTACTTTCCCTTTATATACTTTACTAATACTTTTTGCATGTAGAATTTCCATTTATATTCTCCCTTCATTTGCACTTCTCACAATATAGTGTAAATGAATTGTCTTATAGCACATATTGATTCATCTTTCATTTATCTTACACGATTGTAAGATTTCTAAAAAAACTGATAATAAATCTACTTTGAAACTATAATCAATTTATATCTATCTTATAATATTCGCAGGGTAGTATGAAATACTATGCTATTTATTTCTAATCTTTATTATATTAATGAAAAAAGACCGATTGTATTATCGGTCTTTTTACTTTCAAATATTATATTTTTAACTAATTTCTTAAATTGAAATATAATTAAATAATACTTTTAATACTATTTCACTTGATAATATCCTCTGCAAAATACTGAGTTCTTCGGTTTCATTGCAATTAAAAATGAATTGTAAATATCTGATGCGGAAATTATTGCGTTTATCCAACATACAAATAATATGATTGATTTAATATTTCCTGATACATAGAACGACATAAATGCAGGGGCTACCGATAATACAATTATGGGTAAGCTCATAAAGACCCAAAATCTCGCTTTGGATAGGGTTGCATTTGTATTTAGCCAAAAAAATATTCCACTACATGTTAAGCTAATATCACCTTTGTTACTTATGACCAAAATGTGTAGACATTCGTGAATGATGAAGACAAAGATACCTATTATGATTAGATACAATATATTAATATGAGTGAAACCTACTCCAAAGTAATTTGGTATCAGAAAAATGATTATTTGAAGTAGATATACAAACTTCATATAATGCTTTTGATACCAATTATTCTTAATAAAAGGAGTCCATTCTGAAAAATCCATACTTATCTGTGGCAATTGACGAAACCAAATTATGATATGCGTTCCCCTCCCTCATTTAATCTATTTCATAACTTAAAACTTTTAATCCACTAACACTCAACCGTAAGTTTTATATGCAAAACTTCGCTCACCTTCACTTTTGCCGTGCTTTCTTCTATTTGAGCTCAAAATGATTCATTTTTAGGATAATTTGAGTAAGAAAGTGGTGTTTTCATAGACAAATGCATTCGACAAAATTATCCAAACCCCTTTTCATATATGATTTTTTATAAAATGATTATCGCATGTACAGCTTAATCCCCTTGTTTTTTTGATGAGAAAATCCGGCAAGAAGCCATCCAAATTGTCTCTTTGATATGGTAACAGGTATAATGGAATGTAAAAAAGCTTAGAGTTTTAGCTCTAAGCTTTTTTACATTCCATTATAGATTCTTTTAAAGAGCAATATTTTTTATCCACTCTGATTTGCTCAATAAATAATGATTATATAGTTGGTTTTCTATCGTCTGTTGGCTCAAATAAGTAAATCCACATTTTTCAATAACTTTATTTGATGGTACGTTGTTAATTAAAGCAATTGCGTTGAGGACATCTACATTTGTATTTTTAAACAAATAATCAATTAACCCTCTGTTCTTTCGTTGATTTCCAGTCCGGCAAAAACTTTTCAATTTCCGGTTGATTCGATATTTTATAAATGCTCTCCGCATCTTTGATAGTAAACTCTTGCAAGTATATATCTCCACAGTCTATTCTAAATAAATTAGTCGAACTCTCTTCTCCCATGTTAATCCCCCTTAATTACATTAAAGCGCCTTAATCTGCTTCGTAAGTTCTATAAATCGTTCATCAAGTTCTTTATATTCTTTATCGTTAGAAGTTAAAAAGCTTAATTTACCTAATACTTCTTGTCTCTCTGTTTCTAATGTTAAACGTAGCTCTTCAATATCATCTCTTGTTTTAATAAGTTCCTCTAGCTGCTTTTGTATCGTATTATTTAAAAACACGAGTTTCGTGTTAGTTGTTTTCTCCAGAAAATATCGATCGTGAGAAACTATAACGAGTGTTCCATTATACTCAGCTAATGTATTTTCAAGCTGTTCACGTGAAGGGAGGTCAAGGTGATTCGTCGGTTCATCTAAAATAAGTACATCTTTTTCATCTAAAATATAAGCCATTAACTTGCATTTTACTCGTTCCCCCATACTCATATGCTCAATCGGTTCTTTCCATTGAGAAGCTTGGAATCCTAAATGTTTCATTAAATTTTGGACTTTTCCTCTTTCTTCAAATGTCTCTTTAAAAAATAAATCTTCTGGTGTTTTATCCAGTGGTAAATCAAATACTTCTTGTGTTAAATAACCGATGTTTGCAGATGGTGAAATCCATACTTCTCCTTGTACAGTTTCCGTTCCCATAATCATCTTCAGTAATGTTGTTTTCCCGCTACCGTTTGGTCCAACAATCGCAACCTTCTCACCGTGCTGGATTGTAAAATTAACGTTTTCAAATAATGTCTTTCCATGAAAGTCTTTTTTTAATTTCTTTACTTCTAAAAAGCGTTTTCCTACTTTTTTATTCGCTTGAATAGAGAACTCCACTGAATACTCTTCTTTCACACGTTCTACTTTCGTTTTCTCCAGCTCTTTTTCGAGACGTTTTCGTTTTGACTTCACTTGCGCATCCATTCGCTTCGCTTTTACACGATAAAACTCTTTAACTCCTTCTTGTTTTGTAGACTGTGCGTGTGCCTTTTGTGACCATGAACTTAATTCTTTTATATGTGTTTCTACTTGTTCTATCTTTTTTTGTTGTTTTTCATATTCACGTTGCTGCGTCATTCTTGTATGCTCACGTGCTTTCATATAACTCGTATAATTACCGCTATGCTCAATTAGTTTCTTTTCCTCAATTGACCATATTTTCGTTGCGACAACATCTAAAAAGTATCGATCATGCGATACAACGATAACTGTACCCTTCATATTTTTTATTTGCTTAATGAGAAATTCCGTACTCATCTCATCTAAATGATTTGTCGGTTCGTCTAATATTAATAAATTAGGATTTTCGGCAAATCCTTTTGCTAGTCGAACTTTCAGCTTTTCACCACCACTTAAAGTAAGAAAATCGTTCGTTGGCACGCCCCATTTCGCAAGAAGTTCTGCTTCTTTTGCAATCATATCATTACTAATAAAAGATTCTATTTCTTGTTCAACATATGCCGTTGTCATATTCATTTGCTGCCATTCAACAATCCCTTTTGATGGCTCAATCTTCCCATTTATTAATTGAAGTAACGTTGATTTACCGGCACCGTTTTTACCAATTAATCCGATAACATCCCCTTGTTTTACTGTAACATTCATTTTCTCTAACAAAGTATTTTCCTTTATTTCAACATAAACATCATTTAATTTTAAAATTTCTTTCATATTACCGATCCCTTTCATTAAGGGAGAACAAAAAAATCCTCCCAAATTAATTTGGCAGGATTAGTCGTTAACATATTTATACCCAAATAAGCTATTACGCATAATAAATAGCAATACCGTTGTAAGGAAATTGGGCAGACTAATCCTATTTTTTATAAATTGAAATTTATTGAATTTCAACATTTAAAAATAAGATTAGTTAATCATCGTCCACCCATCATTCCTTTCCGTCGTTAGTAACCATATTGTACCATAGTAGTACTGTATGAGTAAATGCGATTATACGTGCTGTGAAAATGATTGCTTTCTTTTAGGTCTATTTATCTTCACTTCATACCGATCAAATACAAACAACATCTGTAATACTACTGGCTTTAGATTTCCTTAGTAGTAAACTTCTAAGCACTCCCTTTTATATAATTTTTATATAAATTTATCATTAATTATATATTATACATATTACATTTCAGTTCTTATAATAAAGATATCATTTTAAAAGGAGGATACTACAATGGAATTTAGCAAACTAGGAAACAGTGGATTAACAGTAAGTAAGATTGCATATGGGAACTGGATTAACCATGGTGGAAAAGTAAACGAAGATACTGCAAATGATTGTGTGAAAGCCGCACTAGATGTCGGAATTACTACGTTCGATACTGCTGATGTTTATTCGGACACTATAGCCGAAAAAGTCCTTGGCCGGTCTTTGAAAGGTATACGCCGAGAAAGCATAGAACTATGTACAAAAGTATGCCATCCGACAGGACCTGGAAAAAATGATCGTGGATTATCGAGAAAACATATTATAGAAAATTGTAATGCATCGTTACAGCGGTTGCAGACAGACTACATTGATGTCTATTATGCACATAGATTTGACTCAACAACTCCCCTTGAGGAAACGATGTTAGCTTTTGCTGATCTTGTAAGACAAGGTAAAGTCCTTTACTTAGGCGTAAGTGAATGGACATCAGAACAAATTACCCGCGGTGCAGCACTTGCACGAGAATTGAACATTCCACTTATCGCTAGCCAACCTCAATATTCGATGTTGTGGCGAGTTATTGAAACTGATGTAATACCAACATGTCAACGTGAGGGACTTGGTCAAGTTGTATGGTCTCCCCTCGCACAAGGCATTCTCTCTGGAAAATATCAACCTGGTAAACCCTTGCCGACTCAATCACCTGCTAATTCAGATGCTGGTAAACCATTTTTCCACAAACTCGTGCAACGTTGGATGAGTGATGATGTACTCACTGCAATTCAGAAACTCAATCCCATCGCGCAAGAAACTAATCTTACCCTACCACAACTCGCAGTTGCTTGGGTACTACAAAATCCAGCTGTTTCCTCTGCAATTATTGGCGCTTCAAATCCGGAGCAAATAAGAGAAAACGTAATTGCTTCTAGTGTTAAATTGCAACCTGAAATTATGGATCAGATTGATAATATACTAAAAGGTTTCGCTGAGTACGATCCGAGTAAAACAGGTTGAATCTTCAGTGACTTTAAAATAAAAATAGAAGTTTTCCTATCCAACTTTCCGACTGCCCATCCCATCAAGATGGGCCTTTACTTTTTAAATTCAAATTGTGAAGTCGTATAAACCTCTCTAACAACTGTTAAGAAGTTCTCTAATACGACAGACTTTTCATCTTGTCTCCATCCAACATATAAATTTATTTTTGGTGTATTTTCTTGAATGTCTTTATACATGACACCCGATTTTTTATAGCTTTCCACCGATGATGGAACGACAGAAATCCCCATTCCTGCTGCAACTAAATTCACAATAGTTTGCATTTGGATCGCCTCTTGAACAATATTTAAACTTACTCCATGTTCCCAAAAGTAACTAATAATTAAATCATAAAAGTTAGTACCGAAATGACGTGGAAATAAAATAAATGGTTCATCAACTAATGATTTGATTGAAATGTTACGTAACGAAACTAAAGGGTGATCTTCATGCAAAACTAATTTTAAACATTCCTCAGAACAAACTTCGGAAACTAATATTTCATTATTCTGCTTGGAACGAATAAATCCAATATGAATTTGTTTTTCATATAGCGCTTTTATTTGCTGGTCTGTTGTCATCTCGCGTAATATAAGCTGTATTCTAGGAAAACGTTCTCGAAATTTTTTTAATATGTCTATTACGGTTTCTGTAGAATCGACAAAACCGATTATTAAATGTCCTATCTTCCCTTCATCCGCAAGCTGTGTTTCTTTAATAGTTCTATCTACTTGAAGCAACGTTTGCCGCGCACCTTCTAAAAATATTTTCCCTGCACTGGTTAGTTCAACCATTCTTTTTGTTCGATGAAAAAGTTGAACGCCCAATTCATCTTCTAATTTACGAATTTCTTGGCTTAAAGGAGGTTGTGCCATCCTAAGCCGTTCTGCTGCACGACTAAAGTTTAATTCTTCTGCCACTGTTATGAAATATCTCATTTTACGAATATCCATTTCAATCCCCCTATCATTCACAACTAGCAAAAAAGCCCTCCTTCTAATAAATTATAAATAAAAAGAAAATGTTATTCGCTATCCAATAATCACTTATTGTTTTTCGATAAATTTTTATTGATTACTCCCCTTTAATAAGCTATTATATGTTTGTAGAAAATATTAATGTAAGGATTGAATTTATGGACAGGACATTAAAAATCACAAAGTTAAATATGTTTTTAAAGATTTTTCTCATCCCGATTATAGTAGGGATAATTGTTGGTATACTAACTAAATTAGGGCAAGGTATACTTCCAGGACATTGGCATTCATTAGCTAATCTAGGAAGTGTTTGGTTAGTTCCATCCTTTTTCGTAGCTAGCTTTAGTTATTCTAAGCGTACAGCTATACTTTCTGGTATCCTTGCACTACTCGGCATGGTATTAGGCTATTATGGTTATGCAATAGTTATTAAAAATGTAGCTCACTCTATTTATTTTATATCTGTATGGATTGTATGTGCATTTATAGGAGGAACTATCTTTGGAATTGCAGGTTTTCTATGGAAAGATACTACAAATCCACTTCATAAATTCGGAAGCGCGCTTATTAGTGGAGTTTTTGTAACGGATGGACTTCACATTCTTTTAAATTTTGAAGACTATAGTCACATGTTACCTGTTGGATATACCGAAGTGATAGTCGGGATTATCTTGATTCTTGTGTTAGAACGCTCTAATGCTAATCGAATTTCTTCTTTCTTAATGATGGTTCCTATCACTATTTTAGGATTAATTGGATATACATTATTAAGTTTGTTTACTTAATTACAATACTGTATTATAAAAAAACAAAAGACTAATTCTATTATAATCCACAAAACATATCACGAATTCGAACATTATACTTATTAATGTTGATACACCTATTCATAGGATGGATTCATGAAGCTATCTCTTTCAAAGAGGTGGCTTTTTTCTTACAAAAACTATTTATCAGCTTTTTATTAAATACTTCTAATTTAAAGATCGTATTTATTAGCGTGTCATTATACATACTAAGATGACCTTTTACCATTTCATATAATCGCTATAAAGTGAAACTTTAATCAGCGGGGGTCTTACTGCCCATTAAAGCGGGATAAAGTAAGGCTAAAAAACTTATCTCCAAAGTTCTTTAGCCTAGTTCACTTATTTACACATTAAAAAATATAATTCGTACAACGGTACCTTTACCAACCTCTGAATGGATTCCTACACTATGTCCTAATTGTTTCGTAATTTCATATACAAGATAGAGCCCCATTCCAGTTGATTCTTTAAAATCTCTACCGTTTTCTCCTGTAAAGAAAGGTTTGAATACTCTTGGTAAATCTTGCTTCGGTATCCCTACGCCACTATCGGTAATTTCAAGTACAACTGTATTACCTTCCTTACGTACTTTCACTTTAATCTTTTCTCTACTACCTGATGAATATTTAATCGCATTCGATATTATTTGTCCAATTAAAAATTGTAACCACTTCGCATCACTTTCTACAGTAATACTCTTATCAATTTCAAGCTCTGGGTATACAAAATTCCGAATAAAAAAGCGTTTATGTTCATGCACGGAATCATTCACTATTTTATGTAGTTGTACTCTTTCTACATAAAAATCTTGTGTAAATGCTTCTAAACGTGCGACATACAGTGCCATCTCTAACCCCTTTTTCAACCTATCTGTTTCCTCATTAATACTTTCAAAACGTGAATCCACTTCATCTTGTGTAATTAATTCTATTACTGATAAAGGTGTTTTCATTTGATGAATCCACTGATTCATAAAGGTTAAATGATCATTATTTTTCCTCTCTTGTAACTGGAGCTGATTTTGATAATGTCGATATTGTACTTCGAGCAAATCTTGGAGAGCAGTAGATAAAACTGCAAAATCAGATTTTTGAACAGATTCATCCAAAGATTGCAACGGATTTGCTAAACGTTCATAAAAAGAACGATGTGTAAAATAACGAAATACTAAATAACTTACCATAAAAAAAGCACCTAAAAACATTGCATATAATGCCGTTGAAATATGATTATGCCCATCAAACCAATAAACTAAGAATATGGCTAGTAGTTGGATCGCAGTAAAACAAATAAGTGGTATATGATCACGTATAAATAACCTTATCATTTTTCCATACCATTATCCCAAGTAATATGTAATCTATATCCAACACTACGAATTGTTTCTATTGCTCCTTCAATTTGTAACGTTTTTAACTTTTTACGCACACGTGTTGTATTTACACTTAATGTATTATCATCAACATAAGATTCACTATCCCATAATTTATTTAATAATACTTCCCTACTAACAACACGCGGATGGTTTTTCATTAACATCTCTAATAAAATGGCTTCGTTTCTCGTTATATCAATCTCTTGGTTCCTAAGTTTTAATACAAGTCTTTCGGGATATAAACTAAGACCTTGTTGCTCAATCATTCGTTCTTCTAGTTTCGGTGCATAGTCTCCATAAGCACGTCTTAAATGACTACGAATTTTCGCCATTACAACTTCATAATGAAACGGCTTCGGAATAAAATCATCGCCACCATTTTCTAACGCCATAACTTGATCCATCGTACCTTCACGGGCCGAAATAAATAAAATCGGACATGTGGAAACCCCGCGAATTTGACGACACCAATAGTAACCATCAAAACTTGGTAAATTAATATCTAATAAAACTAACTCCGGTTGTTCTTCTAAAAATATGTCTAACACATTTTGAAAATCCGTTACAATAATTCCTTGGTAACCGTATTTCGCAACATATGTTGATAATAGCTCCGCAATTTTCATATCATCTTCAACAATCATAATTTTAACCATCTCTGAACTCCTTTTTGATCCACAATCTCAAATATACTTATATAAATAAATACTACCTCTTTTCACAAAATCCGTAAAATAGAAAAAGGATACTTTTATACAAAAGTATCCTTTTTCTATTTTTCTTATTTAATATGAAATGCATTTAGAGAAAATCCTAACTTCTCCACATATTCCCTTCCTAGTTCCATCCGCGCCGTTTTTAGTGGATCCACAACTTGGCAAATTTTTAAATTACCTGCTGCTGATAATAAAAGAGTTGCATCAGCTTTAGACATTTCTAATTCTTCATGTAAAAATGTCACCATATTACGTACAGCACGATTCGCTGCATCATCTAGCAATTTCTCTGAAGCAATCGTCATTATTTTTTCTTTTTGAATAGCCAATGGTAATGGCCATTTCTTTCCTTTTATAGTCTGAACAGTTACAGTTACCTCACCAGCAACCTCTACTCCACTAACACCAATTTCACCATCACCCATCGCAGCGTGTAAATCGCCTAATGCTAAAAGAGCACCAGGAACATTTACAGGTAATAATAACGTTGTACCTTCTTTGATTTCTTTACAATCCATATTCCCGCCGTGATCATGCGGTGTACCACATGAAATACTCTCTTCTTTCGGTGCAGTACCAATCACACCAATCATTGGATTAATTGGAATTTGCAGTTCATTTGAAAATGAAACATGTCCATTATGTATTGGGACAATTTTTACTGTATTTTCATTTAGCTCATCACCCATTACACCTAGGTTCGCACCTGTAGTTAAAACACCCTGCTCTGCAATTTTAATCTTTTCAATCGTTACGACTAATATATCACCAGGTTCTGCACCTTTAATATGTACAGGTCCGGTCGCTGGATTTATTCGATTCCAATCTAATTCTTGAAACACAACATCTTCAGAATCAATTTGATTTTCAAAGCAATCATATGTTTCAAATACAAGACGGCTCCCAATTTCTACTTCAATACATGGATTATTTTCTGGTGACATTGCGTAAATGATATGTTCTTTATGAATACGATGCATAGTACCTCTCCTTTTTCGTTTTTATCTTCTATGTAATAATTAGCTTTTATCTGCATAAGCTCCTTTTTAAAATTAGTAGTTATTTTCAAGAAAAATGCACTTAGCTCATTTTGAAACATACACTCTTTACTATAACAGGTAAAGAAAGGTGGTATTACAATGCCCCTTATTCCATACAACGAAAGTGACGTTGATTTACTAGCACGTTTAATCCGTGCTGAAGCTGAGGGCGAAGGACGACAAGGTGAACAACTTGTTGGATGTGTTGTAGTAAACCGTGTATTTTGTGATTGCTTAGATTTCAAACAACTTCGATCTGTGCGTGATGCAGTATATCAAAGCCCTGGCGGATTCGAAGCAGTTCAATACGGTTACTTTTATCAACGTGCCCGTGAATCAGAAAAAGAAATCGCAAGAAAAGTTTTACAAGGTGAATGGCGCTGGCCAGCACGATGGGCTCTTTGGTATTTCCGTCCAGTTGGAGCTTGTCCACCCGAATGGTATAATCAGCCGTTTGCAGGGCAATTTAAAAGCCATTGCTTTTACGAACCAAGTGGTGATGAATGTCCAAAAATGTATTCACGATAGCAAAAATTATAGTATATACGAGTGGTGACTATTTTCATCTCATATAGTCACCACTCGTATATTTATGTAAATATCATTCCATCGTAATTACAATTTTCCCTCTAACATGCTGACTTTCACTTAAAATATGAGCTTCTCTAATTCCTTCTTCATTAAACGGAACAACCTTACTGATGATAGGTTTAATTTTTCCATGCTCAATCAAAACAGATAATTCGTCCAATTGCTTCCCGCTTGGTTTCAACCATAAAAACCCTGATTTTATCCCCTTTACTTCATGAAGTGGTTCATGAACGATAGAAACTAGAACACCACCAGATTTAATAATTTGAAAACTTTTTTCTTGTACTTCTCCGCCGATTGTATCTAACACAATATCATAATCTGATAGTAGCTCTTCAAATTTATCTTTTTTATAATCAATAACAAGGTCAGCACCTAAAGACTTTAAAAACTCTTCATTTTTACTACTTGCAGTTGTTGCGACAAAGGCCCCAAATGATTTTGCGATTTGAATTGCAAAACTCCCTACTCCGCCCGCTCCAGCATGAATTAATACTCGGTCATTTTCTTTTATTTGTGCGTAATCAACAAGACTTTGCCAAGCTGTTAGTCCTGCAAGAGGTATAGATGCTGCTTCTTCAAAATTAAGATTATTAGGCATTTGCGCTACTAAATTTGATTTCACTGTAATGTATTCAGAATAAGAACCTTTCCCTATATTTTCAGGTTTCGTAAACACTTTATCTCCTATTTTAAAATGATTCACATCTTCTCCAACTTCTTCAACTATTCCAGCAACATCTAATCCTAATGTAATTGGAAATGAAAATCGCAACTTTTCTTGTAAGTCTCCCTTTCTTATTTTCCAATCAACAGGATTGACAGATGTTGCGTGTATACGTATTAATACTTCATTACATTTAACAACTGGTTTAGGAACTTGTCTTTCTTGTAATTCTTCAACACTACCATATTGATCAATAACAATTGATTTCATTTCCTCTCCCCCTTGCTGTTTATTTTAATAACAAACAATTATTTTTCAAAATTTTTCGCCTTGAATGAAAATAAATATGTTTGGAGGTGATATTTATGCTACTCTACTAATTAAGCATCATGAGTGCAAAAAACATTTATTTCACTTAAATACAATCTAATTTACGCCTAAGAAACACCCAAAGTTATATTTCTCTTTATTTATTAATGACCTTTAAATGAAACGGAGAGTGTGCTATGAGTGAACAAGTTTTCAAAGTAAACGGTATTGATATATGTACAGAAAGCTTTGGAAATCCTAATAACCCAGCAATATTATTAATTATGGGAGCTACGTGTTCAATGGTTTATTGGGATGAAGAATTTTGTGAAAGCTTGGCTAGCACAGGAAGGTTTGTCATTCGCTATGATAACCGTGATGTTGGGCGTTCTGTTACATATGAGCCTGGGACTTCCAATTACACTGTAGCAGATATGGCTGAAGATGCAATCGGAGTACTCGATGCGTATCATATTGACAAGGCACACCTTTTTGGCATGTCATTAGGAGGTATGATTGCTCAAATTGCTGCAGTAAAACACCCAGAAAGAATTTTGACCTTAACATTACTAGCAACAAGCGTTATTGGATCTGATAACAATACTCGTGATTTGCCTCCAATGGATGAAAGAATTTTGACACATCATGCTAATGGTGCAAATTTAGATTGGACAAATAAAGATGTTATAGCGAAATATTTAATTACAGGATCACGTCTACTCTGTGGATCAAAGCGTATATTTGATGAAGCAAGAACTTTAAAACAAGTAAAGCAAGAAATAGAACGTGCTAACAATCTATTAAGTATGTTTAATCACGCCCTCCTTACAGGTGATGATTCTTATGAAGGTATACTAAAGTCGTTACTAGTACCTACTTTAGTAATTCATGGTACGCATGATACAGCTCTTCCACTTGAACATGGACTCGCACTTATTGATGAAATTCCGAACTCAAAGCTATTATCCCTTGAAGGTACAGGGCACGAGATTCATCCCGATGACTGGGATAAAATTATTAAAGCAGTTTCAGAACATATATCCCGTATAAGATAAGAACAACTATTAGAAGGGGCACAAATTGTTTTGCCCCTTCTATTTATCCCGCTATTTGTGGGCAGTAAAACTCCCACCTCAAAATTCAGCTGAAGCAAAGAAATTAGGTGGGAGATAAACTGTCCGTAAACGCCCGATTGGTGAAGGCTAATAATCAGTGGGGGATGAACAAAACCCCCACTGATTATAGTTTCACTTTATAAAGATTACGATACAATACCAAAAACCCATCACTGCATTCGTATGTATAGTGATGGGCTCTACCTATATTTTTCTATGCTTAAAAAAATGGACAATCTAACTGGTCAACAGATTCCCACGATTTTTTTTTTACATTTTCGGTGGATTTACTATTTTCTAGTGGTACGTGTTTAAATGGATTCATTTCAACTTTTAATAGAGATGATGGTTCTATATATAAAGAAAAAACATGGCTACTTGGCAAGGTTTTTGATACATCAATATCTCCTACTTGTTTAAATAATTGCTGGGCCGCAAAGAAAAAGAAATTAGTTGGATTAGATTGTTTATTAAGCCAAGCAATCATTTCAGGCGATACCGATTTATTAATATTAATTTTCACTCGATCACCACGTTTATATCGCCTAGATCGCATACTTCCACCAACTAACTTATCGTTAAGTTTGTAAACCCTAACTCTTTTTGCTTATGCTCTCTATATTTTGGCGAGCATGTATATACTAATAACCCACGAGCATTGGTGAATAACGGGTTATCTACAAAGATCACATTTTTCAAGCGTCCTTTTTGTTTCAAAATCATTTTTAAGCTATTTTTAATAATAACTGCGCCCCCACCATAAATAAATACATATGGATCGTCTTTCATATCATCAATTTTGTTAATAATATCCGTTGCGACACGTGCTGCTAAACCTAAAAATGCTGGCTGCGATTCCTCAACTAACAATGCATTTCTTGGGTGCTTTTCATTTAAATAAATTTGGTTAAATTCTGTAATGCTATCAATTGTTTTCGTAGGATATTTCCGATTCCATCTCGTAATAATTTGTAGTAACGTTTCTTTTACACCATATGATAATCCTTTACTTAATTGCGGACGGAAATTTACCCCTAATGAAACAACTTCTTCCGTTGTCCCCGCGCCAATATCAAAAGACAATAAAGTTTTATCTACAAAATCAATTTCTGAAACTTGATTTTGTTCACATTCTATTTTATGTTTCACAACATTTCCTTCCTCATCATATACAATCCCCCACGTCCCAGAAGCGCCTTCAGGTAGACATTTACAAAACTCAATAGAAACATTAATCGTAACATCGCGTCCATTTGGATAATGGAATATGACCTTGTGATTACCCATATACCGTTTCGCATTTTCAGCAGCAATTTCCTGTGTAATAAGTTGCATTGGAAGAGCAACAGATAAATCATAACGAATATTAATATGACTTGAAGTAGGGCTTTGACGCATAGCACTTATCGCTAAACCTGAAAGGATTGTAATGACCATTAACTCATCAGTAGATTTATTTGATTTTTTCTCCACTTCAGTACCTTTTAATTGATCTTGAATCACTTTTTCTCCAACGATGTATCGTACATTATTTAACATTAGCGATGGAGAACTAATGGTCACATCAATGTGATTCTCTAATTCTGACGATGAAACTTCACCCTCATCTAACAACCCCGTAGACTCACCTATATATAAGGAATAAATACTCGGAATAAAAATAGGTTCCTGCCCTTTCACCATTAACTTCAAACCATTATTTCCTGCATCTGCACCAGCTTTTAAAAGAATAGACATAACTACCCCCTAAATTAATCTGACATCCCTTCCAAATATATGCGAACCCATTCTTTTACATTCAAATGTAATTTAATTTTTTATTTATCCCAAAAATAAAAAATTATAAACACTCACTTCATATGTAAAAAACATTTGACATAAGACTTTTCCAATTTTATACTATGGATGTAAAGAGTTTTTTACAATGGTGGAGGTGCAATTATATATTGAATACTAAAAAGATTATTTTTGTAATCATTGTTTTATCGTTAATCGCGATACTCGGACATGGCGCATACAAATATGCAACTGAAGGCTCGATTTTTGGCGGGACAATTTTCGCTGCTTCTTTAATACTTAGTAATTTAATTAATCATATTACATGGGGAGATCCAAACGGAGTATCGAAAGAAAGTCAAGATGAGATGGGACAACAAATTACATATAAAAGCTTTAAAATCGCGTATTTTGTGCTTGTAGGTGTTATGTTCCTTATATTACTCTGCTCGGAAGGATTTTCTATGGGTTCCAATTTGGATGGTGTAAAAAACCTTCCACTCTTTATTGCACTCTGTTCTTCCTTTCTTATTTTCCCTATTGTTGAACTCATTGTCGCCAAACAATATAAATAAAAAAAGTGGTTTTCTAAATGCAGAAAACCACTTTTTTATGTTTAAATACCTTCTGCTATTGCTTTCAGCTTATTCACAGTCCGCCAGTTCCTTACTGTAGCTTGCGTATGTAATTTTTGAAACTGGTTCATTAGTTTAGAATTACGAATGCTTTTTTTGAAAAATAAATACACTACTCTTCCTTCGATATGGCAATCTTCTATGTCACTTTTGTACATAAGTAACCGCTTACTGTCTTCTTCAGAAAGTGGATTAGCTAAAAAGGCCACATGTACACTTTCTCCTTCTAATAACGAATGGGTCTCGTAAGGACACTTTTTAATAATATTAATAAATTCATCATTTGTTCGTAACATGACTGGAACATTGAAATCAAAAACGTTCTTAATTTCACATTCAATTCGTTCCTTTAAAAAACTTATCTCTTCTTCTGACTCAAACACTACATTTCCACTTTGAATATATGTTTTCACTCTTTTTAACCCTATTGATTCAAACGTTATTTTCAAATCTGCCATTTTGATTACTTTATGTCCACCTACATTAATTCCCCGTAGTAGTGCAATATAAATTGTCATATGATTACCCCTCACGTATTTAAATGCTTAACAATCGAATTGTTTTGCACCTTCATGCTTCTCGAATACTTACTTTAATACATCTAACATATCATGTACGGAAAATATCTCAAATTAAAAAACTTACTACATGATTTTTTTCAAGAGTAAGCTTTGTTATCTCATTATCTCGTTATAGGTAAATGTAATATGAATTGTTGTCCAATTGGTCCCATTCTTCTAAACCCTTTATCTTGAAATCCAACTTTCTCATATAACTTTTGTGCCGGAATATTTTTTTCATTTACAGCAAGAATCACTTCATTTTTTACTGGATAATAATATTTTACAAAGTCTTGTAATAACGCCAATGATTTTTTAGCATATCCTTTATTTTGTTTATTGTGATTAATGGAAAAAGAAGTTAAAAGTATGGCATCCTTATTTTCTGTAAACTCTTGTACCCTATCACCTGTTTGTAATATAAATACACCAACAGGTACTCCGTTATAGTCTAAAATAACAACTACATTTTTCGTTCGATCATTTTTCGCTTTCTCCAGTAATTCACCTGGATTCGCCGTAAATTGAACTTGTTCACTTGGTAAAGTAAATGATTGTATTATCTCTTTATATTGCTCCTTATACGGCACTAATTGTATTTCTCCTGTATGTATGTTCATGCTTAACTCTCCCATTCCTTCAAGTTATTAACTTAAACCTTGCTGTGTTTTAGAATGCACTTTTCCATCCAAAAATGTTATTTTAGCAAATGATTTTGGATCGTTTCCTTTCCAAGCAAAAATTTGCTTAATTCGTGTAGAATGTTCTTCCCCTTCTTCTATGAGTAAATCCCCTTCAAAACCGATTAAATCTTTCACTTCTAAATAAGTCATTCCTTCATTAATATTTGAGAAATGATTTATATTAATGGTCTCTTGCTTTTTATTTTCCGTTATAGTAGAAGACATAGCTGTTTTCTTCTTCACTTCTTTCTTCTGGTCACACGCTGTCATACTAAAACCTATGCATAAACTACCTAATATGAGTGCGCTTTTTTTCATCATAACGGCTGTCCCTCCCCTCATTATTAAACCATATATTCCTTTAAAAATAAACTGAATATTTAATCTTGAAGAAAAACCCCGTACAATTTAGTACGGGGTTTTCACTATTTTTTCAAATGGTTATTTGACTGATCTTCTTGTTCTTTTCGTAGTTCTTGTTCTTCATCTTTTGGTAATTGTTTATCATTATCTTTAATCGGATTCGTTTCTCTATTTTCAATCATATCATTTGGAACTTGCGGCATTACTCGGCCAACAATTGCTGCTAATTCATCAAGTATGCCTTCACCAGTTTTACCTTTTTTAATTTGCTTGCCTATTTGTTTTAGTCTTTCATACGTATCAACATCTGCTACAACGACTGCATTTGCACCGTTCGGGTCATTCTTTAAACTTTCTGCAACAGAATACTTAATTGACTCAACGCGAGTTCGATCAAGTTTCGCTTTCACATCAATACCTACAACAGCATACTTCCCAACTACTACTGCTGTCGCATCGTTTACACCAGGTATACTTGCAGCTAAAGATGCCAGATGATCAGCTGCTTTTTCATTTGGCTTATTTGATTTATTTGTATACGTAACATTTTTCATCGAGACATTTTTTTGTTCTGGCTTTTCATTAGGATTGTCTTTTTTTCCAATGCTACATCCAGTAATAACGAAACAAAGCATTAACATATATATAATGATTTTCATTATTTTCACCACTTTATCATTGATGTTTAATCATAAATTTTTTCAACAGCTTGCATCTTTTTCACTTTTTCTTCTGCTCCGCTATTTGCGTTAATGAAAATTTGGTACGTATCTTTCCCTAAAGTACCAATATATTCATAACAAAGTACTTCATTATGCAAGTCATTTACTACTACAGCTTTACGTTCTTCCATAACTTTTACATCGGGGTTAATTTTCTTTCTCGCCTCAGCAGCGGTTAGCTTCGCACTCGGAATCGTTCGTTTTTGATGTGATGCTAAATATTCCTTTGCGGAAAAACCAACAATCGACCCATCATCTAAGGCAATTTTCATTTGGATTGCTTCTGGATAAATACGCACTCCATTTTCATTTACAACGTACGTAAACACACCGATATTATCATATTGAGAACTATCAAACAGCTCCATATTTGTAAACTTGTGATCCTTTAAAAATGTTAATCCTTTACTTCCTGCATCATTTAAACTGATTTTTTGCTCTTTAATTTCTCGGTTGTTCATTACCCAAATTGGATATCCACCTTTTCCGGTAATATCCATATAATACTCATTGTTCGTTGCTGGATCTTGAATTTTCACACTGTAGAATGATTCTTTTGCACCTTTTCCACTTTTCTCAACTTCTACTTTTTCATTCCCTTTTAAGTTTAAAAATGATTTCGCGATTTTTTCCGCTTCCGCTTTCGAAATCGCCTTTCCTTTTGCTTCAAATCCGCCTTTTTTATTCTTTTGTGCACTTGTAAAAGTCGGTCCAAAGTTTGTGGACGAGTATGATGTTACATTCTTTTCTACCGTCTTTAATCCATCGATAATTGTGTTATCTGCTGGATCTTGGTTTGACGCAAGAGCCATTTCTACATCCATCCAGCGAAGATTATTTTTCAATACAAGATGCTGCACTTTTCTCAGTTCATCTTGTATATTTGCTGCATTTGAATATAAACCTTGTAACGTTTTATATTCTTGATCATTTAACGGATCTTTTTCTAAATCACGAACCGCTGCACGATAACTAAAATCACCGATATTCGCAAGGAACTCTTCCGTTTTATTAAATGGCATTAATGTTAAAGGTAATTGTCCTACATCAGAACGAGCCTCTGATGTTAAACGCCATACATCTACTAAAGCTGGCGATAATGAGGACCGTGAATTCATCGCCAGTGTTGTTCCAATTTTATCGTGTAATAAATCAACTTCATATGCTAAATCATGAAACGCACGCTGATAACTATTTTCCGCTCGAATTAATACTGCATTTTTCTCTTGATGCTCTTTATAGCCCCAATACCCTGTTCCGACTACACCTACTGTTAACAATACGATGATAATACCTCGTAACATGTTTCCACCTCCGCTCTATTTACAGAAAATATGCTTACCAATTTTTTTAATTTGTGGACGAGTCCAAATCCATTTACTTGTCGCAGTATCTGGGTTGAAATAATATAATGCATTCCCAGTTGGGTCCCATCCGTTGATCGCATCTAATACGGCTTTTTTCGCATTTTCATTTGGCGTTAAATATATTTGTCCATCTGCTACTGCTGTAAATGCTCTTGGCTCAAAGATTACTCCTGAAACAGTATTTGGAAATGATGCACTTGTGACACGGTTTAAAATAACCGCAGCTACTGCAACTTGTCCTAAATACGGCTCACCACGGGATTCTCCGTATACAGCGTTTGCCATTAACTGAATGTCATTTTGAGAATAACCGTTTGGAACATTTGTCCCTGTACTTTTTGGCGGCTTATTTTCCTGTTTACCTCCACCACTGTTCCCTTTATTAGTTGTAGTATCTTTATTAGCGGTCGACTTATCATACTTCGTTGCCTTTACAAGCATTTGCTTCGTTTTAGCACCCGCTAAACCATCAACTGGCAATCCGAATTTTTGCTGAAAGTTTCGAAGTGCCCAATATGTACCCCATCCGAAAACACCATCAACTTTCCCCGTATAAAATCCGTTATATTTCAAACGAGTTTGCAGTTCAATGACATCTTCTCCAGATGCCCCTCTTTGAATCACTTGATTAGAGAAGGCTTCCACATTTTTGGTCTGTATACTACTTACCATTAAAGATAGCCCGATAAAGACAAGCAAAATCGCTATTTTAAAAACAGCTTTTTGACGCATGTATTTCCCTCCTTAATTACGGAAATGATTTCATGGTTATGTTTTGTAAAACCCTCGCTTTTATGTAAAGAAGACAAAAAAATCCAAACTTATATGCTTGAAGAAATATGTAAACAATATACAAAAAGAATAAAAGGAGCTTATTATGAAGCGATTCTTCGTACGTACAGCATTTATATTTTTTTTAATAACAACATGTTCAAATATATATACCGACCCATCTATTGTTCACGCACAGCCGCCATATGC
Source organism: Bacillus sp. MYb56 (assembly GCF_002976445.1). Taxonomy (NCBI): domain Bacteria; kingdom Bacillati; phylum Bacillota; class Bacilli; order Caryophanales; family Bacillaceae; genus Bacillus; species Bacillus sp. MYb56. The sequence continues at coordinate 63,645 of NZ_PCOH01000002.1, forward strand.
AAAATGGGGTAAACTAGCCGTTGAAAAAACGAAAGAACAATATCCGAAAGCTGAGATTATCGATTACCTTCATATAGGTAGACAACCAAAAACTGTTCAAATAACAGTTGAAAAGTTTAAATTATGGCTACGTGAGGGTGGAAAAGAGTATGGTGTTTTTGTGGATGTAGAGTTTGATACGAAAACAGAGGAATTTTTAAAGATGTCCTTTCAGAAGACAAGTCGGTAAAACAAAAAAACCTCCGTCTTTACATACAGACAGAGGTTTCTTTATGTACTTCTTCCTTAATAAGGAGGATTATTTTTTATATGCAAAGATCGATTACCTAACATTTTTACTAATCCGCAAATAGCTCCAATAACAACAGATATCCCTATACTATATAAAAATACTCTCCCATATCCACCTATTCTCGGATCTAAAAACGGATATGGGTACCAATTCACGAATGGCCCGCGTATTAAGCTATAGACAACATATAAAAGCGGGAAAACAAGCCAACTCGCAGCCTGTTTCCATGTAATGGTCTTCGTAGGTGGATTTATAACCCAATCTAAAATCATCGCTAATGGCATGATGTAATGAAGTACAGTATTTACCCATGGTATCGCTGTTTGAAGTGACTCTTCTAATCCCCTTAATAACAAAAAATAAATAAGTCCTGTTGACAGTATGTATACTGTAGCTGCACCGCGAAGAACTCCAAATTGCTCGGAACGTCCAAATAGGGCTGTCCCAAAACTACTAAATAGTAGAATTACCGCAACTAAAAGATTACTTTCAATTGTGAAGAAACTAAAAAAGTTAACTGGATTGAACGGTTTCACTTGTGCCCTTGTAACAAATTGAGTAATAAGTGCACTAAACGCTAGAAGACTTAATAACAGTCTATAAATCGCTATCATTTTTGCACTTCTCATAAAACACCTCATTTCTCTACTTATTTATGATTGGAATTCTCTTTTATATGCTCTATAAATAACTTTAATGGTACGAGGCCACGTTTTGGCATGTGGCTACTAATTACAGCTACGAGCTCTAACTGCGGAATGATAATAATGTATTGCCCTCCGTATCCCATAGCAAAATACATACAATACGGTATGTGAAATCTTTCGTTATTTAATACCCACCAGTGATATCCATATGCTCCGACATGTTCATACGTTTCAAATAGAGCCTCACCTGATTCTTCTAACCATTTCGATGATACAATATCATTTCCCTTCCAATATCCATTGTTCAAACATACTTTTCCTAACTTTAATAAATCTATAGATTTCATTTTCATACCGAATCCGCCAACATATATACCTTGCGGGTCTTGTTGCCACTCATACTCCGTAATGTTTAACGGCTCAAATAAATACTTTTTCGCGAACTGCTCCGTCGACATTCCAGTTGCTTCTTGAATGATGTAACTAAGTAAATGAGAAGAACCTGAATTATAATTCATTTTCGTACCTATTTCTTCAATGAACGGCTTTTCTAAAATGTATTGCACCCAATTGTCTGATTCCACAAAATCATTCGGGAAAACAACCCCATTTCCGAACTCTTTCCAATTTTCTCCTGTTGTCATCGTTAATAAATGATACAGCGTTAATTCCCTCTTTTCCTCCAGCACATTGGGAATCCATGTTGTGATTGGTGTATGTATATTATTTATAAATCCTTTATCAATTGCGATACCAATTAATATAGATACGATACTTTTTGTAATCGAATTAATTTTAAATAAGTCATTTGCACAGTCTATCGTTTTATAGTACTCAGTCGTTAATTCCCCCTTTTGATAAACAAGAAATGTATTAACCTTTTTCTTTTCAAATTTATTTTGTAATTGCTCGAAATTCAAGAAATCTTCCTCCATCTAAATGGTTATGTAATATTTGTTATTCATTTCGTTCTCTCTATTAAATCATATTTGTTATTAAAACAAAAAATAAACTTGCCAGCATTTAATAGCTGACAAGTTTATTTTTATAATTTCGTTCGAACGTTCCAAAGCTCTGGGAAGAAGCATTGATCAAGCACTCGCTTTAAATAAGATACGCCAGAAGAGCCACCTGTTCCCATTTTATGACCAATAATTCGTTCTACCGTTTTCATATGACGGAAACGCCATTGTTGTAGCCAGTCTTCAATATCGATTAATTTCTCTGCAAGCTGATATAAATCCCAATATTTCTGCACGTCCGCATATACTTCTATCCAAGCCGCTTCTACAGTTGCATCCTCTTCGTAAGGCTGCGTAATATCACGATTTAACACATCTTTATGAATTGGGAATCCTTCTTTAACAAGCGCTTGTATCGCCACATCATACAAACTTGGTGTATGAAGTGCTTTATGAAGACGAGCATGTAATTCTGGGTCCTTTTCATAAATCTTTAATGCATGTGGTGTTTTATAACCAAGTGCATATTCAATCATTCGATATTGATACGATTGAAAACCTGAAGCCTGACCAAGTGAATCACGAAACTCAATATATTCTGATGGTGTTAATGTCGCAAGAATATCCCAAGATTGAATAATTTGCGACTGAATTTTTGATACACGTGCTAACATTTTAAAAGCTGGTGGTAATTTATCTTGTTTAATAGATTCAATTGCAGCATTCAATTCATGTAAAATTAGTTTCATCCAAAGCTCACTCGCTTGGTGGATAACGATAAATAACATTTCATCATGATGATCTGATAATCTTTGTTGACTAGATAATAAGCTATCTAGCTGTAAATACTCTCCGTACGTCATATTCTCCTTAAAATCCGTATGAATCCCTTTTTCCATAATTACCTTTTCATTTTCTTTCATATTAGCCAAACGCCCCTTTGTGTTCATTTCTACTTATATTGGTCTAATAACAGCTCGAACTGGACTCCCATCCGCATCTGTTAATGCAAGTGGTAATGCAATAAGTTCGTAATCGCCGTCTACTACGTGATCGAGTACGACATTTTCTAAAATGTGAATTCCATGTTTAAATAATTGATGATGTGCTGCTAGTTCTTTATCATCTAAAGGATCAACAGATGGTACGTCCACTCCGATTAAACGAATTCCCTTTTCAGAAAGAAAGGCTGCAATATCTGCGCGTAAATGCGGGATTACATCTGGGAATTCATTTGCTTTACCATGTGAAGATGTACGTAATAACAATCGTTCTACACCTTCTAAATGAAAGTTTTCTAATTCCTTTTTCCCGATGCTTTCAAGATTAGAAACGTCAATGATCCGTGCTGGACCAACATAAACTTGAATATCTAAATCCAACACCTTCTTACCGTCATTATCAAAATGAAAAGGTGCATCAATATGAGTACCTGTATGGATACTCATCGTTAACTTTCCGACATTTACTGAGCCACTGTCTTCTTTTGACCATGAAACTTCATACGAGAACGGTGTATCCCCTGGCCATGTCGCGATATCATTATTTAGCGGTTGTGAAATATCAATCCACTGCGATGTTTTCATGCTTACGCCACAACCTCTCGCTTATTTTCAAAGTTTTTATATTCTTCATTTTTCATAATGTTCTTTAAGATTTGTACAGAATTCCATACTTCCTCATACGTATTGTATAAAGCAACAGGCGCAAGTCTAACTCCATTTGGAGCTCTAAAGTCTGGAATAACCCCATTTGCTTTTAACGCTTTACATATACGTGCCGCCTCGGCATGTTCTAAATAAATATGCCCGCCTCGTTTTTCATCCTCTAATGGATTTCCAATTGTAAATTCAAAGCCTTTTAATTCATGTTCAATTAAATCAAGCATATATCTCGTAATATGTAATGATTTTTCACGTAACTTTTCAATACCAGCTTCTTTAAAAATTTCAAGAGAACCGATTAATGGTGCAGTACTTAATACGTGAGGTGTCCCTATTTGATAAGCTCCAGCATGGTCAGCCGCAGTTAATGAATGCTCCATATCAAATTGCTTATCTTTTCTAGAACTAAACCAACCAGATAATCCTGGGAGTCTATTAAAGTGTTTATTATTTACATAAAGGCCTGCAACACCACCAGGACCTGCATTTAAATATTTATAATTACACCATACAGCGAAATCTACATCCCACTCTTTAAAATGATGCGGAATGGAGCCGATTGAATGACATAAATCAAAACCGATATGAATACCACGTTTATGAGCTTCAGCTGTTAATCGCTTCATATCAAGAATTTGTCCACTCCTATATAGTACAGAAGGCAATAATATTAAAGCGATATCATCGGTCATCGCATGAATAATATCATCTTCAGAAAGTGTTCTTCCATCTCGGCTTTTCACTCGTACTAAATGTTCATCTGGATCTAAGCCTTTTAAACGAATTTGACTCTGAAGTGCATAAATATCTGACGGAAAAGTTAATTCATCCGCAAGAATTTTTGTTCGTATTCCTTTTGGCTCATAAAACGTCGCAATAACTTGATGTATATTCGCAGTCGTGGAACCGGTTACAATCGTTTCTTCCGGTAAAGATCCAATAAGAGGTGCTGTCAATTCACCCAATTTCTCCGAAAGGAAAAACCATGGATGCTCACCTTCAGTCCATCCATCAATCCCAAACTCTTTCCATGAATCTAGCAAGGTAAGTAACGATTTCTCTGCTCTTTTTGAAAGCAACCCTAAAGAGTTACCATCTAAATATATTGTTCCTTCTTTTTTATAAAATTCAGATTGAAAATCTTTCAGTTCATCATGTTTATCACATTCAAGCGCATACTCATAAGTTGGTTGAAATGGTTCTTTATACATGGTGTCACCTTCTTTTAATTTTCTTTTTATTCTAACTAATTGAAATATATCACTTAAATTGATATAACGTCAATGATATTATGTCAGTTGACTTTATATACAAACTTCTTTTACAATACAATTATATTTTCAGATATTTCAGTATAAAGAGGTGATTCCTTGAAAAATTCTACTCTTTCAACAAGAAAACACCGCTCCTTAGAAACAAAAAAGAAACTATTACATTCCGGTTATACTATGTTTATAAAAAACGGATTTCAGAAAACTACAATCACGCAAATTATTAAACATGCAGAAACTGGTTATGGAACAGCATATGTATATTTTAAAAACAAAGATGCTCTCCTCGTCGTTTTGATGGAAGATGTTATGAATCGCTTTTATGATATTGCTGATCGCTCTTTTTCCCCTCAAACAAAGGCTGAAGCACGAGATATGATTCAGAATCAAGTACGCGCTTTTTTACAGTTAGCACAAGAAGAAAGAGCTATATTACAAGTTGTTGAAGAAGCAATAAGAACCTCAAAAGAAATACGTCAAAAATGGGATGAGATTCGCGAACGCTTTGTAACACGGATTATACAAGACATTACTCATTCCCAGGAAAATGAATTAGTACGAACTGAGTTAAATAAAGAGATTGTCGCATGCGGCTGGTTCTCTATGAATGAAACGTTTCTTTGGACAATCGTGCAAAATGATAAAGAACTAGAATTAGAAGAAATTGTACATACTTTAACGGTAATGTATACGACGGGGTTATATAAATAGCACATTATAACCTCAATAAACCGTTACTCAATATGCTTAGTAACGGTTTATTTAAAATATTTTATTAACGATACAATAATACAAAAAAGTGATGTAAGTAATAGCAAAAGCCCCATATTCTTATTCTCTTTTTCATCCTTCTTAACGTTTTGTATCCCCATACCGGCAAGCATAAAACCTAAAAGTAATTGTAAAATGAGCATACTTTGCTTCGAATCATCATTCCAACTGTAAATAGAATAGCCCATTATAATAAAAGCGAGTATGAATGTGATAATTCTAATCATAAAAACACCCCCCTGTGTGATTCTATTGTTTTAACCTACTCACCATTCCAACAATAAACTTATACTCAGCTCTACTTTTTCTTACTTTCTTAAAGCCCTCTTTCGTATCAAAAATAAAACACGTTTTCCGAAACCAAATCCGTACATATAAAGACTCAAAATAAATAGGTTTAATAATTCCTCGTTCCTCGAATTCAGTTCCATCTTTATTTTCGGTTTCCGTTCGAATGAACCACCTATTCCCGATTCCAATTTCAATATACTTCACATGCTACCCCCCTTCAGGAAATCTTCTTTCTAATTATTCTATTATTTCCCTGGCAAGCGCACATTCCGACAGAACGTGAGCCCATAAAGAAAAAGTAGATTACAAAAATCTACTTTTATAGCCTAAATTTTTGCATACGTTTATAAAACGTACTGCGTGGCACATCTAATAGTTTTGCAGCTAATGAAACATTTCCATTTTGTAACTCAATTTATTTTGATTTCCCATCATTGTCTGTAATAAAATGATATTTACGTTTCGCATATTTCCCGTCCATTTATATTTTGAAAATTGATTACAAATAACAACTTCTCCATCACTAGCAATTTCATCTAAAAAGCGGTGAATTAAATATAGTTTATTTTGATGTATTTGAATGCTAATTCACGTTTAATCGCATGGGCAATTGAAGTTACCCATGATGTGAAGACTCAATCGAACAGGAGAAATAGTGTTTTCAACATAATTAGAAAAAGATACGAGTATGTTAAAAATTCGAATATTTCAATGCGCTTCTTTATTCTTTTTTAGTAGCACTATATTTTGTATAATAGATCCAAAGAAAATACATAACCAAAACCACTTTTGCGGATTGTTATTTATAAAGAAAATTATCATCGCTATTGCGAATAAAATAGTGGATGCTAGACTAATATATAATTTCGTTTTAATCTCCATTAGGCTTCACTCCCTATCATTTTACAGTACATAGTAACTCTTCATTTTTCATCTCTATTATGTACTCTCGTAAAACATATTCTTTCCCGCCATGCTTTTCATACCAATCATGTATTCTTCTAACATGCATCTTATCACTTCTAACTTTAGTTTCAATTTCTTCATAATCTTCATAACTATCATATTCCCATATTGCAAATACATCAGTCGTACCATCATTATTATCTTTCATCCAGCGTCCTATTAAACGCGAACCATGTTTTAATTGATTAGGTAAATTAGTATCATTGAAATGATCATTAAATATTTTTATGAATTCATTTTTTACTACATAGTACTTCCTTCTGTAAAACATACTTCTTCACCTCTTTTATGAAAAGTACTATTCACCCTACCCATTACAAACGTATTGTAATACTTACCGTCCGACAGCCTCTTATCATTTTTCAGAATGCCTTCTACTTCGAAGCCTAATCTTTTATAAAGCTGAATTGCTTTTGCATTTGTTTCTAACACTTGTAACGCTATCTTTTTCACTTCATTTGCATCAGCCCAATTAATAGATTGTTGTAATAGGCTCTTACCCATTCTATATCCCCAAAACTCTTTTAAAATACAAATGCCAAACTCTACTTTATGAGACAATCTCTTTAAGTCCGATCCTTCACATCTCGAAAATCCAACGATACGGTTATGAACTTCCACAACTAAAAAGAGATTTCTCGTTTTTTCACTATCCATTTTTATTATTTCCTGGAAACCTTTCGTATCTATAAATCCCTCACCTTCTTCTCTATCCATATTTTCAGTTTCTCCATCGATTTGTACTCTTATTTTCGATAGCTGCTCTGCATCTGTCTCAGCTGCAGAACGAACTGTATAAGTTAATCCATTTATATGAAACTCTTGTCCTTTTATAATCATTTCAAACTCCTTTTAAATGCAGTCTATTGGCGCTATTACAATTTGTTTACCTTGTTTCTCAAATTCTTGAATAGTTTCTTTACTAGCCTCTTCATCTGTTATTATAAGGTCAATTTCTTTAAGTGACTCTCCTTTTATAAAGCAGTCTATTCCGAGTTTATTATGAGGAGCTAAACAAATATTTCTTCGAGCGATTTTGCTTACTGTTTTTCCAAAATGAGCAACTTCCGGTGTTGCAGTACTTATACCATGTAATGAAACTCCACCACCTGTAGAAAAATAAAGATCAATAGTAAAACTATTAATCAATTCAGAGGCAAGTGTATCAGTAATATTTCCTGAAGGTTTTACCTTACCACCAATTAAATACACTTCTATGTTCTTATATTCTCGTAACGAACTAGCTATCTCTATAGAATTCGTAATAACTGTGAATGATGTTTCGGGTAAAAATTTTAACATGGCACAATGAATTGAAGCCCCACCAATAAAAACGGAATCTCCTTCTTGTATATAAGATGCAGCAACTTTAGCGATTGCGTCCTCATATATAGAGCCATTACTATAACGTTTAGATGGCTCTACGGCTAAGTTCCTCACTCTTGCAAGTTCAATTGCACCTCCGTGCGTTCTTTTTAATAACCCCTCTTTCTCCATAATAGATAGATCTCTCCTTATAGAATCAATAGACATATCAAATATTTTAGCAAGATCCTTTGCGACTACTCTTCCATCTTTCTTAAGCAATTCTAAAATGTTCTCTCGACGCTCTTCAGTAAACATGTTATCACCACCATTATTGAAGATTCTGAAATTTAAACTTCATGTTAATTATATGCACGTTTCTTCCGTTTTACAATATTTTCAATTCTTATTTCCCCAGCTTTATGCGGGTTCTTTCTCTCTTTCTATTTCATTAATTTTAATACCAAATACATGCATATTTGCATATTCCACAAAAAAACTTCCATTTATTTTCCTGCTGATGTAAAATTATTCCTATGTTTCACTTTTCAATACAGAAAGGAATTACTATGAAATCTTTAATTAAGGTAACTTGTACAGCATTAATATTTACAGGAATCATGGCAGGATGTAATAGCAGTGCTACACCAAAACAAGAAAAGAGCGCTCTCGAAAAGAATGCAATGCATTATGGGGAAATATTTAAAAACGGATACTATAGAGCAACAGTTGAAAATGCAAAATTTGAAAAAATAGACAAAGAGTGGCGTCTTACAGCTCGTGTTACAATTAATAATGCTCGTGCTGACGGACAAACAATAGATCTTACAGAAATAAAATATTTCATAAAAGATGAAAAAACTGGTGAAAAATATGAAGGTGAATTTATACAAAATGAGAATGCTGAAAAGGTTCCATCTGATTTCTCTTTAACTACTGACATTGTATTTAATATGAAAAATTCACCAAAAGATTTAAATAATATGTATTTGTACATAGATAGTAAAGTTGCTCCATTAATAAATACATATTGGAAGCTTGATAATCTAGTATCTAAATAAAAAGACCAGTCTTAAATGACTGGTCTTTTTACATTCAAGTATTCAACTTCCAATAACATTTATATTGATTTTCTAATAACAACTTGAATAACATGAGCTAAGCCAGTATGTCCTTTCCCTTCAATTCGCTCTTGTTCTCCATTAAAGAAATGAATAACCTCATGCCCTTCACACCAAGTAAGAATATCAATTGGATCATACAGCATATCAATATCTTTTGGCCCACCAGTACCATAATTTAATTGTTTTTTCGAATAAACTTCAAACATTATTAATCCACCAGGCCTAATCGTATAAATCATTTTATTCAATACCATTTTTTGATTGTCAGCATGAAAATGTCCAAATACCATAATTGCCGCATCGAATTCATTATCTGGTAAACTATCAGTTAATAAATCTACCTTTTTTGTATGCACGTTTACGTCATACTTCTCGGCTAACTTTTTTGTTTTTTCTAATCCACTCTCAGAGTAGTCAATAGCAGTCACTTCGAGGCCTTTTCTTGCTAGAAAAACAGCATTTCTACCTTCTCCCTCTGCGAAAGCTATTACTTTATTATAATTTGCCAAACGAAATGCTTGTTCTTGAATAAACGTATTAGGTTCTTGCCCATAATAATATTCATCCGATTTAAATTGATCATCCCACATGTTATTCATCTTCTTCTCCTCCTTCTAAATGCTAGTTAGAACCGCTCATCTGTAATATCACTATTAATAGCAATCGCCGCTTTATTTCCCTGTGATGCAGCAATAATTAATGACGATGGCCCTTGAGTCGTTGTTTCTCCTGCTACGTAAATATTTTTTTCTGAAGTACGACCAAAATCATCTATTACAAAAGTTTCATTACTTTGCAGTTCACAACCAAGTTGTTCTAAAAATTGATTTGGCCTAAAAAAAGTAGGTACTATAAATCCACTGGCTCTTTCAATGTGCAAACCTGAATGAAACTCTACTCGCTTTAAATAACCCTCTTCACCTTGTAGTGAACGAATAGGCTCTGTAATAACTCTTATATTTTTATTACACAGTTCATCCATGAAAGGCTTACTTAACTCATTACCATTTGTTGCGATTACTAAATCCGTAGACCAGTTATAAACTAATTTTGTCATATGCAACGTATAATCTTCGTTTTCAGAAATAATAATAAGAGGTTGGTCTTTTAATTCCCATCCATCACAATACGGACAACTAAATAAACTTTTTCCATAGAATTCCCGTACTTCAGGAATGGATGGAAATTCTTCCTGTATACCCGTTGCTAATAAAACTCTTTCCGCCAAATATTTTGTATGATCCGATGTCACAATTTCAAATAAACCAGTGGATTGCTTCGTTATCGTTAAAACTGTTTTTTCATAATAATGAATCGATGAATACTTCTTCAAATCATTTAATCCTAATTCCTTAAACTCTTCTGGTTTAATCCCGTCACGTGTAATAAATCCGTGAGACTTTTGCGTTACACGATTCCTATTCGTTTTATTATCAAATAACGCTATTTGTTTACGAGCTCTCCCTAAAACTAAACTTGCATTAAGCCCTGCTGGACCAGCACCTATAACAGCACAATCAATAAATTTCATAAATAAAAACCCTCCAATAATTAACATTTATATTAAAGGTATTAAAGAGCTCTATTATCTTTAATATCTTTAAAAAATAAAAGCAGATCAAAAATCCACCGTTATTTTCTTCGTAAGATCTGCTATTTTTTGATTTCTTAGCTCTTCTTCCATTTTCCCCTCTGCTTCAAGCATTACTTCATTTATTACACATCCAGGTTCATGATGCAAACAACATTCAAATAATGATGTTTTCCCTTCAATAGCATGTATAATATCTAAAAAAGAGATATCTTCCCAATTACTGCTAAGTGAATAACCACCTTTAGGTCCTGAGGATGAATGAATCATGCCTTCCTTAGTCAACTTTGTTAATATTTTTGACAAGTACGTAGGTGAAACTTTTTGCATTTCTGCTAATTGATGAACACTAACGAGTTTATTTGGTGTAGCCTTTGCAAGAAAAAGCATTGTATGAAGAGCATAATTTGTAGCTTTAGAATATTTCATATTGTAGACTCCTATTGTAGACTTCGTGTATCTACAATAACTTTATTTTTTTATCGTGTCAAACATTTGTGATGCACCATACAGGGTTATCCCTTTTCGATTTGTACATCCTCTGCACAAATTATCACCTCTTTAAATGGACAATCAAATAAAACACCCAATTCAAAACCATCTTCAGTAAGCTCTATTTCATGATAAAGCCACCAAGCACCTTCAAAATTCTCCGGCATAGAACATTTCGTCACACCTGTAAAAGTTACTTGAAGTTTATCGAAATCACTAAAAGTACCACTACAATCCAAAAATATAGTTAGTGTATCTTTTGATGTTCTCTCTGCTGAGAGAACATCACTATCATGTAGAGAGAACTCATGAAGTTGAATGACATTTGACGGAAGATTTTTCTTAATAAAATTAAAGTGTTCTATATAGGATTGATCTAAATGAGTTATTCTTTTCTCGTAATCCTCGTTCCACTCCAGCAAAAATTTCTTTAATTTATCGAGCGGACATTCTGAATTAATTGTGTTGTTATGAATATACGGATGCAGTGACTCAGGAAGAAACTTTAATAATTCTTCTTTCAAACTTTGTTTATACTCTTTCTCCATCTCTTCCCATTCTTCTATCGACTCTATGAATTTTACAAATCCTGAAATTTGCATTTCTTTATACCAATCTTTTGTGAAATATTTCAAAGACATCTCTCCTAAAATATATTTATATCCCAAAAAAGTAATTAATCTATTTATTATATCATTCTAATAACTGTTTTTTCTAAAAAGAAAATGTAAAACTGTTAATATTCTGTTTATTATTTCTAAAACTTCAGAATATTTACAAAATTATAAAACTAGATTACATTTTACTTGTACAAGATTTTCCTGTACAAAAATCTAAACAAAAAGGGATGGTTATATGTTGAAGAAATTAGTAGCAGGGACATTAGTAGCAGGTTTTGCATTAACTGGAGGATTAGGAGTAGTAAGTGCTGCAGAAAAAGATAATACAATTAAATCATTTGATTATTTAAAAGTTGATGAAAAGAATGTTAATTCATTCACAAAATTAAGCGATCAATCAAAAAAAGACATCCAAATTACTATGGTACTACCTAAGCAAAATGAAAATGGAGATTGGTTAGCTTATGGTTTTACTAGCAGAGAAACATTGAATGCTTTTATTGAAAAGGATAAAAAGGCACTTAAAAATCAAATTAACCCTTTAGGTAGTGGTGCTGGTAGTACCGATTTTTATGAGCATCAAAATAAAGGTGGACAGTATATTTATTGGAGCAGTGGCTTTAAAAACCTACCTTCTAGCTGGAACGACAGAATTTCTTCTGTAAGTACAGCTTCACCTTCTGCAAGTTATTCAACAACGCTATGGGAACATTCTTCAACTCAAGGATATGGAAAAGGTGTCTCCTTTAGACACTCTGATTGGTATGGTCAAACTGCTAATTTAGCTGCGGATTGGAACGATATTACTTCAGCAATTGAAATCAAATAGCAACAGGGCATTTTAATTGAATAGGTGGAACTACATTTTTATATAGTTTCACACATATTACTACTTAAATATTATTAAATAGTAGAAAGACCAGTCATTTTAGACTGGTCTTTCTACCTTCAAGCATGCACAGCATGTCCTACCGCCTGCAATAATGCTTCATAATTTGCTTCAAATAAAATTAGAGAATTATTATCTTATTCATCATCAAAACTCTTCTGTAATTTCCGAATGTAAATAATTTGACCAATGTGATACGCGTTATGAGTCGTTACATTAGCTAATACTTCCCACCACTTCGCAGATACAGGAAATCCAATTACATCACTTTCAACCTTGTCTTCATTTATGAGACTTTGCCATTGTAACAGTTTCTCTAATAGTTTTTCTCTTAACTCTTCAAATGTTTGATTATCTGAAAGCATAAAACTTTTGTTATTATCACCAATAGCGGGCACAGCATTAACATTTGATTCTTTGTACCTAGTTTGCCACGTCGTATTCCAATACAGTAAATGTTGTACAATTTCAGCTATACTATTACACTCTTCATTCGGTTTCCAGAAAGCTTCTCTCTCAGATAAATCCTTAACTGCATCTGAAAATGGAATATACCAACTGGGATCATTCGCATTTGCTAATAACTGATCTGCTAATACGTCTTTAACATGGAACACTTTGCTTCCCCCCATTAAAAAGATTCATTTCAAGACAATACTCACTTCTCTATATACGCTGAGTTTGCCAGATCCCCTCTTTTTAGCCTTAATCCCAAACATATGCACATAAAGAAACCAAAAGCACCTAATCCATAAGCTGTTGTATATCCACTTTCCCCGATAATCCATCCTGCAAGTCCTGGTCCAATCATTTGACCAACTGCATAGAAAACGGATATAAAACTAATTGCCATTGAGACATATTTCGGAGATACTTGCTTTGAAGCAGCAACTTGAATTAATAAAAGGATACCTCCGAGGCTGGAACCCCAAATAATTGCCGACATGATAAAGCCAATTGTATGTCCAAATATAATTGGAATCATATCACCTATTACAGCTAATAAAAGTGCAATACATAACGTCTTCTTTATACCAACCCGATCCGAAATCAATCCCCAGACAGGAGCTCCTACGATTGAAAACATTCCTGCAATCGCATAAACTGTTCCCGAAATTGATGCCGAAATACCATTATTAATCATAAAACTAGTTTGATATAAATTTGGAATTAAATAAACAACGCCCACAATAAAATACATCCATGCAATGATGTATAGCTCTTTCGTTTTCCATAAAAACGACTTATTATTCCTTTCCCCCTCATCTTCAGTAACTTCTGGATTTTTCAAAACAATTGAGGCAACGAATACAACAATACATGTAATAACTCCAAACAAAAGCCATGAACCACGCCAACTATACTCTGGAAATGCACGTACTATATAAGGAACAATTATTCCACTAAATAGCATGCCTATGCCAGCACCGCTTAATAATAGCCCCATTGCAGTTCCTCTTTTTTCTGGAAACCATCCTACTGTTATTGACATGAGTGGTGTATATACAAGGGCACTACCAGCTCCAGCACATAACATACAAATAGAGGCTATCCAAAATGAGGAGACAAATGCTAATCCTATTAAACTTATAATGACGAGCCAACTCCCTATTAATAAAACTGATTTTGCTCCAAAACGGATAGTAAGTATTCCAGATGTTCCGACTGTTAATAAATACCCTAAAAAGAGTATGGTTCCTAACATACCTGCTTGAGCTGTAGATAAATGGAGTCCTTCTTGCATAAACGGCAATATAATTCCATATGCCATACGTGCAAAACCCGTCGTTGTTATAATAAGAAACATTCCTGTTAATACAAATATCCAAAAATGACTTTCATTCCGTTCTTTCATTTAAATTCCTCCATAAAAAGTTATTTCCAATTGGATGTTGTTTGTAATTATAATGACCATTACAAAAAGCAACTACCAAATGACGGAGGAATTTACGGTATAGCGGATTATTCCTGTTTTACGTTAATAAATACGTAAAAATTCTGATGGATTCATTCCATACTTTTTACGAAATAACTCTGAAAAATGACTGACATTATTGTATCCAACTGCAAATGCCGTTTCGGTCACATTACTATTTCCCGAACGCAGTAAATCTATCGCATGCTCCATACGCTTTTCTCGTAAATATGCAAATGTGGACATCCCAAATAATTCTTTAAACCCAATTTTTAATTTATAATCATTTAACTCTACTATTTTAGCTAATTCTAATAATGATGGGGGTGATTCCATTCGTTGAAGTAAAATTTCTTCAGCCTGTTTTATTTTATTCAAATCCTGTTTTGATAATTGACTCCTTTTATTTGCGTCACAATCATTAAGCAACACTCTCCCCAAATGTATAGAAAGCAATTCGAGCGCTTTACTTTCTAATTCTAGTTGACTAATACGATCCTTTTGGGGATGCTCTATCATTCTCTTAATAAGATTAGATGTTATAGAATCAATTGGATTTTGAAACTTTTTAAAAGATTGATTTCCTAATATAGAATGAAAATCAAGACTTTTTTCAATAGCATTATTCATCATGAAATGATTAAACAATTGTACAGGAATCCCAATCGCTAATGAATATAGAGGCGTTTCTTTTTCATATTCAAATACTACATCAAAATCATTCATAAAATATAAATAGCTATTTCCAGTCATTAATTCATACGAAGAATGACCAACTTGCACTCCTCCGAACCCTTGTAAACAAAAATTAAGCTCCACCATTGCTGCATCAGATGCAAACTGGATGCGATGGTTATTATGAAATTGATAATTTGATAACACAATTTCCATACCTGAAAATGAAGTCCATCTTCGTATTTCACCCATACCTATTGTTTTTGGAACATTCATATGTCTTTCCTCTACAACTTGTAAACCATAAAAATATTTATGAAAAATATCATGAAAACCGTTAGTCTCCATGAAACCCACACTCCTTTTATGTAAAAACCAAAATTTAATTGATAATTATTTTCAATTATATCAAATATCTTTATACAATAAATAGATTTTCTCTTTATAACTCGTTATGATAAAAGAAAAAGAAAGCGAGCGAACAATGAATAAAAAAATCGCGATTATTACAGGAGCATCAAGTGGATTCGGACTTTTAACGGCACTTGAACTTGCAAAAAAAGACTATTTTGTCATTTCTACAATGCGCAATCTTGAGAAACAAATAGACTTAATATCTCAAGCTACTAAACTCGACTTACAACAAAATATAAAAGTTCAACAATTAGATGTAACAGATCAAGGTTCTATACATAACTTCCAATTATTTTTAAACGAAATAAACAGAATAGACATTCTCATAAATAATGCAGGATATGCAAATGGGGGCTTTATCGAAGAAATCCCAGTGGAGGACTACCGTAAACAATTTGAAACAAATCTTTTTGGAGCTATATCCATCACGCAACTTGTCTTACCATATATGAGAAAGCAGAAAAGCGGAAAAATCATTAATATAAGCAGTATTAGCGGGAAAGTAGGATTCCCTGGTCTATCTCCTTACGTTTCTTCAAAATATGCATTAGAAGGCTGGAGTGAATCCCTTCGCTTAGAAGTAAAGCCTTTCGGAATAGACGTTGCCTTACTTGAACCTGGTTCTTATAACACGAACATATGGGAAGTTGGTAAACAATTAGCTGAAAACCAATCTGATACAACCTCTCCTTACAAAGAATATATGGATAAAATACAAAAGCACATAAACAATGGCAACGATACACTTGGTAATCCGATGGATGTTGCAAATAAAATCGTAGAAATTGCTGAAGCAAGGCGTACTACATTACGATACCCAATTGGGAAAGGTGTAAAATTTATGATCTTTGCGAAGAAGGTTCTTCCTTGGAGATTGTGGGAGTTTCTTGTATTGAGGAGTTTTAAGAAGATGTAAGTAACTTTATTGAAAAAATATGTAAGGGGGTGCTAATTAAATGCTAGGTTTACCCTATGGTAAAGTGTTTTTAGTTCCGTGGTCCGAAGAGTGGGAATTTGAGTTTTCAAAAGAAAAACAATTAATTGAGGAACACATTGGAAAATATATTTTAGCGATACACCATATTGGAAGTACTTCCATCCCGCATTTAAGCGCAAAACCTATTATTGATATTGCGATGGAATTAAGAGATTCCAAAAGTGGTCTAAAATGTATTACGAACCTAGAACAATTAAATTATAAATATAGAAAAGATGTATTACCCGAAAGGTATTATTTCAATAAAGGTGAGCCAAGAACTCATCAAATTCATATGTATGAACAAGGGAATCCATATTTAATAGAACAATTAAAATTCAGAGATTGCTTAATAGACAATAAAACTTCTCGTATGCAGTATGAACAGTTAAAGATTCAACTTTCAACAGCTAACCCTAATGATAAGCATAAATATGCAGAGGATAAAACAAATTTCATTAAATCCATATTGGCTAAAATAAATGATTAAATTGCGAAGACCGAACTTCGTACACATAATAAGAAACCATTCATGTATAGATGAATGGTTTCTTATTAATTAGTTATCTCATTATTTGTACCATCAATAATCATTTTATTATGCAGCAGGTGGAACGAAGTAAAATAGCATCGAAGTCATAAAAATAAATGCAAATAATCCAATTATCGAAAAAATATATTCTTTCGATTCTCTATCATACTTCCATTCCATCCATGTCCTTAGGATCCACGTAACCCCTAAATAAGTGAAAATGATAAACCAAATATTAGTGCTTTCGAATTTAAAGATGTAAATAAAACTAATTATTAAATAAACAAAAAGCAGTCCTATTTCCAATTTTTTATGTAAGCTATTTACATATTTATTATATCCCCAAAACCCGCTCTTTGGCATATTCAATTTTTTTCTTAAAAATCGATCCAAAAAGTAGCCCGCTATACAAAACACAAAAATTATAATCCAAAATGTATAGGTTCTCAATATCATTCCTCCTATTACTTCATTGAATTGTTTAAAATAAAGTGGACTATATTAACGGTTATTGAACGAGTATTCTTGAATGATCTTCATTAAAAATGATCGATTCTGCACGTAAGAAAGGGTTTTTCATTTCTTCTCTCCCTCTTCCTTTAAATTTATACTATATTAAAGGAAGAAATATAGTATGAACCCTGTTATTATTAATGCTACAACTCCTAATAATGAAATCAAAAACTCCCGCGATTCCTTATCATATTTCCACTCCATATATGATTGAAATCCATATAACGTAATAAAAAATAAAAGAGGTACATAGCCCATATATATACGATTTGGAAGAAAAGTGCTTATAGCAATAACAACTATATAAGAGGAAATGATAATTCTATTTCCCCACTTATGTGTATCATTCACATATTGGTTATTCCATCCTTTTTGTTTCGGTATATTTAACTGTCTTCTCGCTATTCTTTCAAAAACCAATAAAGATAGCACCCATAAAATTAATAAGGATATTTTTGTAACGGACAGAAAACCCTCTCCTTTTTATTTTTTTACTTTAATTTTCTCCGGCTGATCACTCGGATACGTAGCATTTGTTTTGTTTTCTAGGTCCCAACTAATAATGGTCGCACTATCTCGTCCTAATTGATGATGAACGTGTTCTAAAACATTGTGAACATGTTCTTTAAGCTCTACATTATTTCCATTCATATCATTATAAAGATTTAATGGAGTTTCATAACGGCGTTCCCCGCATTCTAATACCCCATACAATTCGATTCTTTCCAGTACGTAATTCACGAATTCCTGATGAATAGCAAGGAACGGGTAAATCAAATGTGTTTACATTTCCAATCCATTCGTAAAAGTGGCGTTGATTCAATGTATATTGTCCTAATTTATGTAATTCATCATGAAATACATAAACTAAGCAATCACCTATGGAAAGCCACCATATGTAATTTTCTTTTCTTACGCATATTAAGCAAGCAGTTTCACCTTTTACCCTTTCGCACTTTTCTTTAAATGAGCGGGATTGAAATATCGTAAGTATATAATTTTCAACAGATCGAAATACGGTTTCAATTGATTCTTTCATAATCACTTCTATATTTTCATATTCTTTTTGGATTGTATTTACTACTAATTCAACACTTTCTGTACTATTATGTCCGTCTAATATAACGGCGAATTCCCAATCACCATTCGACAAAACTAATGCACCGTCTTCATTCTTTTTTGCTCCGGCACTTATATTCCCGCCGTATTTACCAAGTACGATATCACCATATTGCTTTACTGAAACTTCGTCTAAACACATTTCCCTACTTCCAACCCATGAATATTGTGTATTATTTGTTGTATGCATACTCATTCACCATATACTTTCGTATTCTTTCGCATAGTTTTTTAATTTTCTCTGAATCTTCATGTGGTGCACCAGTCCAATTTGCTACTTCAGTCGGTGACCAAAACTCTTTTGGTGTATTTGGATAACGCGGAATAATGTGCATATGCAAATGTGGTACACCATTACCTGAAACGAAACTGTAAATATGTTCTGCACCTTTGCTTTCTTTAAGCGCTTTACTTACTCTACTTGTTATCAGTCCGAATGCCTTTGCCTCATCTTCAGTTAATTCAGCGAGACCAGGTACATGTCTCTTTATATCAATCATTACATAACCAAGATATGTTTCTTCTGCATCCCAATGGACATGTCCAACGTAAATGAGTTCATCTTCGTAAATAGCTCCACCTGGAACTGTAATGTTCCCTTTATGTTTTTCACAAATGAAGCAGTTTTGTTCTGCTTGATTGTTTATTGGCATATCCATCACCATCCTTTGCATATATAATATCATAAAAAAAGGAAAAATAGGTTTTATATTCCGAAAATTCAATCTCTTGAAATGAGAATTTTCACATTAAAATAATTTACAACTCATTATTTCTTCAAAAGCGTAATCCCCATTCCAACTGCAATCCCAATCGCTATTCCGATTGCTATATTATCATTAAATACACCAGGAATTACACCGATTACAACACCTATAGCGACACCAATTGTCATAGCATCATTTCTTTTTTTATTATTAGCCAAAATAGCATCTCCTCTCATAATTTCTCCCCATATAATATCCATTTACATGAACGTTGCTGTCTCCTAATATATTTGCTATTCCGCTTGAAAATTTCCAGAAAATGTACTTTATTACTTTTCCATTCCCCCTACATAATCCTCTTCGTTTGAAAGAATTTTTAAGTCACCATTACATATACATAGGCATTTACTATAAGAAAGATCAGTAATTTATTGAAGGAGGAACGATTCAAATGTATCCTCATTGGAATCCAAATATAAATCAACAATATGCTTCCCCCCCCCATCCAGTAAGGAATACACTGCATTATGATTCGCAATACATGATGCAGCGTATCGCAAGCCTTGAAAGCCAATTAGCTAAATTAATCTCATTAATCAAAGAAAATAATCAATTAATAAAATCAATGGAACAACAGCAAAACCAAGTTTGTGCACCAGCTGGAGGTTCTGTTATTGTTCGGATGTAATTCGAATTCAAAAAACACACTTTGTAGTATAAAGTGTGTTTTTTGAATTATTTTCTTTTTGTATAAAACCCTTGCGTAATTCGGTCTAATATAATCGCAATCACGACGATAGCAAGTCCAGCTTCAAATCCCATTCCGATATTTACTTGTGTTACAGAACGATATACATCGACGCCAAGTCCTGGCGCTCCTACAAGTGAAGCTGTTACAACCATTGATAACGAAAGCATAATACTTTGATTCACGCCAGCCATGATCGTTCCGGTTGCGAGCGGTAATTGTACTTTAAATAATTTTTGTGATGCGGTAGAGCCAAACGCATTCGCAGCTTCAATTAAATCTTCTGGAACTTGTCTAATTCCTAAGTCTGTAAATCTGATTGTCGGTGGCATAGCAAAAATAACGGAAGCAATAATGCCTGGTACGACGCCTACTCCAAAAAATGTTATCGCGGGAATGAGATAGACGAATGCCGGCATTGTTTGCATAAAATCTAATGTCGGTTTTAAAAATTTTGAGAAACGTTCATTTTGAGATGCTAAAATGCCAATGGGAATTCCGATAATAATTGAAATAATAACTGACGTAAGTACGAGCGCTAATGTTTGCATCGTTTGTGCCCAGTAGTTAATATTTAAAATAAATAATAATCCGATGAGCGTAAAAATGACTAAAGATAATTTCCTCGTTGTGTACCAAATGAGGAAACATAAGATGATAATCATCACTATGGCTGGTATTATTGTTAAAAAATTAGTGAGTAAATCAACAAATCCACCGATAATATAGGAGAATCCTCGGAACAAGCCTTCAAAGTGCTCATATAAACTTGCAACAAATGAATCGACCCATTCGCCTAATGGAATGCGCGGAATATTATTCATCGTCTTTCACCTCTTCCTCAATGTTACCTGCAAGAGCTTGAATGACACTTTCACGTTTAATAATTCCTCTCAACCTTTTCTTTTCATCAATTACGGGTAATGGATATTTCATCTCCGCCATTTTTGCATACGTTTCTTCCAGTAATGTATCTAGATAAACGTGTGGAATATCGTTAAGTAATAAATCAGCAATTGGCCATTGTTTTTTCATTGCTTTACTTGCATCATCCGCTGTTAAAATACCTAAAAACTCATACTTTTTGTTCACAACATATACCGTAGAAACACCTGCATTTCTCATAATTTGCAGAGCTACACGCGGCCCACGATCGATTAATAACGTTTCTGGTCTTTTTAAAATAGATTCTGCCGTAATTACTTTTCCTAAATTCACATCCGCCACGAATTTCTCTACAAATTCATTTGCAGGGCTCATCATAATTTCTTCCGGTGTTCCAATTTGGACAATTTCTCCATCTTTCATTAATGCGATACGATCACCAATTCGAAGAGCTTCATCTAAATCATGTGTAATAAAAATAATTGTTTTTTCCATTTTATCTTGTAACTCTAACAATTCATCTTGCATTTCTTTTCGAATTAGTGGATCTAATGCACTAAATGACTCGTCCATTAGTAATACATCTGGATTATTCGTTAGTGCCCTTGCAATTCCAACACGCTGCTGCATACCACCACTAAGTTGACTAGGGTAATTATCTTTATGATGATCGAGTCCTACTAACTGTAGCGATTCTAACGCCTTATTTTCTCGTTCCTCTACTGGAACTCCTTGAATTTCTAACCCGTACGCAACGTTTTGTATTACCGTACGATGTGGAAATAAAGCAAACTTCTGAAAAACCATACTCATTTTCGTCCTTCTTACTCTTCGCAATTCTTCTTTTCCCATCGTTGCGATGTCTTCACCATCTATGTATATATGCCCGGCTGTCGGTTTGATTAATTGATTTAGCATTCGAACTAGCGTTGATTTCCCACTACCAGACAAACCCATAATAACGAAAATTTCTCCAGTGTATACTTCAAACGTTGCCTTTTTCACACCAACGTTCATTCCTGTCTCCTTTAAAATTTCCGATTTGCTTTTTCCTTCTTTTAATAAGGTAAGCGCTCGTTGCGGATGTTTCCCAAAGACTTTTGTTACATTTTCAACACGTACCTTTGTATTATCCATGTCACTACTCCTTTTCTACCCATCTATTTACATAGTGTTGCGATTTTACAGAGAAATATTACATAAAAATGACATATATAAGATTTCTTTAAAAATTCTTGTTTCCGTTCATAATAAGAAGGTTCACTTATAGATTAATTTATAAAAAGCAAAAGCTTCACAGGAGGTTTTGAATGCGAAAAAAAATATGGATTATAAGTCTGTTACTATTTATTAGTATGATTTTCACTTCTTGTAATGCAACAAATGCAAATTCGAAAGGAAAAATTAAACTTGGTGTAACAAGTTGGAAAGAAAATATCGCAACCGCAAATATGTGGAAAGTTTTATTAGAAGAAAAAGGCTATAAAGTTGAACTCATGTATTTAGAAAAAGCTGCGATATGGACTGGCGTCGCACGTGGTGATGTTGATGCGAATCTAGAAGTATGGCTTCCTGTTACGGATAAACCATTAAATGCCCGTTACAAAGATGACTTCGTCTTAAAATCAAAATGGTATGAAGGTACTGGGCTTGGTTTAGTCGTCCCTTCTTATGTGAAAAACGTTAACAGTATTGAAGATTTAAATGCACATAAAGATGAGCTAGATAATAAAATTGTTGGGATTGAACCTGGTAGTAGCCTAATGAATTTAACGAATAAAGCAATGAAGGCATATGATATAAAATTAAAACTTGTCCAATCTTCAGAAGCTGCGATGATGAGCGAACTCAAGAAGGCATATACGAAAAAGAAACCAATCGCTGTTACGCTTTGGAATCCACATTGGGGCTTTTCAGAATTTGACTTAAAATATTTAAAAGACCCTAAGAAAGTATATGGTGAAAAAGATGACATTTATTACTCCGTTCGTAAAGGTTTCGAAAAAGATCATCCTGATATCGTGAAATACTTTGATCAATGGAAAATGAACGATGAACAGCTTGGTACGTTAATGGTCATGTTAAATAAAACGAAAGATCCAGAAGAAGCTGCTCGAAAATGGATAAAAAAGAATCAAGCTTTAGTTGATGAATGGATAAAAGAATAAAGAATGACAAAAACAGGCTAGAGAATTTAGTATATTCTCTAGCCTGTTTTATGTTATTTTTTCTCAATAACTGCATCGACAATTCCATATTCCTTCGCTTCTTCTGCCGTCATAAAATAATCTCTTTCTGTATCATGTGCTACTTTTTCAACTGGTTTCCCTGTTCGATCAGATATGATTTTGTTAATATCATGTTTTAACTTTAATATTCTTTTTGCTGTAATTTCAATCTCCGTCGCTTGCCCTTTTACACCGCCAAGCGGTTGATGAATCATGATTTCACTATTAGGGAGCGCAAATCTTTTTCCCTTTGCGCCAGCTAATAGTAAAAGCGCACCAAACGATGCCGCAAAGCCCATACAAAGTGTTTGCACATCTGGTTTAATAAGGTTCATCGTATCTAATATTGCAAATCCCGCTGTCGTTGAACCACCCGGACTATTGATATACAGGAATATATCTTTTTCTGCATCTTCCGCTTCTAAAAACAATAATTGTGCTACTACACTGCTTGCAACTTGATCGTTAATTTCTGAACCAATCATAATAATTCGGTCTTTTAATAATCTTGAATATATATCATAGGAGCGTTCTCCTAATTTCGTTTGTTCTATTACGTAAGGAATTACACTCATTATAAATCCCTCCATCTGTTTTATGCCGCATTAAGCATACAACTGTAAGAAGAAGATTGTTTCATACTGAAGAATAACACTGGTTGTATTGATGGTAACTTAGTGAAATCTATTGTTGGGAGAAGTTTCGTCAACAATTCAGGTCTTTCTTCTCGAATAGAAGTTACAACGATTTCAACATCATCCGTGTACTCGACTATTTCAATGCCTTCTTCATTTACAGTTTTCAGCCTATTTCTACTCCTAAATAAAGATGCTTTCACTGCCCCTTCTGATACAGAGCATATTTTTGCAATATCCGCGATACTATATTGAAAAACATCCTTCAATAATAAAATTACGGATTGTTGCACATTTAACGAAGACAATACTTTCCCTACCATTTCATGCAAATCTGCAATTTTTCCATGTGGTTCTTCAAATGTATTTTGCTGTTCTAACTTTTCTTGAACGGATTTTGATTTCATTTGATCTAACCATTGATTTCGAGCAATTTTATACAGAAGCGTTATACAAATTTCCTTCTCACTATACTTTTGAAGAACTTTGCAAATTGCTTCTTGGGCAAGGTCTTCCCCATCCCATTTGTTTTTCGTCAAAAACGTACAGTATCTTTTTACCTCTGCATAATGTGTAATTAAAAAATTTATATTTGAATGATTCATATCGATATGATCCTTTAAAACCTGAGTTACTTTTGTGCACAAAATAACCACTCCTTTTCAGCGCTTACTTAATAAACGATTGAACAAATAAAAAAGTTACGGGGCTTATAATTAATTTTATGTTTATGTTCATGAATACGGGTCATAAATATGTTATATAGCATTTTACATGAGGAGGAATCAATTTGCCAAAATTAACAGTGGAAGGTACCGGAACTTTCGATATTAAAGAAGGAACGAAATTAGTCTTAGCACTTGAAGATAACGGTGTACACATTCTTCATCGTTGCGGTGGCAAAGCAAGATGTACAACTTGTAGAGTTGAAGTCATTGCAGGTGATTTTTGTGAGGCGACAAATGATGAAAAACAAGCTATTACGGAAAAAGGAATTGAAGACCACTTACGATTATCGTGCCAAATGCGTGTACATAAAGATATTACCGTTCGCCCTATACTTACAGTTGAAAATTCCGGTTTAGATGCTGGATCACGCCCGGCGGAGTAAAATGATGAATTTAAAACAGCTTGCAGGCGAATATGCTGCTGGCTTTGTAAGAGATGGTATGACGATTGGACTTGGTACGGGTTCAACCGTATATTGGACGATACAAAAATTAGGTCACCGTGTACAAGAAGGGTTATCTATTCAAGCTGCACCGACATCAAAAGAAACTGAAGTATTAGCAAAACAATTATCTATTCCGCTAATCTCTTTAAATGAAATTGATATACTTGATCTCACAATTGATGGAGCAGATGAAATCAATAATGATTTACAATTAATAAAAGGTGGTGGTGGTGCATTACTTCGCGAAAAGATTGTTGCCACCTCCTCTAAAGAACTTATTATTATTGCAGATGAATCCAAACTCGTTTCACATTTAGGTACCTTTCCACTTCCTATTGAAATCATCCCCTTCTCTTGGAAGCAAACTGAAAAGAGAATTCAATCTTTAGGATGCGAAACGCGTTTACGTATGAAAGATGGCGGACCATTTATAACTGATAACGGCAATTTAATTATTGATTGTATTTTTCCAAACAAAATATTGAATCCAAATGATACACATACAGAGTTAAAGATGATTACCGGTGTAGTTGAAACAGGATTATTTATCAATATGACGAGCAAAGCGATCATCGGAACAAAAAACGGTATAAAAGAATATTAAGCATTTTAAAGGCTGACTTTTGCAAGTCAGTTTTTTCTTTTATAGCATTACAGTATGATATACTATGAAAACACATTCATATCACACTAGAAAGGGCTGAACAATTTGCAATCCAAACTTATAACAGAACTTACAGATTTAGAAACTGCCTTTCACATTCGAAAAGAAGTCTTTGTAAAAGAACAAGGTGTCCCTCTTGAAGATGAATTCGATACATATGACCAAATTGGCGAGGCATGCAAACATATATTAGTTTATTATAATGAACTTCCTGTAGGAACTGGCCGTATACGATTCGTTGACGGAATGGGTAAACTAGAAAGAATTTGTATTTTAAAAGACTATCGCAAATACGGATTAGGCAAAGTAATCATTCAAAAGTTAGAAGAGATTGCTCGTAACAAAGAAGCAAACAAAGTTAAACTACACGGTCAAACACAAGCTGAAGGGTTTTATGAAAAATTAGGCTATCAAACTTCTTCCGACGTATTTATGGAAGATGGAATTCCACATATTCTTATGACGAAAGTGTTATCATAATAGAAAGGTTACTATATGATTCTACATTATGTATTCGTATAGTAACCTTTCTGTAGCTTATTCGTTTGAAAGTCTCTTTGATGAATATTCTAGATTAATACAAAAAGACGACGCTGAATACGTCGTCTTTTTTATAAGCAGAAAAGTTAACTCTCAAACTTCCTTTTTTTGCATCAAAGCCCATCATCTTTCATTTCATTTTGAGGTAAAGCTTACACTGTTTTCCATAAGGATAAAGCAAAAATCCAGTTTGGATCCCCATGTCCTTCATAATTCTGGACTGCTTCATACACTTTTCCCTCGTGTAAAACTCTATCTTCCTTTTTATATGCTTTCTTTGCATCCCACGCTTCATATGAAGCGCTTTCAGTTTTTGTAGTAATTGTGAACGTATCACTTTGTACGGATTCATTTCCAACTACATCCACTGCTTTCACTGCATATTTATAAGTAGTATTAGCGAGTAAATTTTTATCCATATAAGAAGTCGTATTGGATGTTGCAATTTTTTTCATTGTTCCTTCTATTTCTCTATAAATATCGTAATAGTCTACTCCAACGTTATCATCAGATGGGCTCCACATTAGATCCACACTTGACGCTGTTGTTCCCATGCTATGTAATCCTTTTGGTTGTGTTGGTGCTTCTGTATCAGGAGCTTCAACTGTTGTTTTCACTGTAAGCGCTGTACTTTCTTTCGATACATTGCCAGCTGCGTCAATTGCTTTTACAGTATAAGTGTATTCTGTGCTTGGTTGTAATTTCTTATCAATAAAATAAGTGCCTGGTACTGTGTCAATCATCTCTCCGTTACGGAAGATTTGGTACCCTTTTACTCCTACATTATCCGTAGAAACGTTCCATGTTAGTTCTATACTATTTGCTGTTACTTTTTGCGCCTGAATTCCATTTGGAATACTTGGCGCTTCTGTGTCTGGTTTCACATTATTGATGAGATTCACATCAATTACATTATAGAACGCATTTGCTGTATCAGCTACATCCCATACAGCTAAAATCACATGATATCCACTACGGTCAGTAGGTACATTGATTTTATGAGTTAAATTATTTGAAGCTGCAGAACCATCATGTTGTACAGTGCCAATTGGCTCAAAGTCTGCTCTTGTTAGTGCTTTATTTGGATTCCATCCTTTTTTTGTAATATAGTAGTGCCATTTGCTTGTTAAGTGAGGTGCTGTATACTTCCAAGTAAATGTATTTTCCCCACCAGTGATTGTATTTTTAAACCAACGATTTGCTGTTTGTTGATCTAAAATACCGCCAAATTTTCCACCTGCAGAAGCGATTTGCCCATCAACTGGGCCACCTTGTGGGAATCCTTTTGGAGCTTCTAAACTTTGTGGTTCATACATAACACTTCCGCAGTTTACATTTAGAGAACCATAAGTTGGACTACATAAAGCGGAACGGCTACCAGGCTTTTCAACAAAGCCGTGCGCGTATGCATTTTGAGGAATAAGTGTCGTGCTGATAATTCCAGCTGTTAATGCAACAGCTCCTATACTTTTTTTGTTCATTTTCAAGTTTTGTAGTTGTTTTAAAAATCGATTATTCATGTTCCTGTCCCCTTCTTGTTATACTTCGTAGTGTAATGTGGGCTTTGATGTAAAAGAATAACAAGAGTCAATCTTATTTCGTGTATGCGTAAATATGCATACACCGTCGTAAAGAAACATTTCATTTCTTGTGAAATATTTCACTTATGGAATATATCATGACATAGAAATCACCTAAATGCGTGCAGAAGTTGTGCAGAAACAGTGAAATTACTACTAACACGTAAAACTACATCCTAAATTTATAAAGTAAAAGTGAGCAATAGAAATTGTAGTACTTGTAATGAAAAATTTTAGGTATATATATGGATGAATTGCACCAAGTCGTCTTGAAACCCTTCATCGTTAACTTAAAACGCATGGCAATGTGAGATCACATTATTTTAAAACAACGTGCCATCTCCATTTTCCATATATCTTTCTATCAATACTTTGAAATTACTTATCACTTGTAAACATTTCCGAATCCGTCAATATAGTTTCATAAAATTTATCATATTCTTCACTGTATTGAAGTTTTAACTTTTCTATTAAACTTGTATCTGGTGAAACAATGTCAATAACGTCTGTACTTATATACAATAAATAAGTATCGTTATAAAAAGAAATATACGCTTGCTGACCACCATTAACGACATACTTGCAATACTTATATACTTCATCTTCATGTACACCTTTAATCGTAGTAAATATGATTGTAATTTCAAGATCATCAACGTCTACTTTCGTTTCTGTCCAATTCTTAATCTTCATGAACCTTCCAATTTTTGTTTTCTCATTTATTCTCTTACTTTTACCATATGTTATGTAACCGGAAATAAATGAAACATCAATCGTATCAGGACTTTTAAAAAGTTCAGTCAAAATCCCTCTTAATCCTCTCAAATTACCCTCAAATAATTCTATATCGAATCTAATTCTATTTTTCGCCTCCACTTGAAAAAATGGTGTAGCTGTCATATCAGCAAAATTTACATCTAGTATTTTCATTCTTTCCATTTCATCAATTCCTCGCTTCATATAACATAAAAGTGTCTATATCATTTAATATAGACACCCTTTCACATGTATAGTTTTAATAACGGCCTGTAAATTTAAAAATTTCATCAACAGCTTGCTTATACCCACCTGATTTTCGGAGAGACTCCTTCAAATTCAAAGCAGCTTCTTTACATGACGGATTATTTAATACTATTTCTACACTTTCACTTAGTTGATCCGCAGTTAATCCTTGCATTTGCAATTTAACTCCTGCCCCGAGACTCTCCACTTGCTTTGCGATTACTGGCTGATCTGCACTTTGCGGAATTACAACGAGTGGAACACCGTTATATACCCCTTCATGCGTACTGTTCATACCGCCGTGTGTAATAAATAGTTTCGTATATTTGAGAAGTTCAGTTTGTGGTACATAGTTTTTCACAATGAAGTTTTTAGGGATATTACCTAAATCACTTATTTCCGTTTTGTTGCCAATAGACATAACAATTGTATGCTTACTATTCTCGAACGCCTTCATACAAAGTTTATAAAAATCAAGCGCTTCATTAAAAACAGTACCTAATGAAATGTAAATCAGGCTTTTTTCTTCAATTGAAGTGTAATCAAAACCTTCATTTTTCACTTGTGTAGAGATAGATGGACCCACAAATTTGAATGTTTCATTAAATGTATCCCCAAAAGGTTGGAACTCCTTAATTGTATACATAATAGTAAGTGAAGCTGGATTACAGAAAACTTCATACGGTGAGTTTATATTAACACCATATTTTTCTGTAATTCCATTAGTTAAGTTTTCAAAATCATTATGTATTCTATCCTGAACTTCCAGTGGGATATTTTTAGAAAGATGGTCTAACATTTGTTTAAATGATTTTTCATCTTGTGCAAAAGATGTGCATGAATTTATGGCTGGAAGATTAAGAATTTGGGCAATTAAGCGACCACAGCCAAACATCGAATCATGAATAATATAATCAAAATGTTCACCTTCAATTTGTTCTAGAACACTAGGTATTACAATATCAGCTGTATGTAGAAGGCCGTTTATTCTTTCCTGTAAATAATTTCGACCACCGGAAAGAAATGCTTTTATAAATTTTTCATCATCAATCGTTCGTACAGTAGCACCTGTCTTCTCAATACGCTCCCTGAAAGCCTCTATTGAAAAATAAACTACCTCTTCACCGCGAGAAATCAGTTCTTCTACAACATGTAATGTTGGATTTATATGTCCTTCTGATCCAGCGTTAATGAATAAAACACGTGCCATTCAAAACACTCCTTAAATTTTAAAATTTCTATGTTGTAAAGAGTATGGATACTTTCCATACTCTTTACGGAGTTATATGTATCATTTTCCTGCTAAATTGACCTAGCAAGCCTAAAACCGAGATCATCTATATGAAATGTAGGATGACTACGACGGCGACAAGTAGCACCGCACCCTCTCGCTTCTTCAGCCCAGCTACCGCCTCGGAAAATCCGGTACGATCCATATACCTTTTCATCATACAAATCATAACACCATTCCCAAACGTTCCCTAACATATCGTATACTCCCCATGCATTCGGTTCTTTTTTACCGACCTCATGAATTTTCCCATCCGAGTTTTTATTATACCAAGCTATCTTATCAAGTTCTCCATATGTATACCCAGTAGTCCCTGCTTTACATGCATATTGCCACTCTGCCTCATAAGGTAATCGGTATCCGTTGGACTCTACATTACAACTAACCTTTTGACCGCCATCACTAATAGAATAATATTCTTTTAATCCCGCTTTTTTTGAAAGTAAATTACAAAATATAATCACATCATTCCAAGAAGTATTAACAACGGGTTTATGATTGCCTAGAAAAGAATTTGATGATTCATTTATAACAGTATAATATAATTCCATCGTTACAGTATATTGTGCAAGAAGAAACGGCTTAATTTGGGCCTTCCATTCTCTTTTAATTCGATCGTCTCTTAAAACTATCTCCCCTGCTGGGATTTTTACCATATAAGAATCAATCAAGCGAATTATTTCATTCAATATTATTCCTCCATTCAAAATGGAACATAATTTAATGTTTTTAATGCACCAATTTATACTTACTGCACTTCCTTTATGAATCGTTGAACCTCATTTGGTGTTTTTAAAATAATAATTCTTTTATCCTTATTGAATTGATCGATTCTTTTTAAAATTGAAGGTCTTTTCGACTTAAGATATTTCCATATCCATTTGAAAAATTGCAAGTCAAATCTTTCTTCACATCCAGCCCCCATATCCGGTCTTGTTTTATTCCGATATTGCACAATTCTTTTAAAAGCACGATAAACACATATTGTTCTATGAATATCAAGGAAGATAATTGTATCAGCTGCGTTAATTCTTATGTCCATTGTCCCGCCATAATTCCCATCAATAATCCACTTTTCCCCTTTAACTAATTCATTTTGAACCGTTCTTTGCTCCTCTTTCGGTACACCCTCCCAATTTGGTTTCCAAAATAGTGCATCAAGATGATGCACCTTAATATTTAATTTATTCCCTAACTGTTTTGCTAATGTAGATTTTCCTGAACCACCAGAACCTATTAATATTATTTTTTTCATAAATACCCCTTTTTACATCTATTATTTCTTCCGTAGCATAAACTCACCAAGCATTCCTACTCCAACACCAATTGTGTAAGCCACTAAATCACTCCATAAAAATCCGTAACCTAATACGAGTCCACCTAAAGTCGTTGCTCGAATGCTATCTATCCATTCCGCATGGTACAATTGGCTAATTTCAATCCCATAGCAAAATATTAAACTAATAAAAGCTAATTTCTTCGTTTCTATTTTAGGAAACAAAAATCCGAATCCAACGAAAATCATTAATGCCCATAAAGCATCACCTAAGTAATCATTTAATAAATCTGGTAACGCAAAAGCAAACTTTCTTGAACTAAGACCTAACATAATAACAACTATAGTAAACACCGCATATAGTAATCTATTTCGTTTCGTATTCATTTCAAAATCCCCTAATATATAATGTAAAACTGCAAATAGCTAGTAAAATATAATCATTTTACTAGCTATTTATAGTCGAATTCACTTTGTATTTAATCCAATAACTCTTGCTGCTTTTTCTTTGAAAATGATTGTAATACTAAATCATACGACCAATCTATCATTTTATTAATTTGTTCTTGTCCTACATCCTTATGTATGTACACTGTATTCCAATGCTTTTTATTCATATGATATCCAGGAATTATTGTTTCTGGGTAATCTTCTCTTATTCGTAAAGAAAGTTCTGGATCACATTTTAATGTAATCGCAGCTTTTTCACCTTCTTCATGATTCACTATCGCAAATATTTTATTATTTAACCTCATACATGTTGCACTCCAGCCATCTGGAGAATCTTCTGTCGCTTTTCTTTTCGATAAACAATATGCTCTTGTTGCATTCATTCTAATTGGCACCTCTTATTCTTTCACTATTTGATTACGATGCATCACAATTTGCTTCGTCGCTTTAAATTGCTGTTCACCATAGAACTTTATTAGTTTCTCTCCGCAAAATAGACTAACAATATCAATATGGGATACCTCTTGAAGTAACATTGTAAGCATCTTCTCACCAATTCCCTTGTTTCTTACACTCTCATGTACGACAACATCTTCAATATACGCCCGAAAAACACCGTCAGTAACAACTCTAGCAAATCCAATTAATTCGTTTTCTTCCCATACTCCAATTGCTATACTATTCTTTAACATTTTTTGAATATCGACTTCTTTTCTTTCTGGCCACCAACCTACAGAATCGTAAAGTTTCTTTATTTTTTCTACACAGATTGGTTGTTCATGTTGTAATCTATACGTGTACATTTTTTCTCCCCTCAACCAGTATACATAATATTATTATAATCTCTTTTCTAAAAAGTGTTGACTATGCCCTTTAGGATGATCTTCAACAACACCATATTCTCGGTATCCGTGCTTTTTATAAAAATCTGGTGCTTGGAAACTAAATGAATCTAGTAAAATAAGTCTACATCCTTTTTCCATCGCAATTCCTTCTATTTTATGTAACAATTGACTACCATAACCATCATGACGAACAGATTCATCAACCCATAAAAAATCTATATGAAGATGATAAAAATACATCGTTCCTGTTACCCCGCCAAAGATTTTTCCTTCCTCATCTTTCACTACGAAACTTACTTGTTCCATTGGCTGTTTTACTTCATCTGTTAAAATAGACATGTTATATTGAATTACTTTATTTTTTATGTATTCTCCTTCAGTACGAGTACCGTTTTCTATATGTTTCATATATAATTCTTCCTTTCAATTCTTATAATATTTACATATTTTCATTGTATCATTTCAATAGATTAATCAATACAAATCTACCATTTGAAACAAAACATAAAAAACTAATTTATCCCGGCATTGATACATGCCCCGTTGTTGCATAACTTCTGACGATAAAGCTAGTAATTAATAATAAAATAGATGGTCAAAAAATAAGTGCCGTTTGGAGTAAAGCCATGTTCCTTATATATTATAGAATGGGTTTATATTTGTGTCATAAGGGCTTATGCTTATTTTTATTTTTAAAGGCTTTTTCCTTATACTTGCGTGTTAGCTAATTCATAAGCTATAGAGTGTAAGTGGGTGAATGATAAGGATGGTGTAAAAATGAGTAAATTTAATAAGAAATTTCATATTCCATGCGAATGTTTTGGTCCCCCTTTACCTCCACCTGAAATTGGTCCAACGGGTCCAACAGGACCGACAGGACCAACAGGACCAACAGGACCAACAGGACCGACAGGACCAACAGGAGCAACAGGACCGTCAGGAGGACCGTCAGGACCGTCAGGACCGACAGGACCAACAGGAGCAACAGGAGCAACAGGACCAACTGCAGTAGCGTGTTGCCCATGTACTAATGTTCTTGACAATCCTGGATTTGACGAACCACCATTAGTAACCGATCCAGTTCCTGGTTGGAATCAAATTGGGGATGTTGAAGAAGTAGGTGTTCCAAATGCTCATAGTGGTCGTATTCTTTCAAATGGGGCACTTAGTCTCTTAGCTGCGTCAATTGGACCAGGTGGAAGTATTAATCAATTGGTTGATGTTGACGAAGGTTGTTGTTTTACGTTTTCTTTTGCTGCGGATGTAAGGGATAATGCACTTCTTATAGCTTCTGTATCTTTTCCAGAACTGGGGCAGGGATGTCCTCCTCTTGCTACAAATCTTGGACCATTAAATATTCCACATATTATACCAGTTATGAATCAACCGCAATCTCTTTTCCAACATTATACTCTTGTTGTGTGTATACCTCCTGGTGTGACTACAGCATGTGTTGCTTTCCAAAATATTGCTACAGGTGGGCAAGGCGCAACAGCTTTTGTTGACAATGTTGTATTTCAGCCGACTGGTGGACCTTGTACTTCATGTTCACAAAATTTCTAATGTATTGAAGTACTTGAATCTTTTCGTTTTGCTGGCGGATCACAAAACCATTAAGGAGAGCCTTTGTGCTCTCTTTTTATGTTAGAAATCACCAGACACTCCCATATGCTGAGCGCATTCCTTTATAGTCCCGATACATATGGGCGATTCACTTTTGTAAACGGTATACTCCTTTAGGTGCACTATTCCCCTCCCTGCTATTAAAATAACGTTTTTATTCAATTATCGGTTACAACGTTTGTTTGACTTGTCATCTTATATTCTTTATATAAGCACTTCAAAGCTTCTAGAATTGTTTCATCAACCTCTTTATTATCAAATCGATTAGGTAAATCTCTTCCCCCAATTACATAAAGAAACGGAAATTCATGAAACATCCCTATTATACCAATATTTATTGTAGCGGTGGATAAACCACCTGTCACATGCGCTAAATGATAATACGGTATTCCTTCATAATCACCTTGTTGCCTTACAATTCCATTTATAATTGATTCCCATAATTCTGGTTCTGCTTTATACCCTTGAAAAATATGTACTAAAAGTGAAAGAACTTGATTTAACTCTCCGACATTTTGCTCATCTCTAGGGTTTTCCTGTATATGAATCTTTGAAAAGTACGTTAAAACATTTTCTCTGACAGTTTCCCATCCTCCGCAGTGCATTACAACCGAGTGAGCAATATAACTGTCGTGGCAAGCTATCATTACTTCAACCGCTTTACTAAGTGTTAATGTAGTTCTTCCTTGTAAATGAGGATATAACTGCACACTATCCTCATTTGGATTAAACTTAATGTGATGAAGTGTATCATTCCAATTAATTTGTTTGTCCTTTACCATCTTTGCTACTGCAAATCCAATTGCAACTTTTGCTGCTGATGCTAAAGGAACATAAAGTTCATTATTATAAGAAGCAATTATGTTTTCATATTTTGTAGAGTAAACAATTACTCCAACTTGACCAGATTGTATTTCTTTAATTTTCCCAATGACATCCTGCATATTCATCCCTCTTTTTATATCGTTTTATCATCTTCTCAAAATTCGATATAGAATATAAGAATCCTTTTTTGTTAAATGATAATCATGAATACAATAAGAAAAAGGTAGTATGAAATTTCTTCACACTACCTTTTAAAATTAATTATTACGCATAACGAATACATCTATTCTTCGATAGGATTTCCAGGTCCGTTAAGCTCCAATTGATAAAAAGCTAAATCTAGCCATCGATTGAACTTATAACCGGCTTTTATTATTGTTCCTGCATGAACAAATCCATAGTTTTGATGCAGGGCAATACTTTTCTCATTTTCTGCGTCAATTCCAGCAATTAAGGTCATATATTCTCTTTTCTGTGCAATAGCTATTAGTTCTTTCATTAAAGACTTCCCAATTCCATTTTTTCTATATTCCTTATCAACGTATATAGAATGTTCAATTGAATATTTATAGGCAGGCCATGCTCTAAATGGACCAAATGTCGCAAATCCTACTACTTTATTATCTAGCTCGTAGACTAAAATTGGATAGCCATCAGCCTTTTTTTGTTCATACCAATCTATTCTATTTTCAAGGGTTACAGGTTTGTACGCATATACAGCTGTTGTATAAAGTATTGCATCATTATAAATATCTAAAATATATGCTACATCTCTTTTAGTTGCTTCCCTGATCATCGTTTTCTTCCTTTCATAATGTTAATCTTCTTTCGCTATCTTTTTAATAATTTTATTTTACCGAAATTTCCGTTTTATTTCCACATACGAACACTAGCTTTTCGGAAACCATCAAATATATTTAATGCAGCAGATAAAATGTAAATGAGAATACCTCCACCGATTAACCACGTTTTAAATTCCTCTAGAGAAATAGTAAACACATTTGCCACATACGTAATGAATCCTTCGTTAAATAAATGAGGATTTACTACAATTATAATGAATACTATTGTTCCGGTTATTTGAAGAATTGTATTTCCAATTGCCAATCTTGTCGTCCATTGTCCCTGTACTAACTTATAAAGAGATATAGCTACTTCGAAAACGATCATAACCACAACGATTGGCCAGTATTGAAGTAAAACATCTTGATTAAACGTTGGCACTACAAATTTCAGGCCATTTTCAGTACCTTCATATACACCAACAAGGTGATTTGCATAAAAATAAAATGTAGCCCATATTGCCGTCCACATCAAACCTCCAAAAACTTCAAACTTCGAGATCGACTTTTTCTTTGGAACATACGAGATATTTTTCAAATCATCAGGAGTCCATTTTTTTAAACTTGTCGTCAACGGTTGGGTACCTTTGTCTTTATCTGTTCTTTCTAAAATAGCAAATACAAGTGTCAACCAGAAAAATACATGGAGGCCTACTTCGACAATTTCCCCAATGCCTTTGCCTATCAATTTTAAAATAACATCTAATACTGCTTGATCACCACTATAGCCTATAAAATTTTCTGCAACCATTGCAATGAGTGCGATAACAGCTGCAATTGGTATAATCATTTTTAATAGCGTCGTATATACATCAAAATAGCGTGGTCCAATTAAATGCATCGGTCTATCCAAATACCCATTAGCCAATGAAACCGGGCTCCCCAATTTTTCGAGAACGATCTTCACATCATCTTCATTATAATCGTCTGATAACATATCCTCTATTGTCGACCGTAGCTCAAGCGTAATATCTTCACGATTTTTTTCAGGTAATCTCTTCGCAACTTCTTGGACGTACATATCAATCAAACTCATTCTCGTCCTCCTCCTTTAATAAGTTATAAAGTTCTTTTGAATCCTTTATCCATTCCTTTTTCAACTGCAAAAATATATTTAATCCATATTCACTTAAAACATAGTACTTACGAGGTCTACTCTCCGTTTTATCCCAACTACTCGTCACTAGCTCCTGCTTTTCTAATCGGCGAAGTAGTGGATATAAAGTACTTTGATCTATCATGATTCCTGATTGCTCCAATAATTGGACAAGCGAATATCCATATTGCGGCGTTCTTAGTTGACTTAAAACCGCTAATGTCAATGTCCCTCTCCTTAGCTCAGTAATTAATGAATTTAATAAAGTATCCATTCACCCACCTCATTTCCATTACTATATGTCATACAGTATGTGTTTTATACTATGTATCGTACAGTATTAGTGTGACAAAAACAATAATTTTTCAAAAAATATATACAATAAAAAGCACAAACTATATAATTTGCGCTTTTCTAGCTAACTTAAATACCTATAACACTCTTAACTTTGTCCCTCTGGTAATAAAAAATCTCCCTTTTCTTTAAAAAATGGAGCAACACCTACAATTGCCTCAAAATTGATTACTCCATATACATGCGGGTATTCTTGACCGTTAGTAGCAAGTTCATATTTTATTTCTGCTTTTACTAGGGATGGATCAATTGTAAGTAATAAAACATCTTCTTCATGACTGAAATATGTTTCCGCAACTATTAAAGCTTGGTCTAATAATGAACAATGAATAAATCCCTCTTCTATTAGTGATTTTTCATTAATTTCTCTAGTTGTTTTTGCGATT
Organism: Bacillus sp. MYb56; assembly: GCF_002976445.1. Classification (NCBI taxonomy): domain Bacteria; kingdom Bacillati; phylum Bacillota; class Bacilli; order Caryophanales; family Bacillaceae; genus Bacillus; species Bacillus sp. MYb56. The sequence continues at coordinate 101,825 of NZ_PCOH01000002.1, forward strand.
TCCCAATTTCTTTTTGTTATTACTTTTGTAATCATATCCATTCCCCCTATATCCTTATATAGAAAAAAAGAGGTTTTTCTGTTTATTACTAGAAAATCCTCTTTTTTATTTATTTTATCCCCTTAATTAATGGCGACGCTTCCCCACTATGGAAAATCCATAAATCATGAAGCGATCTCGTACATCCGACATACAATAATTTCGCATCATGTTTTGTATTTTTGTAATGTTCCTCATCAACGTCGATTAGAAGTACGGCATCAAATTCTAAACCTTTCGCCAAATATACAGGTACTACCGAAATACCACCTTCATATTTGCTTTGATCTGCTTCAATGACATTAACAGTCAACCCTGCATTTGTTAACTTCTCATATATATCACGGCATTCATCGTCTGTTCTTCCAATTACCGCGATTGTTTTCACATCTTCAGTTTGCAAATGCTGTAATGTCTTTAAAACTTCAGTAAATTGGTCCTCTGCCGGAATTACTTTCACGTCTTCACCGCTACGGAAAACTGGAGTTGCCAGTCCCACTGGAATCTCTGCATTTTTAATTATTTCATTCGCGAATTCAATAATTTCTTTTGTAGAACGATAACTTCTCGTCAATTCGTAATAACCTGTTTCTTGGAATACTTCCTTAAAAGCACCCCAGTCTTCAATTCCTTGATAATCATAAATCGCTTGAGATAAATCACCTAATATAGTGAAAGAATTACCTAGTGTAATTTCTTTTAATACATATACTTGGAATGGCGAGAAATCTTGCGCTTCATCAATAACGACGTGATGGAACTTTTGTCCAATTTCAATTCCTGTTATGCGATGTTGTATGTAAATTAAAGCTGGTAAGTCTTCTACATACACTTCTTTTTTACGACAATTCTTTTCTGTTTCTTGAACAAGTTCTTCAGGTAATACTTCGAGTATTTCTTTACTCTTTATCATTGAATTATATAGTGAGAGCGGGCTCATTTTCGGCCAAAAATTCATATATGTGTTCAATCTCTTTGTCGCTTCTTTTTTTAGTAATTTTTTCTCGTTTGTTTCTCCAAACTTTTTAAGCTCAATTTCAATCCAGCGCTTCATACGGCCGACTAAACGTTCTCTTCTTTTCTTTAATGGATAGTGTTTATATTCAACCTGCATCCATTTTTTAACGTCTTCCACTGGAATAACAGCTTTATCCCATGCCTCAAAATCTTTTGTTGGCACTAAATCTTTTTCAAATTGAATCATTCTTTCTTCAATAAACGACTTAAATTCCAGCGTGCCTTTCAATTTACCTAGCATAACCTTTTTTTCATCGCGATTAATTGAGAAAGCTTCTTTCAATTTTTCTTCTGTCTGCTTCAGTTTCACCGAACCATCTAACGTACGTAATGCCCAATCTGGAAACGTTGTTTGACTAATATTTCCTACCCCTAACTCAGGAAGTACACTTGAAATATAGTCTAAAAACAAACTGTTTGGAGCGAATACGATCATTCTCTCCGCTTCAAGTTGTTCACGATATTCATAAATTAAAAAAGCAAGGCGATGTAAAGCGATTGTTGTTTTTCCGCTCCCTGCAACCCCTTGAATTAATAACGGTAAGTTTCTTTCCGCACGAATAATATCATTTTGCTCCGATTGTATAGTCGAAACGATATCTTTCAATTTATTATCTTTATTCTCACCTAATCGATATAGAAGAAAATCATCAGCATGTGAGACATCTTCATTTCCTTTCACATATGTATCAACAACACGTTCTAGTTCTCTCTTTCGAATCGAAATGTTTCGTTTTAAATAAACATCTCCTTCTACTAATCCGTCTGGTGAATGATAAAATGCTAATTCTTCTCCACCGGTAAATGAATAAAACATACTTGCGACAGGTGCACGCCAATCAATTACAATTGGTTTCATCGTATCTTTATCTGAAACACCTACTTTACCGATGTAAATCGGCATTACATCTTCCTTGCCATCCTCCTGAAAATCTAATCTTCCAAAGTACGGCTCATGTATACCAATACGTAAGCTTTGTCTATTAGACTCCCTCATACTTTCAAGAATTTGTTCTTTAAAATCTTCTCCATAATAAACCGGGATTTTTTCAAGCTGTTCTAATTGATCATCCATCGTACTTAAAGTATCTTTCATTTTTTGTAACTCTTCGTCAAAAATGTTGTTCATTTGATGATTCCCTCCTGTCCGTTCCAATTTTTTCAGTCGAAATATAATTGTATTAAAAATCCATTCATAAAGTCAATAGTTTTAGTAAGAATTTTCTAAATTAAAAAAGAGTAGAGATTAATCCCTACTCTTCCTTACTTTAATTCGATATGCCAAACATTCATTTAATGTTGCCAATTCTTTATATTTTCGTTTTTCAAAATCATATGCTCCCCCAGGGAAGAATCCCATAATACTTAAACCAGCTTCAGCACATAGATTGCTAATCTCATCTACCGTATAACATCGTAAAGACTGTGTTACTACATCATTTGGATAATTAGGGTCCCACCAATGATCTAACATTCTTTCATTTATACTATCATATTCGTATTTTCGCATAGCTGCACTTAAGGACATTTCTTGTCCACTTACTTTTTTCCAATACAATGGTTGATAAATATCAATAAGTGCACATCCTTCATTCAATTTTTAATCCGTTTTAATAGAATCAATTGCTCATCATCTGTTCCTACACCAAAACCGTCTAAATAACTAACAACATCAAACTTTTCTTCAAAGTTAATTTTATAAAAATCTGCGCAATGAATATCTATATTATTAGTAGAATGTTCTTTTGCAAACATAACTAACTCTGGTACAAGTTCAACCGTAGTCATTTTCACTTGTAACCTAGACATCGCCCTTGCAAATCTACCATTTCCTGCTCCTAGTTCTAACATCGTTTGAAATGGATGACCAACTTGTTCTTGAACTTCTTTAGCAACCTGCTCTAACCAGCTTTCTGTATTGATATCGTAATTCGACAGTTCGAATTGTTTTTGGTAAAATTCCTTCACATTTAATTCGTTCATTATTATTCTCCTCCTGCACTAGACTTTTCTGCCACAGGTGAGAAACTAAATTTCTGACACCCATAAAAAAAACCATTCTTATTTCTCTATATTTACAATTTATCAAAATAATAAGAATTTTAAAAGTACCAATATAAAAAGCAGATAATGGTCGATTCCACTATCTGCTCTATAGCTGCTTTTATTTTCCTTGTTGATACTCCACCCAATCACCAGAAATGATAACTTTCTTTAGCATCTCTTTATCTTGAGCAATATACACAAATGCACGTATTTCTCTATCACCTAAATAAATCGTTTCGGTGATTCGGTCATATAAATCACTCTCTGCATTACCTGTGTATTCTTCAAGTTCATCTAACTTTTGCAGAACATCATCATTTACTTCATAAACTTCTCCGTATACTTTGTCCTCATTTGAACAAATCATCGCAGGATACCCTTCGTATGTATCAAATAATTTACCATACGTCCATGCTTCGTCTGCGATGCATATTGCACCTTGCATAAAATGAGCATTCGTTTGCTCTTTTCTTAACGTGCCATACACGAAAACGTGATGCATAAATCCCTATCCCCTTTATATGTCTCTACTTTCTAATTTGTAAATAAGCACGAATCATAAAGTAACTCACTTCATTTGGAAGTTGGTCCTTAATCGATTTCAGACCACCCTCTGCATTTTGCACGGCAGTTTCAATCAGTGATTCATATTCTGCAGGAACAAAACTGTTCCAGTCTACTTCCATTCCATCTTCAAAGCAGCGAATTAAATGATTTTCAATTGTTTGTCTTGATAAGCTACGTTCTTTAGCAATTTCATCTAGATCAATGCCTTGTTTATACATTTCATACGTTTCTAAATGAGAATTCGCTGACGCTTTTCCTGATTTTTTACTCTCTGAAACAACTTCAGTCTTAATTGTTTCCGCATAGTTTGGGTTATCCTCAATAAAGTGCTGAACTGCTTGTAAGAAGTGAGATCCGTACTTCACAAGTTTGTGTTCTCCGATTCCTTTTACAGTTAGGAGTTCGGAGTCACTTTGTGGCATTTTCGCACACATATCTTTTAACGTTTGGTCAGAGAAAATAACGAACGGCGGTACACCTTCTCCTTGTGCAATTTCTTTACGCACTTCACGAAGCACTTCAAATAAAGGATGGTCTTGAACAATTTGTCTCGTTTCTACTCGTTCTTTGCGTAAAACATTCTCTTTACCAAGTAATACTTCTTTTCCTTTTTCCGTTACTTTTAATGTTGGATACGTACCATGTTCAACTGCAATTAACTCATCTGAAATTAAAAACTCAATAAACTCACTGACTTCTTTTACACTACGGTTTGATAAAAGACCATACGTTGGCAAAGTATGAAAATTAAATTCAATGACTTTCTTATTTTTAGATCCAGTTAATACTTGTGCAATCATTTGCTTTCCGAATCGTTGGTTCGTCCTAATCATACAAGATAGTACCATTTGGGATTCTCTCGTCACATCGATACTTTCACGGTCATCCGTACAATTACCGCAGCGACCACAATCTTCCTTCGGCTCTTCTCCGAAGTATTGCAAAATAAATGATTGTAAACATTGTTCTGTATGACAGTAATCGGTCATATTTTGGAGTTTTTCAAGCTCATTTGAAAAACGTGATTCTCCAGTTGATTGATCGATTAAAAAGCGTTGTACTTGCACATCTTGAGAATAATATAACAAAATACATTCACTATCTAATCCATCACGACCAGCACGTCCTGCTTCTTGATAGTAACTTTCCATATTTTTTGGAAGTTGATAATGGATAACGTAACGTATATTCGATTTATCTATACCCATTCCAAATGCAGATGTTGCCACCATAACACTTATTTCATCTCGTAAAAAGAGTTCTTGCTGTTCATTTCGATCGTGGTCGCTCATACCAGCATGATATTTCGATACAGAAACTCCTGCTTTCCCTAAATCTTCATATAACTGATCGACAACTTTTCTTGTAGCTGCATATATAATCCCAGATTCCTTCTGATTTTGACGAATATAATCCGCTAAATAAGCATTACGATCCTGTCCTTTAATGACAGAGAATGATAAGTTCTCGCGCTCAAACGTTGTCATAATCGTATTTTCTTGATTAATTCCAAGTGTGTTGCAAATATCTTCACGAACTTGTGGTGTTGCCGTCGCAGTTAACGCTAATACGAGCGGCTTTTCTGGAAGATAATCTAATATGCGATGTATATGTAAATAACTCGGACGGAAATCATGTCCCCACTGCGAAATACAGTGCGCCTCATCAATTGCAATCATCGGGATTTTCATATCGATAAGTTGATCAACAAATTCCATTGAATCAAGACGCTCAGGCGCCACATAAAGTAACTTATAATGGCCTTGTTTCGCTAATTGAATTCGTTGATTTGCTTCTGTAATAGAAATAGAACTATTAATATAAGTAGCTGAAATACCGTTTTGTACTAATGTATCTACTTGGTCTTTCATAAGTGAAATCAAAGGTGAAATAACTAATGTCGTTCCTTCGAATACTAATGCGGGAATTTGATAACAAATTGACTTACCACCACCCGTAGGCATAATACAGACTGTATCTTTCCCATCTAATACATTTTTAATTGTTTCATCTTGTCCTCTTCGGAATGACGAATAACCGAAATAAGACGCTAAAAGTTCTTGTGCTTTTGTAAACAAAAAAGAGTCACCTGCTTTTCTTTATCTTTCATCTATTCCCATTATATCATCAAACTGATTCTCGCCACTTTGAATTTTATAAGTATTTGAGTTCTATTTGCTTCCTACGTTTTCCAACATAAAAAAACAAATCTAGTACACAAGAAGAAAGAATTTCAAAATAAATATTCATTTAATTTACCTTCCTAGAATACTACTAATCGTATACATATGAATTTGAGGAGGTTAAATTATGAAGAGTCGTTACAATAATTCCAACAAACCTAAAGCATTAAATAAACAACTCCAATTCTCTAATAATGATGCGTGGAAATATGAATCATTTTATAAGTATCAGCCCTTATTTTCTTATAGCAAGCTTATGAATTTCCTTTCTCAACTTTTTAAACGTTAATACATGTGCCAAATATATATCATTCAAACAAATTTTCTCAACATATAACTTCTAGACTAACTACAATACAGTTGTTACCATATATAATAATCTGTTAGATAACCCCCTTATGTTGACCTGCTTAAATTAGCAGGTCTTTTTTTATACTTACATATTGCAATGTATCGTAGCCTGGCTGAAAAGTCTTTTCTCCATTTTAGAACCCTATTCCGCTCTCCACAAATGATTATAATTCCAAAAAGCAAAATATAAATCCGCTACATTCATACAAGCAATTCATTTTTTCTCAATACACAAAGTGAATTTCATTTGTTACTATAAAAGTACTCTAGATGAGTTTTTGCTCATCAACATTATCTAGTTAAAGGGATCTGCCGCGGGAAGCAGATCCCTTTAACTTTATTAAAAAGCACCCTTCTCATTTGGACACATTTACCAGGGTTTTTTGAAAGAATTTTATGTTAATATTACGTAGTCGAGTCCGACATCTCGGCAATACCCTTTTGAGGTCCTGCAATTTCCCTTGCAGGACCTCTATTATTTTAAAATTCTTTTTATTCATATATATCATAAGTGTGTTTTTTTATTCCCCTTCAACTTTCTCCTTTTCCAACTCTCAAAAAAACTCTTGGACACGTAACTTAAAAATAACGTTTATCATATTGTGAGATATACATGTTCAAAGGAGTGTAACTATTTATGTATACTTATTGGCAATCGTATTACTCCCCTTATCATATCACTAATGGAAACTTCGATTCATTTGTACGAAATTACCGAGTTAGTAAAAACGAAAACTTTCTAAAAGGATATATGCGTTCTTTATGGGAACAACACGTTGCTTGGACACGATTAGCCATTATAGGCATCATCTTTAACTTGCCCGACGTAAACGTTACCGTTGGACGTCTTCTACAAAATGCAACACACATGGGGCTATCACTTGAACCATTCTACGGAGAAAATGCAGTGAAAAAATATAGTGCATTAATTAAAGACCACTTAACAATCGCTGCTGATCTTGTTAAAGCCGCAAAAGCTGGTGATCAAAACGCAGCGGCCGCTATAGAAAAGAAATGGTACGCTAATGGTGATGAAATCACTGAATTTCTTAACAGTATCAACCCATATATAGATAAAGAAGAATTTAGAAAAATGTTTTATGAGCATTTAGCGTTAACGAAAGCGGAAGCACTTGCCTTCCTAAATAAAGATTATGATGCCAGTGTAAAACTATACGATAAAATTGAAAAAGAAGCATTAGAAATGGCCGACATGATAACAGACGCAATCGTAAAACAATTTCCGCAAGTATTTCAATAAAAATAAGCCGATTTGAAAAAACAAATCGGCTTATTTAGTTTTCTATCAATGATATTTCACTACTCCTCTTTACATTTAACGTATATCGATATATTTTATTAATATCCGTTTTTTATAGGAGGAAATAGTTTGATTAACGCAATTGGTCTCGTATTTATTCTCACAAATAAGCACGAGAAAAAGAAGAAAGTTTATCTGAATGAAAAATTCGCATTAATAGACATTATTGATTCTAAAGAAGTATTTGATGATGAAGGTAACTCATTAGTAGAACTAACATGTAAATACAGCATATACTTAGATGAAAAATACTATTGTAAATCTCTCGATGATTATACTGGACAAGTATTCCCCTTCTTAAGCGCAAAAATAGGAAAGGGACTTCTTAGAAACTTAAATTATTACTTTTCTTACGTTGATGCCTATGATAAAAAACCACCTGTTAAAGAAATAAGACCGCTTATGAAACAAGTAACTAACAGATAGCGGACAGTAATCAAAAAGAAAGCACCTAACTTCAGATGCTTTCTTTTTTTGAATCAGTAACTCTCTAACTTTCATCTCCTTCTAAATATATATACCCACGCATACTTTAAAATAAAAACATTGGAGGATTAGGCTGAATGAAATATTCAGAATCAATCGTAAGTAAACGGCTTCGAAAACTTAAAACAACTGGTATGTTTTTTATACTATTTTTAATCGCATGGCTTGGATATACAAAATTCCTTTATGGAAATGGTTTTCTTCTAGAAAAGAAAAATTCAGTTGAAGTAATGAATACTAGCGTTACTGGAGAAATAGAAAAGAATTTCGATGTAAACTTACAAGGTTTTCGTAAAACGAACCTTGATACACTTATAGATGCTAGTAAAACCGATCCTAGCGAACTATCCTTAATTGAACTTATCAACACATCTTGTTCTAAAGATTGCATTGGCGAACCTTTAACTTACGTTAAATCAAACCACGGATATATCTTTTATAAGGAATCTAATGGTACTAATGTAGCTTTAAAGATTATAAAACAGGATTCATGGGAAATTGAAAAAAAATCTGTTCAAGATGGAATTTAAAAGGTTTATACACAAAAAGAGTACTTACTTCAAAGTACTCTTTTTAAAATATTACCACTTACGACATTTATCATCATCGTCGTCACGTTTACGATTGCGACGGCAATCATCACAATCACAGTCACGTTTACGTCTACAACCACAATCATCACAATCTCTGCGTCTACATCTTCCAAACATTAAATCATCCCAAAATCTATTACAATCTCTGCGTCTACAACCACAATTATTACACATGAATATGACTCTCCCCTAATATAAAATAGAATTCATCATATTCTATGTTTAAAAACGTAAAAAGGCTTGTTTACTAGTCTATTTTAAATGTATTAATTTAGCATAATTTGAATCTATATTACTAATTTATCCCTATACTTCCTTCTGCGCTTCCACTGCCCCATTCAACCTCTGCAACATATACCCAATCCCTCTACATCCCGCTAACGGATATGTGATGATTTCTTCTGGATATAACTTCTTCACTACTTTTTTATGCTTCTTCCCCGCAAGTAAGACGATCTCTTCAAACTGATGTAAATCTTTATCAATCATCTGTTGTTTTAATTGTTCTATGCTAATAATCTCATTACTATTTGAATCAAATGCAAGATCATAATTTTCCTTTACAATATCATTTGGTCTTAAAAATCCATGCTTTGCTGATAATATAACCCAATTCTCGAAAAACTCAGTTGCATACGCCTGACATGCTTTTCCGAATGGACTAATATATACATCTTTTGCCTCTGCCTCCCCATACTCTCGGTAATTATCCCAAATTTTCTTCTTTCCGCATGGAATTATGCATAACCTTTTCATTGTTATTTCTTACCTCGCTTCTAACTTTTTAAATATAAAAATAGAGAATTCTCCACTTCTTCATACTCAGCTTCTATGTCTCCAATTCCCACAACGTTCCAACTATTATTTTTTTCTACCGGTTTTTCATTCATAATGATATGAACTTGTTTCATATTTTTATAATCTTCTTCAAAAGATGCTAAAACAGGCTGATTTAGCATATATGTTTTATTATGCATACTTACACTTACAAAGGTTTTATGTAATGCTTTATTTCCCTTTAAATTTACGTTCATTGGATTAAACATATTTAATTTTATATCCCCTATAATATACAGGTGATATCCTTTTTTCTCATTAAATTCTTTAAAATCCTTGTCTCTTTCGTTTTGAACAAAATGAATCATTTGCTTTGTTTCATTACTTATTGTAATTTCATTGTTTAAATCCAAATCCACATTTATATTTTGTTTTAAAAAAGCATATAGCGATTTATCACTATTAAAGAAGCTCGTTTTCCACTCAGGAAGGATTTCATCTAATAATAAACATAAAAACATTCCTGAGCTATAGCAACTCTTTCTTATGTTACAATTAGCTTCATATGCATCTAAAATTAATCTACTATATTTTCGTAATGTTTCACTTTCATCATTATTGCATACTGTATTGTAAGCATTCATTTCAACATACCAAGCAGGCCCTTCTATACTTTCAACCATACACTCGTATGTTACAAACTCTTCTTTCATAAAATTAGCCCTTTGCTCTCTTAGTTCAATAAATTGCTTAATATAGTTATTCTTCTCAGCTTGTGACTTACAATGAACAGCATCATATAAACAAATTCGTTCTTTATTTCGTAATTCAATATTTTCTTCTAATATAGGATATTGAAATCCTAGAGATTCATTTGGAAATCTACTTTCACCATTCAAATATTGATAACAATGAAAAAGTTCATGCACTACAATCGCAAATAAACTTTCATAATCTCTATACCTATTCATATTGACGATGGCAGTTGGATAATCTTTGAATATGATGAATGTATCTCCTTTAAATTGTTCATTCCAATTTAAAACGGTATACCCATCATCATCCTCTGTCAGAAATAATGGATGATGAAATACATACACATACTCATCATCATACAATGCAAAAGCAGCCCTCTTAAAATCAGGCCATAACTTATACAATAACTCCATATTTATATCTTGCTTCATTCTATTTAATATATTGTCCATTATACAAATCCCCCCTATATCATTCTATATATATATCATCTACCCTATTTTCAAATAACCATTTCATTTACATAATTACAAAAATATATATCTTGTACATAATTTTCCAAATACAAACTTATCATGTATTATATAAATATAGTCATAACATTGGTATTAAAAGGAGGTGAACAATTATGAAAAATATACTCCCAGCATTATTAGCTTATATTATTGTTTGTATCATCGCAATTATCATTCCAGCATCTGACGGCTATAATAATGTAGGATGGAAATTATTCGTTGGGCAAGCGTACGCAATACCTATTTTCATTATTGCTGCTATTGTTACATTTTATATAAACAAGAAACGATCTTATGAATAAAGAGGATAGCGAATGCTATCCTTATTTTAATTCACTTATAAACTTCAACACAGCTCCAGCAGTACTTTGTACCGTTTCTTGCGAAAAATCAAATGCAACACCTGTATTACCATAAATTTCCTGTACGGAAACATTCCAATCCGCACTCGTTCCCTCTTTAAAGAAAGTAATCGCTTTTTCTTGATTCTCCCGATATATTTGAAATAATTGTAGTGCTCCTAATTGTGCAATTGCATATTCAATTTTGTAAAAAGGATACTGAATATAATGGAACGATTCTATCCAACTCGCACCAAGCCCTTCCTCATAGCCTGTAATATCGATTGACGAAAATTTATACCTTTTACATAATTCAAGATATTTCTCATCCCGTTCTTCTGATGAATGATTTGGATTGGTATAGAGCCAATGCTGAAATAGATCACCTGAAACTGGCGTAATTAATAAAGACAAAGCTCGATGCAGTTGTTCTCGTTGTGCTTTCTTATATTCATTCTCTTCCTTATAAAAAATGTTAAGTTTATCCATTAGTAATAGCTCGAGACTATGAGAATACAACTCAGCTACTTCTTCACGAAGATATTTTTCTTGCATACTACTTTCATTGTTAAACTGTTTATTGAAATGAAGTGCATGACCCACTTCATGTATGAGTGCATTAATTGCGTTAAATGATAGACTAAAATTAGAATAAATAAAAACCTCTTGGTTATAAGGTAAGGTAAAACAAGCAGCCCCCGGCGCCTTATTTTCCCTTTCTTCTACGTCAATTAATCCTGATTTCCTTATATGAATAAATTCCTCATGAAAATATGAATCTGTCTTTCTTAACATCTCTTCAATCCCATCCAATAAATCATTGGAATTTTGAAATGAAACTTTCTGCAATGTACAAGGAGCAAGATCCCATGGAAGATACGCTTTTACACCAAGATCCTTTTTAAAAAGATTCCCTAATCGTTTCCATACGGGTACAACCAGCTTCTCTATAGATTCATGAAGCGTATAACAGTCTTCAATACTATATTCTCTGTTTTTTAGCTTAAAAATATATTCGCTATAATTGTTAAACCCTGCATTTAGGGCCATTTGATTCCGTAATTGTACAAGTTCATTCATAATACAATCTATTTCTGGTTTTACTACACTTCGTGCTTCACATAAAGCATGCCATGCCTTTTCACGAATGCTTCTATTTGGGTTATCCAACTCTGCTTTAACGTATGCGTACGTCCTTATTTCGTTGTTCCAATTGATTGTTATGTTAGACATAATTTCTCTATACTTCGTTATAAAACCCTCCTCCTTAACGGCAAGAGAAATATTCTTTTCATTAAATAATTCGCTGTTCACCAATCTTACTTTTTTCATGTATCCGTATTTTCGTTCATCCAATAGCTTTGAAAACGGACAATCACTAAATTTTCGATCAAATTTTGCATTGTATTTTTTAAAAAGTGGTTGAATACTATTTTGGTTATATTTATGTAGATTACGTATTGTACTGTCTTTCGTATCTCTATACACAGCAATTAATTGACTCGTTAACACCTCTTCTACTTCAGCAGTTAAACGCTGTTCCTTTATTAGCCATTCCTCTAATTCAGCAACAGAAGAAATATTTTGATTTAAAAGTGATTGAAATTTGTTTTCCAACGTTTCCAAGTCATAACATTTCCTATTTCCATCCCTTTTTAACGTCTTTGAACCATTAAACATACGCAAACCTCCTTGTTTAAAATTATAATTTTCTGTCATTTTTTCAAAAAAAAACAAGTAGCCAATATGACTACTTGTCCTTTCTTTTATCCATACTCTATAATATTAAGCTTGGAATGTTTCTGTTAATACAGGAACGATTTGTTTTTTACGAGATACAACACCTTTTAAAGTAGCTGCGTTGTTTTGTAATGTTACGTTGTAAGCTTTCTCAACAACGTTTGTTGCTTTACCAATCGCAAGACCAACAGAATCGTTAGTTAAGATATCAGTTACAACGAATAAGAATAGGTCCAAACCTTTTTCTTCTACTACTGTAGTGATAACTTTTTCAAGTTCTGCTTGGTGTACAAGAACGTCGTTTGTATCAACAGCGTTTACTTGTGCGATTTCAACTTTCGCGTTACCCATTTGGAATTCTTTAGCGTCAAGAGAGATTAATTGCTCCATTGTTTTTCCGCTTAAATCAGCACCAGCTTTTAACATTTCTAAGCCGTAGCTATCTGCATCTACACCAGCGATTTCCGCTAATTCACGAGCTGCTGCTACGTCTTGTTCTGTGCAAGTTGGAGATTTGAATAGTAAAGAATCTGAAATGATTGCAGATAACATTAAACCAGCAACTTCTTTACGAATTGTAACGCCATTTTCTTTGTACATTTTGTTTAAGATTGTAGCTGTACATCCAACTGGCTCACAACGGTAGTAAATAGGATCGCTTGTTTCAAAGTTAGCAATACGGTGATGGTCAATAACTTCTAACACACGAACAGATTCGATATCGTTAGCACTTTGTTGACGCTCGTTATGGTCAACTAAAATAACGTTGTCCACTTCGTTTGCTACTGTCTCAACAAAACGCGGTCCTTCTACTTTAAAAGAGTCTAACGCAAATTGAGTTTCACCACTGATTTCGCCTAAACGTACAGGCTCAGCATTCATTCCTAATTCTTTTTTCAATTCTGCATAAGCAATCGCAGAACAAATTGCATCTGTATCTGGGTTTTTATGCCCGAAAACTAGTACTTTTTCCATGTTTTCCACCTCTTCATGAAAAGGATATCTTAAAGAAGCAAATATGACAATATTTTAGACACATTTTTTTATAAATAATTGCAGTTTCTTCTATATTTTTCATAAAAAAATCATCTAAAATGAATTAGATGATCAAAATGTATATTTAATTTAAAATAGTGTAGGAACTTGCACTACATTGTTAAAAGCAAAATTGGAATTTAAACCATTATTCACAAGGTTCACATCAATAACTTGATAAAACGCATTTCCAGTGTCCGCAATCTCCCAAACAGCTAAAATAAGATGGTAGCCACTACGGTCAGTTGGTACATTTGCTTCATGCGTTACTGTTGTCCCCGGTCTAACTCCGCCATCATTTTTTACATAGAACGGCACTAAATCTAAACTAGACCTTGTTAAAGGCATATTTGGATTCCAATCCTTCTTTGTAATGTAGTATTTCCATTCTTTCGTACTATGAGGAGCGGTTAGTTTCCACTTGAATGTATTCATCCCGCCGTTTAACGTAACTTTCTTCCACCTATCAACTGCTTGAACGTCTAAAGCAGGAAAATGGCCAGCTCCTGCGATTTGTCCATCAGAAGGTCCTAATTGCGGAAAACCCCCTATTCCTTCTACACTTTGTGGTTCATATTGAACTGGACCGCAATTTACATTTACCCCTTGCTTACATAAATAAGATCGGCTCGCTGGTGATTCTACATACCCATGAGCTGAAGCCTTTTCTGAAAATCCAAATGTTAATAACCCCGTAAGTACTATCCCGCCACTTAATATAACCTTCTTCACCTTTTGTAAACTTGTCTTTTTCATTCTTTCATCCCCTTCCCAAAAATGAAATGAAAATAACTATAGTTGCCTAGTCATCTTCTCTACATCCATTATAAGTGGAAGAGTATTACTAAAAGAACCCTCTAAAAACTTTCTCAAATTCTTCTAGCTACAAAAATATCAATTCTTCACGCATTTTAATTACCAGTTATCAAATCTATTATTTATTTTGTCGTTTTACTGTTAACTACTTACAATTATATATCACTGTGTAGCTTCGAAAAAAGTTTGATTACATTAACTCTATAAACCTAGATAAAATAATACAAAGAAAAAGTGTGTTTTGAAAAAGATTGATCTAAACACGCTTTAAATATACTCAATTAAACCATTCGTTTATAAATAAATTACGAAATTGGCAAAGGTAGTCTAGTTATCGAATAGCCCTCTTCCTCTCAGATTTGCGGAAACAGGCTCCTTTCCTATTTCACGTGCCCATATAGATAACTGGCCGATATGGTGGATTTCATGGACAATGACATGACGTATTATCTCTCCGTGTGTACATTCAATGACTCGGCGCCTGATTGGGGCGTCTCTAGAGCTAATCGTTTCTTCATTGAAATCAGTTTCTGAAAGTTTCCGATAATCCATTTCATTTGTCCAAGATGTCACAAATGGCTTCACTTTCTCGTGATATTGAGCTGAGAGATTTTTTACTTTTTGCAAGCTGGCATACTCTTCAAACAATGGCTCCTCAGGAACTGGCTCACCTCGCAAACCTAAGATCCACATATATTCCACATCTACAATGTGAAATGAAGTATGTAGTATACTGCCGAACCCACCGACCCGTTTCTTTAATAGTTCTTCATCCGGCATGTCTTCGCACAATGTAAACCACTCATCACGAACTTGCCAGTTATATTGAAACAGTTTCAACATCACAGCAACCTCCATCTTTTAGATTAACATTTAATATTCACCAAAAGACTTCAAAATTCCTATTTAAATAATACCTCTTATAAACCTATTAAAACCTTATACAAATTGGCCCTCAAATTGAACATTCAATATGAAGTTAATGAATGAAAAGAAAACCCCTATTATACAGGGGTTTATCAATCTTTTTATAAATCAATACTCAGACCTAATAACAACTTCGTGGTTTGAAAATATCCCTCTTTTTAAATAAAAATACTAAATCATTTTATAATAAATAACCGTTGCATCTAACTCACCATTCGGAGAAATTGCATATTCAGGTATTTTTCCAACTTCTTGATAGTCTAATGATTTATACAATCTATTGGAAGGGTCTCCTTCTCTCGTATCTAGTACTAAAAGAGACCGTTTTTCTTGTTTTGCTCGCTCCTCTGCTTTTTGCATGAGTAAACGTCCAATACCATTACGTCTAAAGTTTGGATGAGTCATTAACTTGCAAATTTCAGCTCTATGTATCCCATTAGGCTTTGTAACTAAATGTAATTGAATACTCCCTGCCACTTCATTGTTTATTTTAGCAACATACAATATCACTTCTGGTGCTAATACAGTTTGCCAATAATTTGTTGCTTCTTTTTGTTCCAGTGGAGGTAAAAAACCAATTGACGCCTCATCATTTACTACAGTTTTCAACAGTTCAGAAAGCTCTTCAATGTCTTCATCAAGTCGTTTAATTTCTTCTATTACTATACTTCGCATTCCTTTTCCCCCTTTTGTTTCATTGTAACAATTTTTAAAGCAGGAATAATGAAATACTAAGATGAAATTATTAAATATATGATTTTTTAGAGAAAGGATACCTATATGAAGTATATATTAGATAGGAAATATGCAAGAAAATTACTCCAGTGGGCATATGAGCAAAACCCAGGTCCGTGGTTCGATCATTCACGTAATGTTGCCCTTGCAACTGAAAAGATAGTTGTTGAACTTATTAATAATGGGTACGACCTAGATGCTGATATAGCATACAACGCTGCCCTCCTGCATGACATAGGAAGATATAAAGGTTTTACTAAATCTGTTATTCATTCCTATGATGGTTATATGTATATGAATGATTTAGGGTATACAGGAAACGCCATTATATGTGTGACGCATTCATTTCCTTGCAAAAATGAGCATTTAGATATCGCGGCAGAGTGGAGCATTGTTCCTGATTATATGGAAAGCCGATTAATTGAAATATTGAATGAAAACAGTGACTACGACTTATACAATAAGGTGATTACCCTTTGTGACGCACTTGCTGATACGGAAGGCTTTACTACTCTTGAAAAAAGATTGGTTTCAGTTGGTTTACGTCATGGCACAACCTCTCATACTTCTTTCCATTGGAAGGGATTCTATGCAATTAAGAAAGAATTAGAATCTTTAATTGGTAAGAGCATATACACACTTCTCCCTAATATAGAGACATCGATTTATAAAAATATAGAATATTAAAATGGGATTTGACTTGATAGAACATAAAGGTAACTTTGATTTTGGATATGAAGATATTGCGGGTATATCTCGGAAATGTAAATTTTCTAATTGTTCGCATACAAATGAACCACACTGTGCAGTAAAAAAAGCTATCTCTGACGGCATACTTTCTGAAGAAATATTTAATAGTTTTTATAGAGATTTAAACGAGGCACACTATGTTTCTAAACAGAGTAATAAAACAAAAGCTATCGACTATATGAAACAATTGAAACTCTTTCAAAAAAATTAGACTAAACTAGAAAGTCCCCCTTAAAAGAATATTTTAAGGAGGGCTTTTTCTTGTTTAATGACTTTGATGTTTCAATTCCACCAGACATTCTTGTACTAAGGTTACTGCCTGACTCATTGCAGCTCCCCCAGCAAACGCGGCTGAAACACCACAAGCTTCTAAAATTTCTTTATCAGAACATCCTTGGTCAATACAGCCCTTCGTATGATAAATCGTACAATATTCGTCTTGTGTTGCTAAACTAATCCCTAATGCAATGAGCTGCTTTTCTCTTTTAGTTAATGTACCCTCCTGAAAACATGCTTGTGTAAAAGCGTTATATGTTTCTGCAATTTCAGGGATTTGTTGCGTAAAATTCCCTATACCTTCTTTATAATCAAGTAATACATCATTTATAGAGCCATATTGTTGATTTTCCATCGTATATCCTCCATTCATTTTATTCACACTTACTTTAGTATGAGATAAAATGAAGGACATATACAAATATTTACTTTAAAAAATAGAATGAATTTTCAGTTTATTTTACTTTTAAATTTGCACATCTACAGTTTCAGCCCATTATCTACTGACACTTTTTCTTTAGAATTTTTCCTTTCAACCTCTTTATTTCTTTCTTCCCAAAATGTTAAACCTTCAATTCCCACATTTTTAGGATCAAACACTGGATCTTTCCCTTCTTTTTTCTGCGTTTCATAGTCTTTTAACACTTTTAATGCCGTTTTACTTAATAATAGAATCGCGATTAAGTTTAACCATGCCATACTACCGATTCCTAAATCTCCAAGGTTCCATAATAGCGACGCTGATTCTACGCTACCGATGTAAACCATAATTAAAAACCCAATTTTCAAAACTGGTTTTAACCAGCTATATTTGAGGTCACGATCTAAATAAGTGAGTGTCGTTTCAGCGATATAGTAGTACGCGAGTAAAGTTGTAAATGCAAAAAAGAAGATTGCGATTGAAATAAATAATGGACCAAATCCTGTCATAACAGTTTCAACTGCTTGTTGTGTATAAATTGGACCTGCATCTACATTTCCCATATTCTTTACAATAGCGCTTTTCCCTTCAGGTATTACATTATACATACCTGTTATTAATATCATAAGAGCTGTCGCTGTACATACTACAATTGTATCAATATATACAGAAAACGCTTGAACTAGCCCTTGTTTTGCAGGATGTGATACTTCAGCAGCAGCTGAGCTATACGTCGCTTCTCCAACACCAGCGACATTTGAAAATACAGCACGTTTTACCCCCCATGCAATTGCTGCACCGACGATTCCGCCAAACATTTCATTTACACCAAAAGCACTTGAGAAAATTAAAGCAAACATACTTGGAATTTCCGTTACATTCGCAATTAATACGATACATGTAACAATTACATAACCAATTGCCATAAATGGAACTAGCATTTGAGAAACGCCCGCAATTCTCTTTACGCCACCAAAAATGATAGCTGCTAATAATACGACTAACAATATACCAGTTATATATTTGCTAATACCATTAGAATTTTCAAATCCAACTGCGATACTACTCGATTGAATACCTGGTAATAAAACGCCATATGATAGTGTTACAACGACCGCTACAATGACCGCAAACCATTTCATTTTCAAGCCTTTCTCAATGAAATATGGCGTACCACCACGGTATTCATTGCCTACTTTACTTTTATATACTTGTGCTAATGTTGATTCAATAAATGCACTAGCTGCTCCTAATAATGCCATCACCCACATCCAAAATACAGCTCCAGGTCCGCCGAAAGCGATAGCTGTCGCTACTCCTGCGATATTACCAATTCCAACCCTACCTGATAACGCCAAACAAAATGCTTGAAAGGATGATATCCCAGTCTCCGAGCTCTTCCCTTCAAATAATAGTTTAATCATCTCCTTAAAATAGCGAATTTGTAAAAAACGAGTTGCAATTGTGAAATACACTCCTGCTCCTAATGCGAAAACAACTAAACCAATACTCCAAACTTGCCCTACTAACCATTCTACTAACTGCTCCATCCAAATCCCCCTTATAATTCTTTTGAAAAAGCAATTTTATATATAAGAAAACGGACAACTATTATTAAACCTTCCAGTTGTCCGCATCTCTCATTATTTCATCCCTCTATTTATTAACAGTTAGACTCTCTATTACTTTATATTTACCCAAACACTTTTCACTTCTGTATAGTTATCAAGGGCGTATGAACCTAATTCACGTCCGATACCAGATTGCTTATATCCACCAAATGGTGCAGCTGCATTTTCTAAGTTATAATCATTAATCCACACTGTTCCTGCCTTTAATTTATTGGCAACTTGATGTCCGGTTTTAATATTTTGTGTCCATACGCCCGCAGCAAGCCCGTAAGACGAGCGATTTGCTCTTTCAATTACTTCTTCTGTCGAATCGAACGGGAGTACAACGACAACTGGTCCGAAAATTTCTTCCTTAACGATTGTCATATCGTCTGTAACATTTGTGAATACTGTTGGCTGTACAAAATAACCTTTTTCAAATGCACGTTTACCACCAGCTGCAACAGTAGCACCTTCAGATTTTCCTTGTTCAATGTAATTTAGCACACGCTCTTGTTGTTTTTTAGATACGAGCGGTCCCATTTCAGTTTCCGCCTCCATACCTGCCCCTAGCTTCACGTCATTCGCCATTTTTACAAGTTCATTTACGACTGTTTCATAATGTTTTCGGTGGACAAACACGCGAGATCCTGCGCTACAATTTTGACCATGATTATACATAATGCCTTGGAACGCACCGTTAATCGCTTCTTCTAAGTCAGCGTCTTCTAAAATGATGTTTGGTGACTTACCACCAAGTTCTAACGTTACATGTTTAATTGTTTCTGCAGATTGACGCATAATATATTTCCCTGTAACTGTTGAACCTGTGAAAGCTACTTTATCAATATCATGATGGTTTACAATTGCCGATCCTGCTTCAGGACCGAAACCTGGTACAAAGTTTACGACACCGTTTGGAAAACCAGCTTCTTTAAAAAGCTTCGCTGTATATAGTAAAGATAAAGGTGTTTGCTCTGCTGGTTTTAATACAATCGTACAACCCGTCGCAAGAGCGGCTCCCATTTTCCAAGAAGACATAACGAGCGGAAAATTCCACGGGATAATTTGACCTACAACGCCAACCGGTTCATGGCGTGTGTAATTTAAATAATCTTTTGAAATTGGAATGGTTTGCCCAATAATTTTTGTAGCCCATCCCGCGTAATAGCGGTAATTTTCTACAGTCGCTGAAATATCATCATCAAGTGCTACTTGATATGGTTTTCCATTATCTAAAGCTTCCAGCTGTGCTAATTCTTCTCTATGCTCTTCAATTAAATCTGCTAATTTATAAATAAGGTGTGCTCTTTCAGCAGTAGTCATCTCTGCCCACGGGCCTGATTCAAAAGCAAATCTTGCCGCTTTTACTGCGACATCAATATCTTCTTCTTGCGCTTCACATACGACTGCTAGAACATCTTCTGTCGCTGGATTGTATGTTTCAAATGTCTTCCCACTTATTGAAGAAACAAATTCACCATTAATGAACATTTTAATTTCTTCATTTAAAAACGCTTTCACTTTTGGTTTCAGCTCAATGTTTGTCGTTAACATATATACTCTCCTCCTTATTTAAACAGCTGCATGAGCCGCAATTTCTGATAAAATCGTTTGAAGCTTTTGATCTTCTTCTTCAGTTAATCCTAATCTCGGATAACGTGAAGGTCCTGCGACTTGCCCATGTAATTCCATTGAACGTTTAACGATTTGCACATACTTTCCTGATCCTTCAAGAAACTCACAAAGAGGTAAAATAGCATCGTTCATTTCCCACGCTTTTTCTAATTCACCATTTTGAAAATGCTCATACATTTTCGTAACGAGTCCTGGAACGATATTTCCGGCTACTGAAACCCATCCCGATGCACCGACTAAATAAGATTCCATAACTAAATCTTCAGATCCGCAGAAGACTTGGAAAGCACCTTCACCTTGTCTTACTAAATCTCTCGCTTTTCGAATATCTCCGCTAGATTCTTTAATATGTGTAACATTTTCACACTCTTTTCCAATACGGAGCATTAACTCTGTGCTCATATCAACACCAGAAGTAAATGGGTTATTGTATAGCATAATTGGTATATTTACAGCGTTTGAGATTTCTTTAAAATGAAAATAAATCTCCTCTTCCTTCGGTTTACAATAGTAAGAGTTTATAATTAATGCGCAATCCGCTCCGTGCGCCTCTGCATGTTTCGTATATTCAATCGTTTCTTTCGTCGTCTCTGCAGCAGTTCCAACAATGACAGGAATACGGCCATCAACTTCTTTTAATACTGTTTCTACCATGTTAAATCGTTCTTCTTTTGATAAACTAACAAATTCCCCTGTACTTCCATTAATAATAATTCCAGCTACCTTTTGCTCAATAAAGTAGTTTACGTTTTGTTTTACGCCTTTCCAATCAATCTCTTGAAATTCATCCATCGGTGTTATTAATACTGGAAATGCCCCTTTAATTTTTTGCATCTTTATCTCTCCCTTTAACATATTATTTTAATAAGAAACCTGTTGGAAACGGATCAGTAGGATCTAATATAAATGTTTGCATACCTGTAATAAACCCTCTACTTTCAAATCGAAAAATGTATCCGAGTTCTTCTTTCTTCACTTTTTCTACTGTTATAAAGCTATTAAAAATACTTTCATTTTTAAAAGGTTTATCCGCTATATAATCATTTTTAAATAATGTATGAACATAAGACACAATAGTAGAAACAAAACCTGGTGAACGTACTATAAAGTTATCTTCATGAAATGTAATCGACTTTATATGGTTCTTTTCTTTTTGCATAGAATCTACTAAAATAAGTCTTTTTATTAATGACTGTTTTTGTATAGCTTGAAGTGTAGCTTCACCCCATTTTTTTAATTTAGAGATGTTTTCAATACTGATTTCTGGCGAATACGTATCCTTTTCTACAACTGCATATACTTTATCTGCCTGTATGAGAGAGTAACTTATATTACCAACCTTTAAATTTTTCTCAATCATATAACATAGTTTGCTTTCAAACGAAACAGATACAACTTCATCATTCTCTACATATGCATTCACTGAAAATATGCCAGATAGCGTTTCGATTTTGTATTGATTAGACTCTCTCTTTTTTAAATACCCGCTTTCTAGTAACATCGTTATTACTGCGACAATGCCTCCGTAATGAAGAGGAATGGATCCTTCATGATTAAAAAACAATACAGCTGCATCCACTTCATTATGAATAGAAGGAACGACAATACATCCATTTAAACCGATAAAACCACGTGGTTCATTTAATAAAAGCTTCATTTCTTCTGCTAATTCACCTGAAAATTGTTCGTTTAATTGCTCCAAACTGTAGTAGTATTTACATGGTACGTCTTTCATTACACGAAATGCCTCGCCATTTACGTGTACGTCTACTGCTGTATACATTTTTTGAATGTTCATTTTACATCCTCCGTTTCATGTTCCATCGGCGGAATTAGCAAAAAGCCTTCTTTAAGTGGATCCTTTTCATTGTAAAAAAATCTATGCATACCCATAAGCCAAGCTGATCCCGTAATTTTCGTTACTACAGCTTCAATATTTTCTACATATGTTGTATTCATAACACACCCTTTAAATAAAGAACCTACAATACTCTCATGAACAAATTCTTCATCGATATCAATTTTTTTATGAGCATATAATACAGCTAACTTCGCTGATGTTCCTGTGCCGCATGGAGATCGATCAATTCCTCCTGGCGGAACAACAACTGTATTTTTCACATGCGCACTTACATGAGTAGGATCTGTATAAAATTCAACATGTGTTAATCCTCTTATAAACGAATACTCTGGATGAATGATTTCAAACTTCTCATTAATTGTATTTCTAATATGAATAGCCTTATCAATGATTGTAGATGCGTTTTCTGGTACTAACTCTAAACCTACTGACTTCGCATCGATAATGGCATAAAAATTCCCTCCATACGCAATATCAGCCTCTACAGTTCCAATTTCTTCGACGTGTACAGAAATATTTTTCAGTAAAAAAGCTGGTATGTTACAGAAGGAGACTTCTTTCGCTTTCCCATCTTGAACAGAAATATCTACTTCAACTAAGCCAGCTGGTGTATCTAGCTTTAAAGAAGTAACCGGTTCAATTACTGGAATTAAACCTGATTCAACTAAAGCTGTACATACACCGATTGTATCGTGGCCACACATCGGCAAATATCCACCTGTCTCTATGTATATAACACCTATATCAGCTTCAGGATGACATGGATCTGTTAATAATGCCCCTGACATTACATCATGACCACGAGGTTCATTCATTAACAATTTCCGAATCCAGTCATACTCTCTTTTCATATGTAACATCTTCTCTGCCATCGTCTCTCCAATTAACTTAGGAAGTCCGCTAATTAATGTCCTCGTTGGATTCCCGCCGGTATGTGTATCAATCGTCGTAAAGACTCTTTGTGACCTCATCCGTTTAACACCCTTTCTGTAAAACGACTCAAACGAAGTGGTTCAATAGGAATGATTGTTTCTTTTTCATTTAATAACTCTTCAATCACTTTCCCAGTAACTGCCGCAAGACTAATTCCATCACCTTCATGTCCTGCTGCTATAAAGTAGTTCGGAATATGTTCCACTCGTGAAATTATCGGCAAATGATCTTCTGTCCACGGGCGTAATCCAGCATATGAACGAATCACCATCATATCTGCCATTTTCGGATAAAAACGTATTGCTCTATTCGCAATACATTTAATAACCTCGTTATTTATCTTCGTATGAAAACCTACAAACTCTCTACTACTACCAATTAAAAAATTTTGGCTTTCTGTCGGTTCAAATACAAGTGCCACCCCATACTTTTCAGTTAAAGCATCCACTTTTCGTTTTCCACCAAATTTAGAAATTAAATAACCAAATTCCATTACTTTACGGCAGCCAACGTGTTGTTGCCTTGAAGCTACAATAATATGTCCCTTTCTCGGTTCAATTGGGATATTCACATCTAACATCTGTCCGATTTTAGGAGCCCACACACCGGCTGCGTTCACAACTTGCTTCGCAGTAAACGTTCCATTTGTTGTTTCTACAATAAAGGAACCGTCTATATCTCTTTTCACTTCTTTAACTTCTGTATGATTAAAAGCTTTTGTACCAAATTTCTTCGATTCTGCAAGAAGTGAAAAAGCAAGAAGATATGGATTTACAGTTGAATCCGTTGCACATTCTAAACCGCCTAATAAATCATCTGCAAAAAATGGTGATTCTTCTTTTATATCTTGCCTATCAAGCATTCGAAATGGTAAACCAACCTCTTTTTGACGATTTACCCATTGCTGTGCTGCCTCCATCTCTTCGTCTGATTCACAAACGAGAATGCTTCCTGGCGCTCTATATTCAAATGAGTGCTCCAATTCTTCACTTAATTCAGTTACTAAATTTTGACTTACTAACGACATTTGACTATCAAACCCTGGGTCTTTATCAATCGCCAAAATGTTCCCGTCACACCGTGAAGACGTTCCACTGACAAACTCCCCTTTTTCAATGATTGTTACGTCTCTTCCGTATTTTGATGTGTAATAAGCGATAGAACATCCTATAATACCACCGCCTATTATTAAAACGTCACAGTGTCTCACATAGCACCCCTCCTTTCTCCTAAATCTCTCACTTTCTATTTATGCAATTGGTGTGCCAACTCTACATACAGAACTATTTATATGAAATAATTTTTATTTGTAAAAATATTTTAAATTTATCGTAAATAGGTGTATTATTTTTTTATCACTGTCTAAATTTTTATACATAATAGGAGGGCAATATGGCATTTTCATTCCCAACAATAAAAGAGTTAATAAAAATTTTGTCAATTGATTGTACAAGTATCGTTAAGCGCATGACACAGGTAGGTGAAAAATTTTATTACCTCCATTCACCTACTGAGGAATGGAGGTGCGCAGTTATATATGAAGATGACTCTTTCACTACTTTAATCGACGCATTTTCTCATGAACTAGCCGTTGTCATCATTAAAGAAAATCAAGAGCCTTTATGCTGTATAACTGCTCAGCAAATGATTCCTTTTCTTTATAAGTATTACAATGAACTACTAGCTTTTTATAACACTGTTATTCAAACGTCTGATTCTTCTGTTACAGTCATCGACGATAAAGAATGCGTTCGTACTTGGACAGATGGCGCTGAAAAGATTTTTTCAGTGAACCATAATGAAATTATCGGACAACCCATCACCCGTTTTTTTGATTATAAAGATTTGGAAATTTTGCAATCATTACATGACGGAAAAAGCATAATTGCTCAGTTCCATCAGCCACGTCCAGATTTGTTCGTATTAATTAATTCAAACCCAGTTTATTGCAACGATAAAATTATTGGAGCAGTCGTTTCAGAAACGGATGTTACAAATCAAGTCGTATTAAATGAAAAACTATTTAATATGTCGCATGAAATGCACCGTTTAGAACAAGAAGTAGCAAAATATAAAGATACATCCGATCCTTTCCTTGCGATGAATGGAAAAAGCCCTGTTATACAAAGAACGATTCAATTAGCTAGAAAGGTTTGTTCAGTGAAATCCACGGTTTTAATACTCGGAGAAAGCGGAGTTGGAAAAGAAGTGTTTGCGAAAGCAATTCATGAAGCAAGTGAGACAGCAAATGCCCCTTTCATTTCAATTAACTGCGGCGCAATCCCAGAAGCGTTATTTGAAAGTGAATTATTTGGTTACGAGCGCGGGGCGTTTTCTGGTGCAAATAGTAAAGGTAAGAAAGGTAAAATAGAACTTGCACAAGGCGGTACTTTATTTCTCGATGAAATAGGCGAAATGCCGCTCGATATGCAAGTGAAACTTTTGCGTGTACTGCAGGAACGAAAGTATTACCGAGTTGGTGGAGAAAAAGAAATCAATATTGATTTCCGCATTATCGCTGCTACAAACCGTGATTTACAAGAAGAAATGAGAAAAGGAACTTTCCGAGAAGATTTATACTATCGCTTAAATGTAGTTAGCTTGCTTATTCCACCGCTGCGCGAAAGACGAGAGGATATTATCGAATTGACGTACTCCTTTTTAAACGATTTTTCAATAAACTATAACAGGCCTATTCGAGACTTACCTTCAAATATTATGCATGAACTACTTCATTACAATTGGCCTGGTAATATTCGCGAGCTCCGAAACGTAGTTGAAAGACTCGTCGTATTTGCGACAGACGGCATTATTAAACAAGAATATTTACCATTTCATACAAATGAAACTTTAGACAATCATACAGCTCAATCCCTATTACTCAGCAACAATAATACGATTCTTTCTTTACAAGAAGAAATGGATGAGCACGAGAAAAAGGTAATTGAAAGAGCTTTACGCATTTTAGATGGTAATAAATTAGAATGTGCGAAACAACTTGGCGTAACAAGAGCCACTTTATATAATCGTTTAAAAAGACTGGGGTTACAATAATCCCTCTCCTCCTCTGTATTGGCATAGTTTTTGCATAATAATTTGTGCAAACCGAACTAGAGGAGGAATACATATGACGAATAAAGAGAACTTAATTGTTTGTCGTTGTGAAGAAGTTACATACGGACAACTTCAATCGACAATTGCTGAATATAATTGCTCAGCTCGTGAGCTAAAACTAAGAACACGTGCTGGTATGGGTTTTTGCGGCGGTAGAACATGTAGAATGACGATAGAACGAATGGTAGAAAATGCGAATCCTAACATATCCCAAAATGAAATTCCATTAAAATATCAACCGCCAGTGCGTGCTGTTACTTTTGGAGCGGTAGGTGACAATCAATGAGTAGAATTACACATCACCCTATTTTAGGTAGTTTAAATAATAGTGAACGCATCACTTTTCAATTTAACGGTCAACAATACGAAGCTTATGAACACGAAACGATAGCTGCTGCCTTGCTAGCAAACGGAATACGAACTTTAAGGGTCCATGAAGATAGCGGGACACCACGAGGTATTTATTGTAATATCGGGCATTGTTCAGAATGCCGCGTGACAGTAAATAATCAATCGAACGTACGAGCATGCTTAACAGTTGTAGAAGACAATATGGTTGTTGAAAGTGGAAAACAGCATCCGAATATCGTGAGAGAGATGGTGAAAAAGCGATGATCGATGTAATTATTATTGGCGCAGGACCAGCAGGATTATCAGCGTCTATCTCTTGTGCCCATTTTGGACTTAACGTACTTGTTATTGATGAATTTATGAATCCGGGCGGGAGATTGTTAGGTCAGTTGCATCAAGAGCCTACTGGGGAATGGTGGAACGGAATAGAAGAATCAAAGCGCCTTCATGAAGAAGCAAAATCCCTTTCAGTCGATATTCGGTGCGGTGTTTCCGTATATAACTTAGATGAAGATGAGAGGTCTTGGTTCGTGCATACAAATATCGGGACGCTAGAAGCACCGTTCGTACTAATTGCTACTGGGGCTGCTGAGTATTCCATTCCCCTTCCTGGATGGACACTTCCAGGAGTTATGTCAATTGGAGCAGCTCAAGTTATGACAAATGTTCACCGCGTTCAAGTTGGTAAAAAAGGAATCATTATCGGTGCTAATATTTTGTCATTCGCCATTTTAAACGAATTGCAATTAGCTGGAATCACAGTGGATCATATTGTACTCCCTGAAAAAAGCGAATTAAGCCAAAAGGCCGGTGAACCAGAAGAAGTTTTAAACTCACTCTTAAATGCGGCTCACCTCGCCCCATCTCCCTTCCTACGTATAGGTAGCCGTTTTATGAAATATGATTGGATTCGAAAAGCTGGATTAACATTTTATCCAAATAGCGGCATGAAAATAAACGGGACGCCGCTTCATCTTCGTAAAGCTGCACTTGAGATTATCGGAGCGGAACAAGTTGAAGGTGTTCGTGTTGCTAACATTGATTCTAAAGGAAATATTATTAATGGATCAGAAAAGATATATGAGGCTGACTTCGTTTGTATAGCCGGAGGTTTATATCCGCTTGCTGAGCTTGCCGCTGTAGCAGGATGCCCTTTCCATTACATTCCAGAATTAGGCGGACATGTTCCACTTCATTCAGAAGAAATGGAAACCCCTCTTCCAGGTTTATTTGTAGCTGGAAATATTACCGGAATTGAAAGTGGTAAAATCGCAATGGCACAAGGTACTGTCGCTGGATATTCAATCGTGAAGCAAGCAATTCAAACATCCAATTCGGTTGAACAACACTTGCAACAAGCAATTCAAAATGTCCACACTGTGCGTCAACAAGCTGCGATTCAGTTTAATCCGATGGTTGATGTTGGTAGACGGAAGATGAATGAACTTTGGCGTGATTTTCATTCTAAAAAAGATACTTCATATAAGCAACAAGAAATTATTTAATATACTTATACTACACTTTTTATAACAAAAAGCTCCCCTTATCAACAACAATAAGAGGAGCTTTTCAAATTATTTCACTTCAATTGTCCAATCACCATCTGCTTGAATAGTGAATATATGTATACCGTTTTCTTTTACAGGCATTTTTTTCGTTGTATCAGCTGCACCAATTTCATTAAATACTATACTATCATTTAATTCAACAATAAAATTACTTTCACCGTTCATATGTACACCATGTAACTCTTTCAAGCCTTTTTCAAGTTTTACAAAAACAGCATCAGATCCATGGCCACTAATTGTTCCCGGAGTTGTTATTACTTTATCCATTGAAATAGACTGTGACATATTAACTTTCCAATGACCATCCGCTGTAGGATTAATGAAATATTTACCGCTCTTTTTTATGAGAACTAACCTTTTTTCTTTTCCATTACCAATAAAATTTGAAAGTGAACCAGCGTCATTACCTTGTTCGTCTTTCAACTCAAGAATCGCATTACTTTCTCCTGTATGTTCTACCTCAGCAATGACAAATCCAGATTTCAATTCAAAAAAGTCAGAAGAATTCTCACCATCACCTTCTAATGACACATTATGATCTTGAGATAATCTCTCCACTGTACTTTTTTCTGTTATTTCTTTAGCTTTCGGACTAGTAGTTCCAGTTTGTTGTTCCACATTATTATCTTTCTTTTCGTTCGCTTGTACATCTTTCGTTTGTTCTGTTGAATTGCAAGCAGTTAAAGATAAACAAACCGTAGCTAATGCTACTAATAATTTATTTTTCATTATATCCTCCTATTAACATAAAATATTCTTGATTATAATAACATGTTTTTACCAATTCATTAGTTTATTAATAATTGGATTTTATCCCAAAAGAGGAAACATACTAACAATATTAATCCAAATAAAAAACTGTTAGAGCATACAGCTCTAACAGTTTTATTGTTCATTATTATTAAATTTCGCTAATGCGTAGATGCCTTCTTCATCATCTAATTCAAGTTGCAATCTTGCTGCAAATGAATTGACGTTGTATTCTCGATCAAGCAACAAGCGTAGTGCTTCGATTAAGTTTGCTTGAATTAAAATTTGCTGGCGACCATTTACCTCTACTTCTGCAGAGAAACCGTAGTCATCATCATACATTAGTTCAACTGAAACTTCTTCTGGACCAACTTGTCTTTTTTCAGCGATATATACGCAAAGCGCATTTATAAGTTCTTGTTCAGAAATTTTTATTGTTTCCATGCTACTTCATCTGCCTTTTTCTTACGTTGATCTTTGAAGTATTTAAATGCACGAACTGCTAACATTACGATACCAGCCATTACTAACATATTTACCATAAACGCTAATACAGAACCAAGTGCTCCCATATTTGCAAATAAGCTACCCATTAGTAAACCACCAAGACCACCTAGTAATAAGCCTTTCATAAAGCCACCTTTATTACTTTTTGGCGCTGTGTTTGTTGCTTTTGTTTTTGAATCAGTTGTCGTTTTTTGTGAATTCACATTAGAATCTTTTTTGTTTAAATCAACTTTTGACTTTTGACCTGAACTTGGTGTATATGATTTTTTACCAGATTTGTAACTTTTCGCTGCCGCATGATCTACGAACATGAAGCTACTAGCCCCAAAGATAACCATGAATGCTGTCATTACTGCTACAAGTTTTTTCAACATATTATATCCATTCTCCTTTTATATAGATATATGTGAAATCTACCTTTCTAGTAAATTCAGAATGATAGATTTGTTTTAAAACCATTTTAAAGGTTCTTATGAACTTATTATATGAACTTTTGTCGAAATATGCAAGCATTATTTACTTACGACAATTTCATGACATAGGAAAAATTAAGCAAAACGGAATTGACTTTAAATGAAACAAAACATATTATAAGTTCATAAGAACTTTTTATAATTTTGGAGGTGAAAAGATGGAAACATTTCATCTCACACGAAACGAAATGGCAACGCTCCTTCTATCACTAAGAGGATGGAATACGAAGAAGCCTCTCGGCATTTTACAAGAAGCTTGGGCAAAGTCACATAAAAAAGATATTGAAAGCGGACAAAGCGTTACTGCTTTTATTACAACCGCACTTTCACCTATTTTTGAAAAATTGATTAAGATTGACGATACGGATGTCGGTTTTTCTTTAAATGAAATAGTTGCGCTTGGCAATCAGATTGAAAACACGAGTTTCTCTGTAACTGCTATGCAAAACTGGGTGAAACGAGATATAAAAGAAATGATTGGCTCCCCTCAAAAAGGGAAAAAATACTCAATCGAACAAGCAGCATTACTATTCATTGTCGAAGATTTAAAAACAGCGCTTGATTTTGAATCTATTCGCAAACTATTACGACTCATCGTAAATGACCCGGCCGATCGAAGTGATGATTTAATTAATCCTCTTCATTTATATGTAGCTTATTCTTCTTTATTTGAAGAACTGAATCAAGGGAATTGCTTACAACTAAATGCTACAGATACAGTTCATACGATCGAAAATATCGTAAAAGAAAAGGCTGATAAAATAGCAAGCAAGTTCGATCAAATTAATAACGAACAACGCGAAGCAATTCGTAACGCTATTATTATCGCCACACTTTCTGTACATACCGCTTATGTACAAATGCTAGCAAAACGTTACGTTTCAGCAACATTATTTTTACAAAATTTAGATGTGAAACCTTAAAAAACAGGAGCAGATTTGCTCCTATTTTTTAATTTCTATACTATTTTGCACTCCTTAACTCTTTGCATCTCATACATTTTCAACTGATTCTCTACATATGATTCAATTTTTTTGAACCCTGCTTTCTCATAGCATCGCATTGCCCTCTTATTATCTTCCCTAACTTGCAATACAACCGCTTGTATATCAGGGTCTAAAAATGATTTAGCGATAAAATAATTTGTAATCTCTGTTCCAAGCCCTTTTGAATATAAATTTGAGACGCCAATCAATATTGAGTACTCCATCACATATATATCGTCATTTCTCTTCTTTTTTAATCCAACTCTCCCTATTACTTCATCCTCTACTACGATCACATGATAACTTGCATAAGATCGAGACAGTTTTTCTGTCCAATACTTTTGAAGTTCTTCTATTGTATATCGTTTGAATAGTTTCACGTCCGCTATGTTATGTAATTCTTCGTCATTATACCACTCTAATATAATTGGTAAGTCATCCATTTCTAATAAACGCTCATGCCAATACATATTTTCACCCCATCCAATTTCGAATTACTTGGTCAATTAAATTGAATACGCATATTCTTTTTTTGGCAAATTCACAATGTCCCGAATGTAAAATGATCGTTCTATTATATCTTCTAACTGACCATTTCTATAAACATAAATACCACCTACATATGAACTGTAAGCCTTTTTCTCAGTTATTATCGCTAATTTGTTATTTTCTTCGTTAAAATCACCTTCTAGCCCTTTTTCAAATGCTAAGCTTTTGGATGTTGAAGAATAAAGCTGAATTAATGATGCTATTTCTAAATGATTTGATTTTGCAAGGTACTTTATTTCATTAGCAATCATTTCATCCTGCAATGGAAGAAAGCCCTTCACTTCTAATTTCTCTACTTTACGAAAGAAATTTTGTAACTCCAGAGTATAAAACGACAGTTTTTTCTCTTCTATCTTTTTAAAAATGCTTTGTAACAATAAATCTTTACCTACTACAAACGGATGACCAAACCCATTATTATAAAGCTCTTTTTTCATCTTAATTAGCTGTTCAATAAAAGGTATTCCCGTTTCTTCAATAACAAGCTTTCCATCTATAAAACGCATACTGGCAATTAGTTCTTTTATCTCAATACCTTCTAACTCAAGCGATGAATAATATAAATCTCTATTCCAAAAATCTAATTGATCCATTCCTAGTGAATTAAATAATAGCTCATCTATAATCGGAAAAACTCCATCTTCTGATAAACCTTTCGTTACATCTTCTAATAATCCGGAAGTCTTATTTAAAATTGTGCGTATTTCATCATCCTCTTGAATAATTCGAACAGTCCAATCCCCGTGATCCTCTCCAGATATTTTCTGAAAGCAATGCGAATATGGACCGTGTCCAACATCGTGTAGAAGGGCTACAGTAGATACTAACTTTCGCTCATATTCTGACAAATGAATGTCACCAATCTCCGTAAGATGTTCTATCACTTTATTAACTAGTACATATACACCTATTGAATGTTCGTTCCTCGTATGTATTGCGTTCTCGTGTAAAAAATATGTATGTCCTTGTTGTTTAATATGGGCCAACCTTCGAAACGCTTTAGTATCGATCAATCGTATAATATCTCTATCTTGAATAGTAATTGATCCGTAAATAGGATCTGTAAAACGCATAACTTCTCCCCCTTTGTAAATTCAACACTTACATCATTATACAAAATTTTCAGTCTACTAATCCTTTCATTCTCTTTAAATATGAGAAATTTTTAATAATCTTTTCATTATCTCTTCATGAAAACATGGCTTATATCCTTTACTATAATACTTATGAGAGACATAAAAGAATTGAAATGGCAATCCCCTATATGAATAAGGTATAATCTACATATAGTGAACCTTTTATGTTATTAAATAAAGGGGCTTATATTCAAAATTCATAAATTAGAAGGTGCAACAATGTTAAGTAGTTTTATTCATTCAGTATTAACATTTTTTGAGGGATTAGGTTATTGGGGCATAATGCTTGGACTTATGATTGAAATTATTCCAAGTGAGATTGTCCTTGCTTATGCGGGATACTTAGTATTCAATGGTAGTATCTCATTTGTAGGCGCAGTTATATTCGGTACAATTGGTGGTGTTATTGCCCAAATCTTTGTTTACTGGATTGGTCGATATGGTGGTCGCCCTGTATTAGAACGTTACGGTAAGTATATTTTCATACATAAAAAACAAATGGATGCTGCTGAAGATTGGTTTAATCGTTACGGAACTGGCGTAATTTTCACTGCACGTTTCATTCCTATCGTTCGTCATGCGATATCAATTCCTGCTGGTATTACAAAAATGCCATTACTACGTTTCACTACATTAACAGCACTTGCGATCATCCCTTGGTCTATCATTTTCATTTATTTAGGTGAGAAACTAGGTGAAAATTGGGAGAATATTAACGATATTGCTGGACCGTATGTGAAATCGTTCGCTATCGGTGGCGTTGTACTTATACTTTTATATTTCGTAATAAAAAAGTGGACAAAAAAACGTAAAAATCTTGCTTAAGATTATAATAAAAACCGCTATAAATTCATTTAGAATTATAGCGGTTTTTATTATAGGCTTGATTATGTATTAGAAATTGCATTATTTCTTCTTTATGCTTTAAGTCATGCTGAATGAGTGATGGAAAATAATTATTTAACCTCACTTTTTTTGTACCAAATTGATAGTCATTATTAAAATTACGAGCAGGAATTCGCTCAATTTGGTCTACTAATTGTTTACGAGTAAAGCTGAATTGATCTAATAGTTCTTCTTTTGAAATACCGGATCTCGCATATTTTATTGCACCCTCATTCATTTCCTCAACACCTGTTGGAACATTTGGTACAGATTGTCCGCTTATAAAGTATGGAATTCTAAACTTCATTAAAAACTCATCCCAAACGATTAAATGTGAAATCACATCCGCGGTTCCCCATGAACCTTTTCTAAAAGGTTTAACCATACATCATTTTAGTTACATACTTCAACGTTTGGCACCAATCTATTAGACTTAACTTTTTTTCTAGAATACTTTCTTTCTCCATAATTCATTCCTTCCTCTTTCACACTAATAATCGATTCATATATAACTTCTAGACATTACATAAAAACCCCTCCAGTCTAAGATTTACATGGATAAGCAACAATTCCACCATAAAATACGTATAGTAACTCAAAAAGGATTGATTCCCTATGCATTGGCAGCAAAAAGTACCATACTTAATCGGACGCCCTGTTGGTGTTTCTCTCATTAATGGGCAAGGGACATCCGGCGTTTTATGCGGTGTTCAAAATAATCAATTATTTGTTTACGAATACCTTTACCAAGCCCAGTTCGCCATGAAACATTATG
Organism: Bacillus sp. MYb56; assembly: GCF_002976445.1. NCBI lineage: Bacteria > Bacillati > Bacillota > Bacilli > Caryophanales > Bacillaceae > Bacillus > Bacillus sp. MYb56. Next base: position 136,653 of record NZ_PCOH01000002.1, read on the forward strand.
ACTTTAGACAAATTCAAGATATACACGCCTTTCCAAATTGCCCACACCAAAATCCTCTATACTAAAAAACAGGAACGGCTTTATTGCCATTCCTGTTTCTATTGTTTATGCATTATTTTTCAGAGTAAAACTTCTGCACTGCTTCATCAAAATAGATCCATCCTTTCCAGCCTAAATGAATTGTATCTTTTAAGAAATACTTATCATATTCATGGCTAGAAAAATCGACTACTGGGTATCCTGCTTTCTCGACTTGATCGCGAACCTTATTGTAATACACATCACGACGTTCTTTTGGGAAACCAGCGTAATCATACCACGGTCCGTTTACAGGCACAGAAATAAAGAGTGGTTTTACATTTTTTTCTTTGAAAAGATCTAAAACAATTTGTAAGTCATCATATTCTGGTGAATCATCATACGATTCATTTGCTCTAAAGTTTTTTAAACCTTTTAATTTTTTCTTTAAATTATGTTTATAATAATATGGATTTTCAATTCCGAATGTATTTGTTGTGGATCCTACTTTACCTTCTTGTTCCGCATGTTTACGTGCATCTTCCCAAGAAAGCGAACGTAATCCCATATTTGTTTCCTCTTTCATCGGTTCGATCTTAAATAGAGAGTTAAATAAATCTCGATGATCTAAAATGTTCCGGTACATATACGCTAGCGGTTTAGCTAGTCCGGCTTTTATGTTATGTTTTGTATCGTTATATACAATACTTTCTAGCGAACTATTTAATATCGCATCCTTACGAACAACTTTATAATCTAGTAAACGTTTCGCGATTTTTTTCTTCATTTCAGGCTTTATTTCGTCATTAAAAATAAAGTGATAGGCTTGTTGTTTGGAGAAATTATTTGTAAAATCCCCTTGTGATACACCGGTTTTTGTAAACCATTGTGGTGAAAGAACAAAGACTACCTTTTTATCTTCTAATTCATCCATTGTAGACGTCATATTTAATATATGAGCCAAGCTTTGCGTACCACCAGTCCCTATTAAAAATGGAGTAAAACCTGCTGGATTTACTTTAAAATAGTTAGATGGATGATATGCATCCATTCGTAAAAACTCTGATGAACCATACATCGGTAAATACTGCGAATTCTCTAACATTTTCTGTTGCAAGAAAACACTTTGTAATTTCTCTTTTTGTAAGGAAGTTGCTGCATCTTCTATCTTTTTATCGCTTATTAATGATACTAAACTCTTAGATGGAATAAGCAATACAATGAAAAAGAGTAGACACGCTAAAATAATTGGACCAAAAGCATGCTTCATCTTCATCGGTTGTTCCTCTTTCTATTACGAATAAATTGTAACCCTTGTTTATGACACGTCATCATTTTTCTCCTTTTTTCTATACATGTCCCATTCTATTTATCTATTATATACATGTATGTATTTCCTCCCTTGCTCTATTAAGTCCTATACAAATAGCGCAAGAAAATGCTTCCAAAGAAACATGTTAATTATACAAGATTCTACATAAATTTCACACTGGAATTTATGTAATAATTTTATTTTTAAGCGATGAAAAAACTTATAAAATGTCTATAATTCATTTGAAGCTATAAGAAAAAACAGACTATCACATACGTGAAGTCTGTTTCTCCATCACTTTATTTTTGTACATCTGCCCATTTTAAACTTGTAGCTGGACCGAATTGATGTACATATAATTCTTTCACATATGGTTTTTGTAAGTAAGAAAGACCGCGCTGGAATACTGGTGCAATTACCGCATCATCAAGGAGCACTTTTTCCGCATCTTGTAGTGCTTTCCAACGAGCTTTTTCATCATTACCTAACTCTGTTTTAATCTTCTTAATTAACGCATCATACTCTGGATTTGCATATCCTGTATTATTTACGGTACTTCCCGAAAGGAAAACTTCTAAGTATGTCATTGGATCTGGATAATCAGGTAACCAACGTGATAACGACATTTCGTATTCTTTTTTCTTCTCTAATGCTAGTTTTTGCGTATGTGGTTGTAATTTCACATTTACTTTTAGCCCTGGTAAGTTTTTCTCAAGCTGTTCTTTTATATATTCGCCTACTTTTTTAAAGTTCTCTAAGTCATAGTTTAATAGTTCTAACGTCACTTCATTTGTGCCTGTCTCTTGCTTTGCCTTTTCCCAATATTCTTTCGCCTGTTTTACATCAGTCTTATTAAACTCACCTGCCGTACTTCTAAAGTCTTTCTTGTCTGGCCCTTTTAAAAACCCTTTCGGCACGTAATAGTTCGCAGCTACGGAACCATCATTTAAAAATGAAGTTGCGAGCCCCTTCTTATCAAAAACTGTGCTTAATGCAAGACGGGCGTTTTTATTTTTAAGAATCGGTACATTTACATTGAAACGGAAGAAATACATAACTGGATCTGTATATTGTTTCAGTTCTTTATTATTTTTATATTTATCTACGAATTCTGTAGAAATGACCGCTCTGTCTACTTTATCTGTTTCATATAAATTTACCGCAGTTGAAATTTCTTTAACAATTTGATAGTTTACCTCATCTAATTTCACTTCTTTTTTATCCCAATATTTATCGTTTTTCTTCATTGTAAAACTTGCTTCATGCTTCCACTCTGATAATGTAAATGGTCCATTATATATCGCTTTATTTGCTTCTAATCCGTATTTATCGCCTTGCTCTTTCGCAAACTTTTCATTAATTGGATAGAAAGACGGTAAAATAAGTAGTTTCGTAAAATACGGTACTGGATGTTCTAACTCAACAACGAACGTTTTATCATCTTTTGCTTTCACACCTAATTCTTCTAAGCCTAATTGTTTCTTATTTATCTTCTCCGCATTTTTCACATCGTACGCGATATATGCATATTGAGAGACTGTATCTGGATTAATAAGTTGCTTCCAAGCATATACGTAATCATGAGCTGTTACTGGATCACCGTTAGACCATTTTGCATCACGCAAGTGGAATGTATAAGTCTTTCCGTCTTTACTCACTTCATATTTCTGTGCCCCAGCCTCAATCACTTCATCATTTTTCGATAAACGGAATAACCCTTCCATTACGTTATTTAACACGTTAAACGATACCGCATCTGTTACTTTCCCTGAATTTAATGACGGAATTTCACCCGTTTCTAGTAGCTGTAATACTTTTTTCTCATCTTTCGGCTTTGTCGTTGTTTTTTCTTTTGCGCAGCCAACTAAGAATGAAGAAACTAATAGAGTACTAACTAATGAGTAACGAACAACTTTTTTCATTTGAAAACCCCCTCTATTTTTTAAGGTAAGTAACGACGAGCACCAGCGTATTCTTCTATATATCCTGGCGTATTTAGTGGTATAATCTCTACCGATCTTTCAGCTCTCGGTGAGTGAATCATATTTCCATCACCAATATACATAGCAACATGGTGAACACTACCTTTTCCTTGATCATGTGCAAAGAAGATTAAATCTCCTTTTTGTAAGTTTTCTTTATCAACTGCAACTCCATTTCTCGATTGTGGACCAGAATCCCTTGGAATTGTAATACCGTGCGATTTATAAAGCGTATGTGTAAATCCAGAGCAATCAAATCCGAATCCACTTGTACCAGCCCATATATACGGTAATCCTAAAAACATTTTTCCGGTGTTTATTAAGTCATCAGCGGTTGGAGTCGGAATATCATTTTGAGAATGGTAAACAGTTCCATCATTTTTCCGTAGCCACGCCTTCTGACCATTTGGCAACAATACGCGGTATGAGATCGTATCTTCACTTAATAGCGGTAAACGCGTATTATAACTGACTTCAAGCGATTTATGTTTTTCAGAAGGGTTAATATATACAATTGCTGTCGGTTTCGTTACTAATACAAAAGCTTCGTTTGTTTTATCTGCAAATTCCTGATTATACGTTAATTGTTTTTCGGGCATCCATCCCGGGTAACCTACTTCGTTTCTTGGTGTTGGCTGACCGTGGACTAACACTTTCACCCAGTCACCTTTCTTATCAACAACCGTTACTTCTTGACCGAGTAGCGCTTGCGTTTCTAATTTATTTGCACTCGTTAACCAAAGCTTCTCATCTAGCGTCATTGATTTCGTCCACTTCCATAAATCAACTGGATTTGTCGCACTCGGTGCATCAATTGGTCGTAATGAATCTGGTGCAGTCCATAACGTTGCAGCAGATACATCTATAAATGCTTTACTATCCTTCTTCTCTTCAGCATTCACCGAAGTAAACGATGAAAATATAAATAAAGTTGTTAAAAATGCAGTTCCTACTTTTTTCATATATATCCCCCTTATAAGATAGTTTACTAGGTACTACTTCTAAGATTGTATATTCACTATAGAATGTAGGTTTACCTTTGGACCAGTGTAAGTCATCCCTTCTGGCTCTTCTACTAACCATAACGGTGCATCAAGATCAAAGTAATGAATATTCGGATGTGCCGCAGCTAAATGGGCAACAGCGCTAACTGAAAGTGAAGGTTCCATCATACTTCCAACCATACATTTCACACCTGCTGCTTCCGCAATATCTGCAATTTTCCATGCTTCTCGTATGCCACCGCATTTCATTAATTTAATATTAAGTAGGTCTGCATATCCTCCTTGGACAATCTTTAATGCATCGCTTGCCGAAAACATACTTTCATCTGCCATAATAGGCGTTTGTACATTGTCCTTCACGTACTTTAATCCTTCCCAATCTTTCGCATGAACTGGTTGTTCTACAAATTCTATATTTAAATTTCTATTCTCCATTTCTCTAATAATAGAAACCGCTTCTTTCGGTTTCCATCCTTGATTTGCATCTAAACGTAACGTCGTATTCTTTGGTACTACATTTCGAATTGCCTCTATGCGTTCTAAATCTAAATGTGCCTCTTTACCCACCTTAATTTTTAATGTTTGGAATCCCTTTTCGATATGCTTTTTCGCTTCTTTTGCCATTAATAAAGGCTCATCCACACTTACTGTAATATCAGTATGAATCTCTTTCTTCCCACCTAACAATGCATATAACGGTATGTTGTGAAATCGACAATATACATCGTATAAAGCCATATCTACCGCCGCTTTCGCACTTGTATTTCCTATACAGCTCATTTGAATGTGTAACAATAACGTTTGAAATTGCAGCACATCTTTATCAACTAATACGGAGCGAATTGGCCCTAATATTGCTTCCTCAATCCCGTTGGCAAAATCACCTGTAATAACCGGTGTTGCTGCAGCAGCTCCTTTTCCAACAATCCCTTCATCTGTATGAATAAACACATCTATACTTTCGATTTCCGTTACAGTGCGAAGCGCAGTTTTAAACGGTGTATGAAGCTTTACATGTCGGCGGTTTACCTTCACATCGGTAATTTTCATTTTGTTCATCCTTTCATTGTTTATAGAGTGATACTTTAATATCCGGGTGGCTTTTCCGTTAATGCGAAACAAAAAAATCCAGCCATAAGAAGATTCTTACGGCTGGATTTTGTCTATGAATGGGTAGACAAAGCAGCGATCTGATTATATTTTTTCTGTGCATCCTTTAGCGCTACAAGTAGCGCCTTTTGAGACGAACCGAAGTACCGATTTTTTATTTCTGTTACTAATGCTGGGTCATTAATATTTTTATGTAGAAACAAATATTTAACAAATTGAGATGTTAATGCAATTGTGGCTGAGCAATCTGCATCTACAATTTCCCCTGTATCCTTCTCAAGTACAAATGCTACAAAATAACTTTTGAACTTTTCGGTAATGGGATTATTTTGAGGTGCTTTCGCATCCCCTACGACGTAAATTGTATTTGAAGCGTACACAGCTATCTTCCTTTCTTATACGAGGATAACGGTTTTCTTAACAGACGTATAAGCTGTTAACTCAACGTTGATTAAAAAATGTATCCGCTTACCTTGTATTATATACAATTGACAGAATTTTAACAATATTTATTTTGACATATATTCCATAATTATGAAAATCTCTTAAAACAATTAAAATTGGCTCAAACTTCTCATTTTTACAATATGTCATTGCTCCTTGTACCATGACATTCACACTACAAACAACTTTTCCCTCATACATCAAAAAACAGTTAGCTATCGCTAACTGTTCCACCACTTCACTTTGGCAATACGAATATTGTTTCGTTTGACTTAGAAAATTGATACTCTTTTCTAGCAAACTTTAAAATCTCTTCTTCATTATCGGTTAAATTCTCAATGTTAGTCTTTAAAGAACCTTGATCTTTCTTTAAAGAAACTAATTGTTTCTTTTGATTTGTTATTGTATTTTTTTTGCCATTAATTACTTCTTGTTGTTTCGTTAAAATATATTGAACGTACAAAGTAGTCGCAGCAATAAAAATGAACATGAAAATAAAACGCCTTAACTTCTTCTTATTTATAGTTCGCTTGTCGTTAGGCTGTGATAGTTGCTCTGGTATATTAGGAACATTGACTCTTTTGAGTTTCCTCATTTTCAAATCCCCCTAACCCATATTTTCTCACTACCATAGGCACGATCTCTTACTAACTTAAATTCTATTCTTATAAAATAACCTCCTTCACAAAAAAATCTCACAAATTAACCAATTAGAGATAGCGTTCGACGACATCTCTGTATTTAAAATGAGAATTTTTATTTATGCTGCTATAAAATAGTAGTTTATGTTATTCTTTTTCCCCAATTGTAGAAAACATTTTTACACATATAAATTCTAGTTTTGCATACCGATGTTATAACATGCTTACAAGGAGGAAAAATGATGCACTACCGTACATTAGGTAAAACTGGAATTACTGTTTCTGAAATTGGCTTTGGAGCGTGGGCGATTGGCGGCGATGAATGGGGTCCTGTTAACGACAAACAATCTATAACCGCTATGAAGAAAGCAATTGAATGTGGCGTAAACTTTATTGATACTGCTGATGTATACGGATTAGGACATAGTGAAAGGTTAGTAACTCAAGCGATAAGAGAGCACCGTAATAATATCGTTTTATCAACGAAAGGCGGTTTAATTGGGCATCACTATGATCCAAGTGGAGAGCCTGTTTATAATACTGCAGAAAAAGTGATCGCAGTATTTGAAACTAGCTTACTGCGCCTAGAAACAGATTATATTGATGTTTATTTCTGTCACATTTGGTGGGATAATCAAGAAGAAACAGAAGCATTTTTACGAGCATTTGAAATATTAAAACGGGACGGAAAAGTAAGAGCTGTTGGTGTTTCAACTCACGACATACAATATATAAAACACTTCAATAAAAACAATGAAATTGATGTTGTGCAACTTGATTACAACATATTAAACCGAAAACCAGAAAACGACATACTGCCCTACCTACAGGAGAACAATTTAGGAGCTGTTATACGCGGCCCTTTAAAAATGGGGATATTAACTGGAAAATTTACAAATAAAACAACTTTTCTTGACGGAGATTTACGCCAAGAATGGCCAAAAGAAAAGTGGTTTCAAGAAGATTTACAAAAAGTAGAGAAACTACGATTACTCTCAAATGAAAATCAAACCTTAGGGCAACTTGCACTTCGTTATGTCCTCACTCATCCAGCGGTATCAGTCGCAATTCCTGGCGCAAAAACAGAAAAACAAGCGAAAGAAAATGCAGACTCGTCTATCCGTCCGATTCTTACAGATGAGGAATTAGCGCATATTCAGTCAATATAAAACAAGACGAGCAGCTGGAAATATCCAACTGCTCGTCTTGTTTTACTTTTAATATTTTAAATCTATATCATATTCCATTCTCTTCGCTGTTTCTTCAGCAACCCGAGCACCCAACAAATTTCTCACAATGTGAAATGACATATCAATTCCAGCTGAAATTCCTCCAGACGTAATAATATGCCCCTCATCTACAAACTTTACATTCTCTAATACTTCCACATTCGGAAAATCATTTCTAAAACTTTCAATACTTGCCCAATGTGTTGTCGCTTTGAAGCCATCGAGTAATCCAGCTTTCGCAAGTAAAAGCGCACCCGTACAAACAGAAGTCATTAACTTTACTTCTTTCATTTGCTCGCGGATCCAATTTGTTATTATTTCATTTTTCATTTCGTTTTCTCTAACACCTAACCCACCAGGAATAATTAAAATATCAACTGGAGGCAAGTTTTCGATACTATAGTCCGGTTGTACCTTTAATCCATTTCTCGCTGTAACCATTTCTCCATCTTGACTAACAGTACGAACTGTAAATAGTTGACCTTCACTTGTTGCTGTAACGGAAAACACTTCAAATGGACCCGCAAAATCTAACACTTCCACTTCATTAAAAAGAAAAATCCCTACATTCCAGTGGCTAATCATAAGCTCACTTCCTCTTGCAAATGATGTAATAGGGATTCATACCCTTTTTCTAAAGCAATATCATATGCGATTTTCCCATCATTTTTCTTAATCATTTTATTAGCACCATTTTCAAGAAGTAATATAATGATTTCTTCATTTCCTAATAACGCCGCTTCATGAAGTCCTGTCCAGCCACCACTTTTCACAGCATTCACATCTGATCCCTTTTCAATTAAGAAAGCTACAAGCTCGCTTTGCTTATTCGCAATTGCTGCTTGAAGAGGTGTATTTTCATTTTCGTTTTTTGCTCTAATATGTATTTCTGCTCCCTGTTCTAAAAGGAAACTTGCAATTTCTTTCTGTCCAAAATAAGCAGTTAAGTGAAGCGGTGTCCATCCATCTTCACTAAATGAGTTAACAACACTTGGATCCGTATTAATGATTTCTACTACCTTTTCTTTTTCCCCTCTTATGACTGCTTGTGATATTGATATGATTTGTTCCATAATGAACCTCCATGTATACAAATATTAAGTACCCCTTAATAAATTCCATTAATAATCACATGTTCCTTTCTAAATAATTAAGTTTACATAATAATATTATTTTTATAATTCGCTATCCTAATAAAAAAACAACCGACTCTAATGAGTAGGTTGTTTTTTTATTTCATTTTTATATTTGTTTAAAAAAAATATCATTTTCACTTACAACTAATAAACATTAATAAAAATGAAATGAAATTATATATTTAGCAGCCATGAACTCTTTACATATCAAAACCGGCTATTTACTTAAATTAATAGTTTTTTATCATTTGAAAATAAAAATGGAATTTATCCTTACATTTGAAAAATACATATATAGCAAGAGTACTCTTATCATACTAATCTATAACAATTCTGCCTTCTTCCCTTACCTGTATCCTTTAAAACATAAGACTTTAAAACGAGTGCTGTTAGTGAATCTGTTAATGTTTTATATGATAAATTTGAAAGAGCTAATAGATCGTTCGTATATAACATTCTATGCTTCTCTAATAATAATAGTACTAATCGTTCTGACGGTTTTAATGTTTCATCACTTTCTAGTATAAAATCTATATTTTTCATATCCCTACTTCTTACTCCTTATATAAAAAAATGATTTTAGTAGTTATTTAATATAAAAATACTACATAACAAATTTGAAGATATATCGAAATAACATAACGCCCAAACACTTTTATACTATAACATAAAAAAGACATTTCCCCAAATTGAAAATGCCTTTTTATATCTACTTCTCTTTTTTATATAATTGATATGATTGTTCTAGCCCTTTATTATATTTCGTATTATTATCTGTCCATTCTCCCCCTAAGTTTCCTGGCCACCCTGATGTATTAGCAACATATTTAAGCAACTCCCAATCCTGCAGTCCTTTTTTCACACCACGTTCATACGATTTGACCATACTTGAAATTGCTATCGTTGTATTTATACGCGAATCCACTAAACTCTCTTCCGATAATTGCGCTGGTGCTAATCCACCACGATGTAATTGGAATAATCCGAAAGATGTTCCGTTATCCCCTATCGCTTTTCGATCAAATTTTGTTTCATGATCAGCAATAGATAATGGTATCCAATCTGGAATATCATACCTCTTTGCAACTTCACTAATTACTTGTTTATTATTTTTAATCTCCTTCTGCTTTTCATAGTTAATATAAATTACATAACTTAAAGTAACTAACGTAAATAATATGAATATATATTGTAGTGCCTTTTTCATCATTTCATCTCCTGCTTTGTATATGTTTCACTTTCTATATACACTATAAGACTTTTATGTGACATTCATTTGACAAAATGATATTAATTATACATAAGCTGTTACAGTTTTAACTATCAATCTAAAAACTACAATTCTTCTAAAAGACTCCTTCAACACATAAAAACAATCAGCCTTTCATGTATAGTACATGAAAGGCTGATTGTTTTTCACTACACTTTTTTATGTATACAGTATATCCCTGCTATAATAAAACAAATTGAAATTACCGATAAAGTTGTACCTTGGATTTCATAAAATGCAGTAAAGAATTTCCCGCTTCCTCTATCCCAAATTTCTAATGAACCCGCGTAAATTGCGGAAGTTATACATGTAAGGCCGAATAGGAGAACACCCGAAAAAACATAGGTTACTCAAATATTTTTCATTATTAGCTCACCTCCATTAATTTGATTTGTGAATAAAACAAAAAAGACCTTTATACGTTAAAGATCTTCTTCATCTTATTTTTGTTAGAAAAAACGCCAGAACCTAAAACAAAAACTCACTTTATTATACGTATCTCCATATAAAAATTAAAGACTATAAGGTTACCAGCGTCTTCTCGATTATCATTTTCACATTAAATGTTTCTTGCAATATGCGGTTTGCTGTAATGACTCGTCCCACCGCCACCTACTACTACTTTACCACCTTTTTCGAAGATTAATAATTTACTTGAACCATCTGAAAGTAAAACTATTACTTCAGCATGATCACTTGTAGCTACATAGATTACATAACCACTTTTTGAAATACAAGTTTCCCAATTCTCATCAAATTCTGATCTTACAACTCGATTAGAATACACTTGATTTTCAATTCTTCCTGGCTGTTCATTTTCCAATTTTTTCTTACCTCCTTCCAAAGTTGTCATTTATATATAAATGACGGTTTCTCAATAAATTAGTGACCGTCCTTAATATAAATAGTATATGTAGTTAGTAGGAGAATGCTTGGACAATGAAAACGTAACAGCATTTAAGTATTTTACAATCGGAATTTTTCCTTAATCATTACAGCTACTTCTTTAGCACTCAAATGAGTATTATTAATTTTTATGTACTCTTCTTTTTCAATTTCATCATGAAATGAATTTAATCTATGTTTTTTCATCGTTTCTTTTAAATTTTTTTCAGACCATTCAATGTCTCTTTTTTTCGGTTTATGCTCTAGTCTATGTGGACTTTTATTTCGCTCTAATCTTTCATCTAATTCTGCCTCGAGCTCTACAAAATATACTGCTGCGCCTTTTGATTCAAAAATACTTACTACATGGTTTATGTAATCCCAATCCGATTGAAGATCAAATGCCCATACATATGTAAAAATCATTCCGTATAAATCACTTTTAGACACTTCTTCAAATAGTTCATTACGAAACAAACTTACTAACCGTTGTGCTTCCGCTTTGTACTGTAATCAAAAAACGAGCTAACAAAATCAATCGTCATATGATTATGAAATAGCTTTAAATCAGTTATTTTTTCTAACTCATGCCCGACCGTCATTTTCCCGACTGCTTGCGGGCCAAATATTAAGATGAATTTCATTTGTTTTCCTCCGATTTTTCTCTATAAACAATTAAATAAAACATATCCTAAAATTGAAAATAAGGCAGTCGATGTTGTGTCGATTGCCTTATTTTCATGAATAGTTCCTATATTATTACTTTCGTACAGCTTCAAAAGTAATAATTTGTTCTGCATTTGACGGTTGCTTTTCATAAACATAGTCAGCAGAGCAAGTAATGTCAGTGAAACCTATACTTTCTAAAAGGAGTCTAAACTCTTCTATTCCATACCACCGCATTGCAAAACGTTGTAGTTCAGTTTGTACTAACTTTCCTTTACTCCATTTTTCATATTTTAAATATGATACAGTTACTTGGTTAAGCCAATCTATTTCAATTGATTTATTTTCTAATGTAATTCCGTCCCCGCTTGGCAAGGAAAAAGTCGATGTATGAATCTCACCCGTCTTCCAGTCATATGGAAGCGCAAGATCTACAATTAAACGCCCGCCTAGATTAAGATGTCGATAAAAACATTTCAGAGCATTTATAGAATCATCACGATTTTCAATTAAACAAAAGGATCCAGTAGGAATTATTATCGCTTCATATTTATGTGGCAGTGAAAATTGTTGTAAGCTTCCTTCATATAAATTAGGATGCAAGCCTCTCTCTTTACACCGCATACGGCAAGAATCTAGCATTTCAGGCGAATAATCTATCCCATCAACTTTAAAGCCAGCTTCAAGAAATGGAATAATGACACGTCCCGATCCTACTGCTGCTTCGAGAATTCTCCCTCTACAACTCTTTAAACGATCTTGATAATATTCAATATCACCATTCAAAGAGTAACCGACAGGTTTTGTGAAATCATATAATTCCGTACAAAGTGTACTATAATAACTAAACATTTATTTTCTCCTCCGTTTTATGTGTACGGAAGATTCTAATTTACTTAATCTTTCCGTACCTCAAATTTTAATGAGAATTCGAAAGAGCTGACTGTCATAATTTATCACTCACTTTCCATGTAATATATTTACATTGTATAATATTTCCTCGCGATTGAACATATAAAAGTTGAAAATTCCGATTATAAACAAAGAGCTTACTATAGTAAGCTCTTTATCAAAAACTATTTATTTCACAATCGGCAATGTCACTTCGCTCAATTTCACCGTTAGCTTCGTTCCTGCTTTCGGTCTAATTGTATAATCGTAATCACTTGCGATTAAAACGACCCCCATTTGATGCCCTGCTTTAAATACATAATCATCTGGCTGCATGTCCCATGTAAATGTGTAATCTTTACCAGGTTGAATCGCTGTTGAATTTTCTATACTATTTAAGTTTTGCGGATCCATCCAACCTCTCGTTACAATTTCAGGCCTCGCTCCGCCATAATCAACGAGTAAAGCTGTTAAATTTGAAACAGATCGATCAATATTTCCTGTTATTGAAATTTTAGGCGTACCACTTATTCGCATATCTTTTTGCAGTACAGGCATTGTATATACTAATCGATTCGCTATTTCTAACTCAGGGTTTTCTACTAGTTGATTTGACTTTATTTTAGCATCATCTACTAATGAGAAAACATTGTTTACTGATCCCATACTTAATGGTAGATTGACTGCTTTATTACTTAAATACATACGGACTTTTGATGGTACAGCTGCTGGATCTGGCCAATTTTTTATTTTTTGCCACGATTTATTTTCACGTTGTACATCTACCATCGGTTCATCCATAATTCCATTTTCAATTCCATATAGCCAATAATCGAACCATTTATTTTGGGTTTGTTGCCAGTTATTACTTGATGTTCCACCATGTCCACCTTGATGTAACCACATTTTACGAGGAACATTATTTTTGCCAAGAGCTTCCCACCACTGTGCGAACTGCTTCGTTTTTACATTCCAATCATTTAAACCGTGAACAACAAACACACTAGCCTTCACATTCTTAACATCTTTTACATAGTTACGTTTATCCCAAAAATCGTTATAATCGCCTGTTTTACGATCTTGTCCAGCTGTTAGTTCTTTAATAATTTGCCCGCAAACTTCAGGGTTCTTTCTTGTTAGTACTGCTTCTGCCATATTATCTGTATCTTCTCCCTGATATCCACCTGGCGCAATAACCGCCCCATTTGCACGATAATAATCATACCAGCTACTAATCGCTGCGATTGGAATAATTGTTTTTAACCCTTCCACTCCTGTCGTTGCGACAGCATTCGGTAACGTACCATTGTAAGAAACTCCTGTCATTCCTACATTTCCCGAAGACCAATTTGCATTTACTTCCTTACCATCCTCTGTATATGCTTTCGCACGCCCATTTACCCAATCAATGACAGACTTCGTCCCTAGTATTTCTTGTTCATCTCCAGTTGTCGGACATCCATCTGATTTTCCAGTTCCGATACTTTCGCCTAAAATGACTGCATATCCTCTCGGAACATAATAATTACCATACGACCCAAGATTAACTGCCCCATACGGTTTTCCTTCATACGCATACAATTCTTCATCAACATTATAAACAGGAACATCTTTTAATCCTGATCGATATGGACTCATTTCATAAATAACGGGGACTTTCACATCTGAGTTCGTCTTTGGACGCATAACCTTTACTGATACACGATCTTTTTTACCATCACGATCACTATCAACTTCTGTCTCTACAAATAGATTTTCTACGATGGCTTCATCAAGTGAATAGATTGGCTTCGTCATCCCATTTTCTAATTCAATTTTCGTATTTGACATTAAACCCTCTGAAATTTGACCATTTAACATAACATTTTTGTCTTTTACGGAGCTCCCTTCATTTTCTTCTGCATGTGCAGTCATACTAGAAACTCCTGAAGTAATTGTTAAAGATAATATAGTCGATAGTGTAATTGCTATTTTCTTTTTTTTCATGCCCTTCCCTCCCCATATATTCCTTCTTTTACTATACATTAAAAATGCAGAAAATTCAGTTTATATTTCGTAGAAAGTTGAGAAATTTGTAAAACATTCGAATCTTTCAAGATAATAGAAAAGGAACTAATAACAATTAGTTCCTTTCTATATACATATAAAATTGTATTTCTCCATCTTCTACCGAAACTCCGTATTCAAAACCATGTCTTTCTAATATACTTTTTACAATCGCTAATCCTAATCCAGTACCTGATTTTTCTTTACTGCGAGAAGACTCTAATACGTAAAAAGGCTCCCAAATTTTATCTATCTCTTTAATTCCCTCAGCAGCAATACCATTTTGAATTTGAAAATACACAATGCCATTTTTCTCTTCTAATATGATTTTTATATTTTGATTCGTTGTATATTTTATCGCATTAGAAATTAAATTTTGAAAGACCATTCTCATTTTATTTAAATCAGCATAAACAATCGTGTCACCAACACTATAGTTCACTTGCAACTTGAGTTCTTTCGACTCCAGTTCAATCTTATGCTTATCTATTATACTTTGTACTAGTGGTTCAATAGGGAATTCTTCTTTTTGTAAAATATCTCTTTCTAGTTTAGAAAATCGCAATAACTCTTCAATTAAATTTGAAATTTGATCTGTTTGTTTAATGATTGTATCAACATATGTGCCATCATCTAAACCGTCTTTTATTCCCATAGAATATGCTTTTACTAATGCGATTGGTGTTTTTAATTCATGAGTTACATCGCCCATAAATCGTTTTAAGTGGTCATTTCGATCTGTTAAATCTTGATGTGCTTCATGTAATTTATCACTCATAATGTTTATACTATTTGCTAAATCACCTATTTCATCATTCGTTTTAACTTTCGTCCGTTTAAATTTCAGACGTGAAATATCTTCTGCGACATCACTCAATTCATTCAGTGGTGTAGTGATTGTTTTTGAAAAAATCCAGACGAGCACGATAATAAGAAATAGTGAGAATCCCAAAATGTATAAATAAAATGAGTTAAGCGTTTTAATTACTTCATTTGAATGTGCGATAGAAACTCCTACTAAAATCAACATATCATCTTTCGCAATGTATTTCGCAAAAAAACTAGATTTTATCTTTTCTTGATCATATATTTTATTCGATTGTCCGAGGTTCTTCACTTTCGTAATTTCTTCTTTTGTAATCCAAAGTTTATTCAATGCAACTCTCTTTTTTGTAAGTTGCATGCGTAATTCTTCATTAATAGCATCTTCTGAACTATTTATTGATGTGTACGCAATCGTAACATTACCTTCATTTTCAATACGATTTATAGCATCATCTAGTTCTTTACGCGGTATTGACTGGATTTGCGCTGTAATGCCTTCTAAGCTTTCGCGTGTTTTGTGCACATTATATTTTGGTAAAAAATAGTTAATTAATAATAAAGAGATGGAAAAAATAAGGATGACTGTTAAAGAGATGCTGAAAAATAACTTTTTACCGAGTTTATTCACACTCTTCCTCCAAACTGTATCCTAAACCGCGATGTGTCTTTATAATATTTTCTCCTATTTTTTTACGCAACCTTCTTACATGCGTATCAACCGTTCGCTCTTCCCCAAAATAATCAAATCCCCAAACGATATCTAACAACTTTTTCCGCGTTAAAATCGTGCCTTTATGATTTAAAAAACATTTTATTAATTGTAATTCTGTCTTTGTAATATCTAATTCTTTCTCGTTTTTATATACTTTATTTTTGGTGAAATCTATTTTTAAATCTTGAACTTGAATAACATCTTCATGCTGTACAAGCTTTTTCGCTCGCGTAATTAGCACTCCTGGGTGAAATGGTTTTTTCACATACTCATCTGCCCCGGTTTGAAGAGCTGCTAATTCATCTTCACTTTCACTTTTCGCAGTAAGCATTAATACTTTTACACTCGAATTCTTTTTTATTTCCTGACAGACAGTAATACCACTACTTTTCGGCATCATCCAGTCTAAAATAGCTAAGTCAATTTTCTCATCATAAAATATTTGGAGTGCTTCCTCTCCATCTTTTGCTAATAAAACTTCGAAGCCTTCTTTTTCAAAATATGCTTTTAAAATTTTCAGCATATCTTGTTCATCATCCGCGATTAATACTTTCATTACATTTCCTCCATTACTTATAAACAAATATCAATTTTATCATACAACTTCTTTGTTACATCAATGTGACATAAAAATATTTACAACGTTTGAGGGTATAGTAAGGGTGAGGTGTTGTTTTATGTTCAAAAAAATAGGAGTCATTACTCTTCTCCTCTTTTTATTATCAACAAATGCGTTCGCAAATACAAATAAACAAATTGAAGTATTTGATTGTAAAAAAGAAATGGTCGTTCAAAAACAATCTTTAGATCCAGCTATTCAAAAAGAAGCTGTTCAATATGCTAAATCCATTACTGGCCCGTTCAAAAACTTAAACGTCGTTCCAAAAGATGGTCATATGATAAAAATCCCTTTATCTAAACCAGTTTCTATTACAAATCAATGGTTACATACAACAATTGATGAGGTACTTATTCTTCTCCCGCTTAATGAAAAACCTTATATTATGCTTTACGATGATGAGAATAATCCCCATTTTTATTATGTAAAAGGTAATCCGAAGGGTTTATTGAAACGAATGAATGTTAAGATGTAATTGCATAAGAAAGGTTCCATACTTGAGTATAGAACCTTTCTACAATCTTATCAGGTGACTTGAACCTTTATAATTTCCGATTTTTACAAATCCATTTGCGCTATAAAACTCTTCACCTTGCTTTGTATCCGAATGTAGAACAACAACGTGAAAATACTTTTCCGCATGTCTTAATAGTTTCTTTAATAACAACTTCCCTAATCCGATGCGCCGATAATCCTTTGAAATATAAAATCTCCTCAATCGGCCAATCTTATTATCTTTCGTATACGGATCTTGATTTAATCCCCCGATTCCAATTAACGTATCACCTCGAAAAATGCCATATAAACATTCGCCCGTTTTACTAAATGTATTTCTTTTACTTTCATATTCATTTATTAGTTTTATTAAGAAGTTAAATCCTTCTTCTTTACTTTCCTGGACAAGGTGATTGACCTCATATTTTAGCAAATCTCCAATTCGTTTTATTTGTATATTTTCCAGCTTACTCCCCCACTTTCTCTATCCAAATGTATCTTTTTAAAAAATAAAAATGCCCAAGAATATATTATCCTGAGCCTTCATTTGAATGTGAACTTATTCATTTTGTTATGTACGTATTCTTCAATTCTGGTAATATCCCCTTCAGTTCCATTAAATCATCAATTACTAAATCAGCATGAGCAAGTTCATCTTCTTGTGCAAAATCAAAATTACATCCAATCGCAATTAAACCATTATCTTTTGCCGCATTAATATCAGATAAACGATCTCCAACTACCGCTGCCTCTTTTATATCATATTTCATCAAAATGTTTTTTACTAAGTCACCTTTATTTAGCGAGTGTATTTGTTCAATACTGAATGTTTCCGTAACCCATTGGTCTAAATCATAATAAGATACGATTGCTTGTAAATATTCCGTTAAGCCGTTACTAGCAATGTAAATGGAACAGTTATTTTCTTTTATAAAACTAAAAACTTCCTTTACATTCGGATATAAAGCACCATTTCCGCTCTTTATATTTTCAATTAGTCTTTCTAAAAAATATGCATCTGTTTGTTCCCTTACTTCATTAGAATGATTAGGTAATAAAGCTTCCCAAACTTTAGGTAAAGGTACACCCATAATTTCACGATATTTATCAATTGGTGTTATCGTATTCCATAATTGTAGTGACCGTAAATGATCAAATGTATCATCTAGTGATAACTCTAAAATTTTATCTGTTTGAAATAAAGTTCCATCCATATCGAAAATTAGTGCTTGTAACATGATATTCTCTCCCATTCTTTACTTATGAACTACAATACAGCTTTACTCGAAATATTTTTAAGCATCTCAACAATAATTTCTGAACAATAATTCGCTGCAGTTTTCGCGAAATCATCATATGAAACTTGCGCTGAATCATCTGCACTGTCAGAAATGCATCTCAAAACGAGAAACGGTATGTCATTTATATAAGCAACATGTCCAATTGCTGCTCCTTCCATTTCTGTACAATGAGGTGTATATTCAGTGACTAATTGCTCCTTTAATTTTGAATCCTCGACGAAGCATTCTCCGCTGACGATTCTTCCTTCATGAACAGTAATATTTAAACTACTACTATTAACAGCTTTTCGGGCTAAATCTCTTAATTCCTCGCTTGCATGAAACGCTTCTTGAAACGGAAATAGATTCTTCATTTGATTTTTATTAACATCATGATGCGTAACATTTGTAGAAATAACTAGATCGCCAATTTTCACATCCGGATGTAATCCACCCGCAACACCTGTATTAATGATAGAATTCACATCAAATTTATTAATTAAAATTTGTGTACATGCGGCGGCATTTACCTTTCCTACACCACATCGCGTAATAATAATTTCTGTATCCATGAAGTTTCCTTTATAAAAAGGTATTCCCGCAATAGTATGTTCCTCTTTAATAAGTAGTTTTTCTAATAGTAAGTCCATTTCTATTTGCATTGCTCCGATAATACCGATTCTGTTCATATATGTAGTCCCCTTAATTAATTTGCAAATATTCATCAATATCTTTATGAATTTGCATAAAAGCTTTATTCCAAAATTCATAATCTGTTAGCTCAATATCAAAATGTTTTTTCATCAGTTCTTCAACTGGGGTCTTTCCTGTTTCTCGTAAAAACTCTTTATACCTCAAATGAAATGCATTTTTATTTTCCTTTGCTATTTCAATTAAACTAAAACTCGCTAAATACCCAAATGTGTATGGATAATTGTAAAAAGGAACGTCTGCTATATAAAATTGAATGTATTTCATCCAAACAAACGGCTGATATTCGCTTAATGCATTTCCGTATGCTTCTTTTTGTACCAATATAGATAATTTCTCAATTTCATCAGCACTTAAAGGACCTTCCTTGCATTCTTCATAAAATTTCTTCTCAAACTGAAACGATGCACGAATTGCCATAACATAATTAAAACTATTTCTTATTTTCCAGCTAAGCAATGACTTTTTCATCTCTACACAATCTGTTGTTTGAATTAAATAATTCATGATTACCGTTTCAAAGAAAATAGACGCTGATTCAGCTGTACTCATTGGCAGATAATCATCTAAAAATGAAGTAGATTGTTCAAGACTCATAACATAAAAATGCCAAGCGTGTCCTAGTTCATGAGCAAGTACTCTTACACTATCAATTGTTCCATCATAACGAAGTGAAATGCGAGATTCTTTTTCACTGAAAAAAGGAGCACAAAATCCACCCGGCGGTTTATTATTTCTCGGTTCAGCATCGATCCAACCATTCGCTATTGCATTCTGTGCGAACTGTGCCAATTCTTCATCTATATTTTTTAGTGCATCATATATGTTTTTTACTGCTACTGAAAAAGGAATAGCAGTCTCATTACTTTCTTTCCATGTCATTAGCTCGTGCCATGGAATTGAATTCTTTCCTTTTTTATAACCGTTTAACGCAATTACTAGCTTCGTAAGATTTTGTTCCGTTGCATTCCACATTTGGAATAATGCAGTTTCAGAGATGCCATTTGCTTGTAGGGATTGTTTTAAAATTTCTGTCCCTTCCATTCCATCACTTTTAGCATGACGTAATCTTCCTATTTGATTCAATACAGTAGCAAAGATATCTTTTTCCTTATGCAAAGCATTTGTAAGAGAATCAAATACTATTACTCTTTCATTATGATCATCACTATTCATCGCAACGTAATTTGCTTGCCCAAATGATAAAGTCTCTTTATCGTGTATTACTACTATCTTATTTCTTAATTGTGCATACATATCTTCCCAAGCTTTTAATTCATTTTCTATTAGTTTAATACTTGAATGATTTGTATTAACACTTTGTCCCTTACTAGATTCTATTAATAGTTGAACTTCTTTCTTTAATTGATTTACTTTTACACTTAGTAAAGTATTTTCAGGATGCTTCTCATCTTCAGCAGCACGGCAATATAAGTAATACTCTGCTTTTTCGATAGCCTGTATAAGTTGTGAAAGGATTACTGAGTCTTTTGTTGCTTTATATTCAATTTTTAATCTTTCTATCGTTTCTATAGAAAACGTAAAGCTTTGTTCTTGAGGATATAGCCTGTCCAAATCCCATTGAGATTGGGCTTGTATTATTTTATTCATTTTGCACCCTCCTTTTTTTACAAATAGTTACAAAATTCTACTCTTTTCACTATTATATATGAACTATCAAAATTTTAATATCTTGAAATATTCAAATTTATATGAATGTAATTTGATATTTCATTTTCTATTTCTTCCTATTTATATAAGTTGTAAGTATTACTACTTCTGCTAGGGAATTTCTAGGTTCGTATAGACTACACTGTTTATTTACTCTTTCTTTTGTTTGAAGTTTATAACTTTCACTCCACTTGGATTAATGTTATAAGTAATTGTTACAACATGAAGAGTCAATATTTTTAATAATATTTATGCTAGCTCGAATGACTGGAACTGATTTTCAAATATATTTCAAACAAATTGAAAAAAATACCACCCTAACGATATCTAAAGATGCTGGCTTTTACTGAGTATATATAGAATTTAAACATAGTAGAAAGTGAGAGAATAACTTATGACAACTCATATTGTACAATCAACCGACTATAATCAAGCATCTGATGCATTACGACGCGAAATTGCTGTAATGCTACAGCAGGTTTGGCCAGATTTCGATTCCACGCCTAAGGAAACAATTTCAGAAACTCACCTTAAAGAATTTAATGTACACTCATTTTATTCCTACATAGATGGAAAGTTAGTCAGCTATGCAGGTGTAGTGCGCAAAACTATCCATCATAATGGGCAAATATTTAATATAGCCGGACTTAGTTGTGTAGCGACTGATCCAGATTATCATGGGCAAGGTTTAGGTTTACAAACAGTTGCTGCAGCTACTGAATGGATTGAAAAACAAAGCAATATAGATTTCGGTATATTCACATGTAAACCATCTTTAGCTCACTTTTATAATCGCGCTGGTTCCTGGCCTGTTTTACCGGATATAGTGCTTATTGGTAGAGAAGATGAAGATGCTTTATCTAGTGAATCCTTAGAAGTTGTTGTTTTAATGCGTTTGTTTTCAAAGAAAGCGAACTTCCATAAATCAATGTTGTGCCATACCACTATCAATCTTGATTTTCCAGTTGGCCAGTTTCTATAATACAGATAAACAAAAACCAATTTCCATACGTTAAGGACATTGGCTTTTTCTTTTTTATTTTGCTTCGCATATGCAATTCACATTAGCGGTTCTTTCCATACAGAACCGCTAATGCGGGATAAAAAAAGTTTCTCCCTAAGGGCGTTAAAACACGTACTCTTTAGGATAACCTCTAATAATTTATAAACTAAGAAAACATATTACTGAAACCCTGTTTTAATCCATTTTATTTTCAGCTGATATTTTAAAATACTTTGCAGATAATTTATAGGAACGATTCTCATAATAATAATCTCCTAATTTATAAGCTAATTCAGTAACCAAGCTATATTGCTGTTTTTCTATCCCCATCTCAATTGCTGTTTTCATATTCTTCTCATATCCATTATAATCTGCCCATATTTTAGATTTTTCCGCTCTAAATCCATATAGTTGAACATGGGCATACGGTACATCACAAATCGATAAAATTTCAAATGCCTCATCTATAAGTTTAGTTACTGTTTGCCAATCTTTTAATTCTATATAAATTTCTATTAAATTCCGAATTGTATATACCTTACCTTCTTTGTTTGGTAAATACTCACAAAGAATCAAGTTTTCCTCGTAACACTTTATTGCATTTTTATAATCTTTTAATGCTTGATAAATTTTCCCGTAATTATATTTCAAAAAACATAAATTTAATGGCTCATTTTCCACCTTCGATTCATTTTCTACTTGTTTTAAAGTTTCATATGCTTGTTCATACTGTTTATCTTTGTTATATTGCATCGCAAGAAGTATTAGCGCATAAATTTTATATTGTTCTATATTAAACTTTTCATACAATTTATATGCTTTTTTTGCATATATGCGACTAATACTTTGATCTTTATTAAGATTCTGACTTACTATACTTAGATTGTAATACGTATCTGCGTGCAACTCTGTCTCTTCTAGTTCCAGCATATTTTCTATCTTTTTGTAAACTTCATATGCTGTAAAATATTCACCTTTATTAGAAAAATAAAGACCTCGAGCTCTTAAGTAATAAATATAATCCTCAGTATCTTGCATTTCCACCTGACTTGGAATCATTTGCGAAGCTTGATCTACAAATAACTTCACATATAATAAGTTTTTATTTCGGACATGATAGTATATGATGACGCCATACGTCTTTAATAATAAAGGAATTGCGTCCACTTCACGAACGTATAATTCTAACAAAGATAATTCAGCTTCAGTTATAATTTTATCTTTTTTATATTTATTACATATTTCAAGAATAGTAAGCTTTATCTCCTCGTAATTGCCATCTATGAGAAAATCGCAATCAACACCCAGCTTCTTAGAAACTTGTTTTAAAAAAGAAGATGATGGTTTGATTTTCCCACTCTCAATTCTACTTAAATAGGTTACTGAGCATATTTCTGATACGAGCTCCCCCTGTGTCAATCCTTTATGCATACGAACTTGCCGAATACGTTCCCCTATTTCCATCTTTTTCTCTCCCTAATTAACCATTTCATGCTTTTTACTGATTAAGTCATTATGTATCTACATATTTTTCATACTAAATAAAATATACAATTTCACAAATGTAAAAAAATGTATCATTCGTTTTAATTTTACATTCATATTATGATTATTTCTAGATAGCTTGTTAAATTTAATGGTTTAAATTTAAGGTTTTTGCCCACTTTTTTCATACAATTTTACTACTTGTTATTAACAAGGACAGCGCCATATACTTGAATTACGATAAACTTAATGAAAAGGATTTAACTACATGTAAACTATCATTCTTAAAATAGATCGAATGGTTAATTACATTTACCTAGTACATGGAAGACATCTATTGTAAATGAAAATAAATTAAATGAGCTCAATAGATGAATTATCAATATCACATCCTAGAAATTAGTTTGTCGAATTATTTAGTAAATATGAAAGGATGACAAATATGATTGTAAAAACAAAAAAAGATTCAACACGAAAAATGGCAAGATATGTTGGAGGCGCTGCTACTCTTTTATTGCTAGCATCCTTCCTTTATCAGTGGAACAATGGTTTAGTAGTTGATGATACTGAAACATTTGGTTTCATACTAGCCTTCACTGGTTTCCTATCTACCTTCATACCTACTAAAAAGAAAGTTACTAACTAATATAAAATTACATATTTTTCATCCGCATAAAACAATTATATTAGAATTAAAAAAGGATTGATCAAAAGATCAATCCTTTACTCTACTTCATTTAAGAAGAACAACGTTAACGCACCTGGTCCTGTATGCGCTCCGATTGCAGCTCCAATTGTATTTACGATAAATACTTCACAACCGAATCTTTCAGTAATTAATGCTTTTAATGCTTCGGCAGTTTCTAAATCATCACCGTGAGTCATACCGATTGTTTGACCTTTAAGGTCCTTCCCACGCTCTTCCATAATATCAACAATTCGGCTTAATACTTTCTTTTTCCCTCTTACCTTTTCAAGTGGTACAAGTTTTCCTTCATCCACATTTAAGATCGGCTTAATGTTTAATAAACCACCAATAAAACCAGCTACTTTACTTAAACGCCCACCTCTCACTAGGTACTGCAAGTCAGCTACAGTGAAGATATGTTCCATATGGTTCATTAGAAAAGCGACACGGTTTAATATTTCTTCTTTTGATGCGCCCTCTTTTGCCATTTTTGCAGCTTCTAATACGACAATACCTTGACCGAGTGAGGCACATTTTGTATCAATAATTTCTAAATCTAAATCAGTGTATGTTTCTTTCACTTCTTCTTTAATGAGAACTGACGATTGATATGTACCAGACAGTTCAGATGAGAAAGCTAAATATATACAAGGATTACCTTCTTTTGCATAAGAAACAAATTTTTCTTGGAAAGTTTCAAGTGAAGGCAATGACGTTCTATAAACTGCGCCTTCTCTCATTTTTTGCAGTAATGTAACCGATTTTAATGTAACCCCATCTAAATACTCTGTTTCTGCTTCATCATATACACGGAGTGGAATTAAATCAATATCATATGCTTGCAGCAATTCTACCGGTAAATCCGCCGCACTATCCGTAATGATTTTAACACCCATTTTTAAACCTCTATTCTGTTATAAATATAAAAAATATAAAATAAAAATAGTACTTTTAAATTATATACGTAAAACTTAAATGAAGAAAGGAAAAGACTTTATATTATATGCACTCTTCTTCAAAACTTGAACTATTATTAAAAATGATACCGTTTTCTCCTATTTTCATAATTTATTGTGCCAATTATGAATTACAACTCGTATCGTTCTTTATATAATAGAAATATTAAAACATTTCAAATGGAGGCCTAAAAATGGGAATTCAACTAGCTATACCTAATGATATAGAATGGATTAATAACCAATACGAATCAATCGGATTTGTACCGAGTGATTTATCACGAGATAAGGTTGCGATCATTACATACAACAAAGAGTATGCGGGTGTTGGACGTTTAGTCCAAATAGATGAAGATACAATTGAAATGGGTGGAATTTTCATTCTTCCTAAATTCAGGGGTCTACAATTAGCTGGGGAACTTGTTTCATTTTTAGTACAAACTGCGAAAAAATTACAAATACAAAATGTTTATTGTCTTCCTTTTGAAGAACTAGAAAGCTTTTATAAAAAATACGGCTATACTGAAGTCGATACTACAGAAGAAGACGTCCACCCAATTATTCTAAAAAAATATAATTGGTGTTTGGAAAATTACGATAAACATGTTTTACTATTTAAATTGTGAGTTTTGTAAAAAAGGAGTGAATATACTTTATATTACACCCTAGGTTATAAGATGTAATTATCTATGTTATTTAATTAGCTTCATTAATCAAACAACATTTACGCCAATTTTATGTCCGTTTTAAATAAGTGTTAGCAAGTTCGTTGACAAACTTGTTAGCACCTTTTTAAAACTTAAACCTGAAGAAATCCATACAATTAAGTAACTATCCTAGCTAGCAATAATATCATCCTTCATAAATATTAAAATGAATTCATTGAGGATAAACCGTTTGGAGGATATTCTATAGCACTGAATGATTTACAAAAGATTACGCATTGATACGCTACGAATAAAAATAATGAGCTAATCAAGGGAATATAATCATTTTTATGTAATTCGCACTTGTACTTCCTGTTCTTGTATCACTTGAATGATTAATTCCAATACAATATTTTGTACTAACTGATACACATTGTCATGAAATGTACTTTGTTCTGATATGTATTCAATACATTGATATATATATCCTTCTACCAATAAGCTCCCTTTTTCAACTGTAAATTTATTTTGTCCATTCTTTTTTACTTTTGGTACTAAAAATTCGGTTTTTGTCAAAATAATCTCCTGTTCCACCTCTTTTATTCCTATCACTTTTTCTGTAAATACCACTTTTTCTCGTAAACTAATTTCACCTTTATATCTTCCTATTTCTATTGGTAGTCTGGCTGTTATATAATTACTTACTTCTCCCCCATTTTCACTCTCTAATATTATGCTGTGAATAGGAATCCATGAAGATGTCTCTACCTTATTCTCTTCATTATTCCCTTTAACTTTTTGATTATATAATTCAACAAGCACTCTCTTTTCATGAAGATTTAAAGAAACTAATTTACAATAAGCCTCCGAATGATACTGTTGCACTGTAGTTAATAACTTAGAATCTAATTCACGCCCCTCCGCATCTTTTTCATTTCGAAATACAAATGCATCTTGATTTTTCACATTTATTTTTGGAAATACTTTAAAGCTAGACACTTCTGAAATAATAGAAAATGGCGTTTTCACTACCATTGAATGCACTGAAGTCTCTATTTTTGATCCTAAACCTATACTTTCTCTCTTTGATTCAGTTTCTTCACTTTTTTTCTCTGATTCATTTGCTACTTCTACTTTCTCTAATCCAATCACTTTATTTTCTTTTGCTGGTTCAGTCTCTTCACTTTCTTTGTTTGATTCAATTGCTATTTCTTCTTTCTCTAATTCTCTTTCTTCATATTCTTTTACTGATTCAATTTTCACCTCTTCTTCCTCTAATCCAATCGCTTTATTTTCTTTTGTTAATCCAGTTTTTTCACTCTCTTTCTCTATTCCAATTACTTTATCTTCTTTTTTTGACTCTGTTTCTTTACTTTCTTTCTCTATCCCCATTGCTTTATCTTCTTTTTTTGACTCTGTTTCTTTACTTTCTTTCTCTATTCCCATTGCTTTATCTTCTTTTTTTGACTCTGTTTCTTTACTTTCTTTCTCTATTCCCATTGCTTTATCTTCTTTTTTTGACTCTGTTTCTTTACTTTCTTTCTCTATTCCCATTGCTTTATCTTCTTTTTTTGACTCTGTTTCTTTACTTTCTTTCTCTATTCCCATTGCTTTATCTTCTTTTTTTGACTCTGTTTCTTTACTTTCCTTTTTTTCTCTTATTTCGCGCGAATCATCTTGAACATTCAGCATTTTCCATTTGTAAACTTTGTTCCATATTTCCTTACCAACCCATGGCTTATTCATCACCATCCCCCCATCTGATGAAATTCATAAAAATATGCTTTTTGTACGCGACCATTCCATCATTATATATGTTTTATAATAATAAAAAAGACATTGTCTTTTTATTAAAGACAATGCTTTTTTAGTCTTATACTTGTACTTGTTGTACTTGTAAAACTTTTAAAGTAAGATCTAGTACAATTTTTTCACGAAGAGTTCCAAATGGCTCGTTTAATTCTGTTGGACAAGGTGAAAAGTCTAATTCGAAAAATTGTGCGCTTACTAATTCACAATATGGTTGTTCATTATAAAAAACTGTATTTTCGAAGAAGTATTTGTCTAAACGTGGTAAATCACCATTTTTAGGATTAATAAAGTGAGATGTAGTATCTGAGGAAGAAGCTACTACAGCTTGTGATAGAAAATCAGCTGCTGTTAAATCTGCAAAACCAGAAAATGGAACATTTGCAATACGATCATATAGCACTCCATTACACTCATCATTTGCATATTCAATATTTTTACGAATATATCCTTGTACAAATAATTTTGCTCTTGTAACTCGGCGGTAATTTGTACCTGGTACTGGAGTAAATGCTACAGGAACTAACTTACATTGTGTTAAAAATACATTTTTTAACACACGTTTAATCTCAGTTGCTGGAGGATCTAATGAAATATCAGATTCTACAACAATTTGAATTGTTCTTTCTGCTAATACAACTGGTATTTTTACAATCGGTGTTCCTGGAGTAAGAATTGGTGTTGCAGCTGCATCACTTAATGGCGTTTGAGTTTGTCCATCTACCTGACATGGTACATTAATTGGGCATTGTTCGCTCATATTTTATAATCTCCTTTATACAATATTTTGGAGTTTTTTAACTCTCTATACTGTATATGTATCTCTTCTATTAATGCGTGGGTTTGTATAATAGTTACTTTCATCATTTACAAAAAAATAGCAAATTTATTGTTAGTTAAACACACATAACTTAATATATTAAGCCTTTATGATTATCTACCTATATAAAAAGAGAATTTCTGAACCCTCATCGTGGAAGTAGGAACTGATGTGTTAATTATATTCACTAGTAATAGAAGAAAAATCAATATTAGTATCACTCTACTGTTGAAAAAAATAAAAACCGACTAAAAAAAGTCGGTTTTTATACCCAAATTCTTGCGGAATCCCTTCATCCTTATCATTAATATCATTGTTTTATTCTCAAATTTTTCACTAAAATTTATCAACTCTTCTTAGGAAACCAATCTTGTCGTCATTCTTTTCCCTTAATTTCATTTATTAACATCTCTTTTAATACCATTTTATCTTTGGATAGTTTAGTTTTTGTTTGCAATTATAAAAAATAAGACTACTAAACGTTAATTTACTAGTCTTATGACGTTGTACAATCCGTACACGCTCCCGTTCATTCACTTATTATTTACAAAATAAGTATCATATGCCTTATCAAAAACATACCCTAGCTTTTCTGCTAATTTGACAGAAGTACTATTCGCTGCGTCCCAGTTTGGATACCTCCCCTTTTCTAAACAATCCAATATTAAGGTCGCACAAACTACAGTTGCCAATCCCTTTCTTCTATGATCAAGATCAGTAGCAACTTCAATTTCAATACCATCATTATAAATACTATATGATGATGCACCGCATACGACTTCTCCATTATACAAAATGCTATAACCTATACCTCGATTTACATAATCATCTATTGATCGAAATTGACTTGTAAAATCTTCAGAAACGTTGTGTAATGTTGGATTATTTGCGATATGCTCATCTATTTTTCTTAATTCATATCCTTTTGGAAGTGCAGTTATAAAAGATTGTAATTTTGAGCGATTAAACACTTCTGCATTTCTTTTAAATTTATATCGTAAAAACTTATCTTTTTTTCTTTCATGGAATGTTTCTAAACGCTTTTTCCATTGATCACTATTTACGATTACTAAAATTCTTTCAGGGATGTTACGTAATAACTCTTCTGTCTCTTTTGCATTTGGATCCCCAGCGTAAAATGTGAAAATCCCTACCGTAATTTGCGCTACTGTCGGGTTTTCAAGATCGTTCACCCAGGCATTGCCCATATGTCCTTGTAAATAAGAAAGTAGAACAACATTATTAAAATCCTCGAACATAGAAACTAATTTTTTTCTTGTATGTATTTTTGCCTCATATATCATTTACATTCCCGCTTTCTTTAAAATCAACTAGACTCAACATTTTCATAAGTTAACTTTTATTAGTATTCTTATACACACTTATTTATTATCTAAGTAAATGTCTATGAAACTCAACTCTAAAATATCAAATAATTATAAATTATACGTAAATTCAATTTTATTATAACATCTAATTTCATTGAAATGATTTACCAATCAAGAATTGCTATTTTCAGATTCATTTTAGTCCTCATATCTCATTTTCTATTTACAGGTAAAAACATTATTATTCACAAATAAAAGATAGCATTAGGACCATACCACATAGCTATCCACTCAATTAATACATTGTTTCCCAAAACGAAAAATTTGTAATTCCTCAATATGAAAATACATACATCCCAATATTCTAATGAAAACTATTTGTTGATAAATTTTTGCATGTATACCAAATCAAGATAAATAACTGTAAGATTGATTTTTAAATAAGCTTATTAAGGGGGATTATAAAATGTCTGATTTGTATTCTCGTCTTTCAAAAAGTGATGCCGCGGTTCTTCTAGTGGATCATCAAACAGGTCTTATTTCCAGTCTAGTGCGTGACTATGGTGTTGATGAATTCAAGAATAATGTTTTAGCTCTTGCGAATACCGCTAAGTTTTTTGATTTACCTGTTATTTTAACAACTAGCTTCGAAGACGGTCCTAATGGTCCACTCATGCAGCAATTAATCGAACTATTTCCAAATGCGCCTAAAATAGCGCGTCCTGGACAAATTAACGCGTGGGACAATGATGAATTTGTAAAAGCTATTGAAGCAACGGGTAAAAAACAGTTAATTATCGCAGGTGTCGTTACTGATGTTTGTGTTGCGTTCCCAGCTCTATCAGCTATAAATGCAGGGTATGAGGTATTTGTTGTAACGGATGCATCTGGAACTTTTAGTAAACAAGTTGCTGATGCCGCTCTTATGCGTATGGCTCATGGAGGGGTGCAACTAATGAACTGGTTTAGCGTTGCAGCAGAATTACAGCGTGACTGGCGAAATGATGTTGAAGGTTTCGGAGCTTTACTTGCTAAGCATCTTCCAAGTTATCAAAATATCATTGGAAGCTATATGGGGGCTCAAAGAGAGCTTAGCAAGTAAAATCTTAATATAAAATCAGAATTGGTATTGTATTTTCATTAACTTGATGGCGATATATGGTAACAATGATGACTAATTATTCCTAATAAAATTCACTCTCAAAAAAACTTACAGCAGGTATTTACATAATTAAAAAAAGGACTGTCGTAGCAGCCCTTTTTTAAATTATTTTACTAATATTGTATAATCCCCTACTCCACCGCTATATTTATTTACACTTAAATAAATATCCCCCTGCAATTGACTTCTTTCATATTTTGTTGCGTAAGCAGGGTACCTAATTTGCATGTTTATGGCAGTGACGCATTAAGGAATAACACGTATCAATTGATAGTACAAACCAGCCTATTTCCCGCTACTACGGCCTATACAGTATAGAAAACAATAAATACCTTTACTTTCATTAGTGTATCTAAAGAGAAGCTAAAAAATTTCCGATTCCACACAATAAATGGCTAAATTAAAATGTAACAATATTTTATTTAATCATTTTTATGTAAAAACCCTCATTATAGTGTACGAGGGTTAATTACGATAAATACGTTATAACCCCTTCTTAGAAATGTAAGATTCCGTCTCACCATTTTTATATATTTTAGTTAACTTAATAATTGAATTGTACATCATACTATTGTCGTTAATAATCTCTTTTTTCATCTCTTCTATTTCGGTATTTCCAGTTCCACTCTCTATTTTTAAACAGTTTGAAATGTTGAGGTATCCATTTGATGCGAAAAGAATGATAAACGTAATATCAGGGAAGTTAATAAACAGTAATCCAAATTTCAATGGATTTCCAGTTATATCCGATAAGATTAATCGAAAATCTAACAGTTCAGGTACCGGAACGAAATCTTTAGAAACAATCGCTTCACCTACTATAGTAATTTGCTTTACTACATTCCCAAGCTCATCTACAAATTCAATACATCTAGGTGGATCAATCGTTGTTGCCTGTAAAGATAAACTTAATTCAGGATTATTAAAATCGAAGAATAGTGTACTTCCCTCATTTAAACAATGTGGACAAACATTTCCAAGTAAACTGAATTCATCTTCAATAAATTTAACTTTCGTTTTACAACTACAAACTTTCCCTATTCGAATCGCATCAATTCTTGAACAATCTACAAATATTACCTCACTGTCTTCTTGTGCAAACGACACTATACCTTTTATCTCATTAAATGAAATAAAATAGGATACAACTATTTCGTTTCCGTCTATTACGATACTCTCAACCCTAGAATAAGGATGTAAACTTTTCAAAAATTCACATATACTATTTTGACAACATTGACAATCACGTTTCGGCTCACAATCCACTGATTCTCCATTCCTTTCCTATATGTTTTACCTAATAAATATAATATGAAAGGTATGTAAGAAAAGCTTGGACAATATAACTCTAATATTAGTCTAGATAAGTATACAGACATATGCCTGTCAAATTAAGAAACTCATCGTTCCTCAAATAAGTAATAAAATATATTTTTCACTATAAATGCATATAACAATTTCATCTTTCAACAAAAAAGCGTTATAATAAAGTGAAACTTCTATTAGCGGGGAGCTTTATCTCCTACTAATGGTTAGCCCTCACCAATCGGGCTCTTACGGGCAGTTATCTCCTGCCGTCCTCATCATTTGCTTCTTCACCTTGAGGCGGGAGTCTACTGCTCGTTATTGCGGGATGAATTGCAGCCTCTACGATTACGTTATAAAGGAGATTAAAACAATGACTAAAATTAAAGTATATCAAGTAAAAGAAGAAAATATGGAAGCAGTAAAAAACATTATTGATGTTGAGGAACAAAACCCAACTGCTGAGAACTTACAAAATCTATATACATGTGTATTAGATACTGAAGATATGGCATTACCTGAATCATACGTTGAAGAAGATATCTTAATTGATTCTATGGAAGTTATGGTTAACGCTTCTCAAAGCAAGCTAAGAGACTTAGGTACATATGATGTAATCGAAGTTCAAAACAAAGGTAAGAAAACACAAATTTTATTATTAGCAGACGAAGAATACGAAATTATCGAAAGCTAATTCGACTCCGTACATAAGAAAAAGCTCCTTTCAAAATTGAAAGGAGCTTTTTCTTTATGCTTTTGATGTTTCACTTTTCACCTTGTTTTGTTCTTTTTTATATACCATGCGCTCATTTCCCATAAAGAAAACGAATACGAACGCTAAACTTGCGGGGACTAACGCCCACATAAATGTCTGAACGATTGAACTAGAAAGAGCATCAATAATTTTATCTAATATTTGCGGCGGAATTTGAGATCTTGCCGATTCTGATAGAATAGCTCTTGAATCTCCTAAAGCGTTTGTATTCATTCCCCCGCTCATACCTTTAAACGCTTCTTCTAATTGATCCTGGAAACCAGTCCTTTGAATCATTCCGAAGATTGTAATACCAAGTGTCATACCTAATGAACGAATGAAATTACTCGTTGAAGTCGCAGACCCGCGTTGCTCCATACCGAAGTTATGAATAGCAGCCATACTTAGTACAGAGAATGAAAAACCAACTCCAAAACCGATAATAACCATATAAATTGTTAATAATATACGACTTGTTTCTGGCGTTAATGTACTTAATAAGAATAATCCGATTAGCATAATTACAGCAGAAATAATCATAATGTTTCGGTAGCTAAGTTTTGATGTTAAAAATCCACCTAACTGCGCTGTTACTACTGATCCTAACATCATTGGTAATAACAATAATCCTGAGTTTGTTGCGGTACCACCGTATACGCCTTGAATAAATAACGGAATGTACACAGTTGCTGACATAAATGCCGCCCCGTAACATAAGGCAATAATTGTACTCATTCCGAATAGACGTTGTTTAAACATCTCAAATGAAATGATTGGTTCTTCTACTTTTCGTTCAATAACAATAAAAGCAATTACTAAAATAGCGAACCCAGCAAATAAACTTAAAATAAAGCTAGAATCCCAATCATACTTTTGTCCGCCTAATTCTAAGGCGAACATTAAACAAACTACTGCACCAACTAAAGTAATTGCGCCAAACCAATCAATCTTTTGTTCTCTATGAACTCGTGACTCTTTATAAAATAATGTAATAAAAATAAGTGCTAAAATTCCAAGTGGTAAGTTAATATAAAACACCCAGTGCCAGCTAATATAATCCGTAATATATGCGCCAAGTAATGGCCCGAAAATACTTGATAAACCAAATACTGCTCCGAATAAACCACCCATTTTCCCGCGCTTTTCTGGAGGGAAAATATCAAAAACGATAGTAAATGCGATTGGCACTAGTGCCCCGCCGCCAATACCTTGAATGGCACGATAAATACCTAACTGTGTAATATTCTCAGCAGTTCCACAAAGTGCCGAACCAATCATAAAGACGATTAAACCGAAAATAAAGAATCTCTTTCTACCATACATATCTGATAGTTTACCGAAAATCGGCATACCTGCCATTTCTGCGACCATATAGGCAGAAACGACCCATACAAAGTTTTCAAGGCCTCCTAAATCACCAACGATTGTTCCCATCGCTGTTACGACAATGGTATTATCCATTGATGCCATTAAAATCCCTAGCAATAAACCGGCAACAACGAAGCCGAGTTTATTATTCTTCTCAACCATATTTCTTGCTCTCCCTCATACTACTTATATTTGTTTATGTTCTTTTACGACTGCATTACCTTTCTGATTAAAACTAGTGTGATATTCTACTACACTAATTTCACAGCCAGGGCCAATTATAACATGATTTCCTCTTACTACGTCTGCTATTGTATGTTCTAAATAAATATCATCCCCTTCAATAATTGATGTTTGAAGGCTTCCTGCATGACTTGTAAAAGGAATAAATCTCGCTTTTTTACGTACTGTAATCTTTTTCCCACCGATTTCTCTCACTTTACTTCCTTCATAACGAAGTGAGATTTCAATATTTTCAGCATTAAGCAAACCATCACTTTCAAGACCACCAGTTAGTAATAATTCCTCTAGTTCTATATCTCTCTTTACATTTAAAGCACCTTTCACATCTATGAAATCACCGGATAGCTTCCCTTTAAATTCTATCATACCTCTAACTTTTGTTTTATTAATTTGTCCGTCACCTTGTACTTGGGCATTGCCATATACTTTTACATATTCCGCCTCCATATTCCCCTGTACTTCACTATCTCCATACACGACATAATTTTTCGCTTTCATATTGCCACGTACTTCACTCGTACCATACGTTTTAAAATCATTACAACTCATATGATTAGAGATTGTTCCTTCGCCGCGTATCTTTACTTTGTTATAATCTCCACCTGCTGAGCTACCTGATCCATTTACAGTAAGACTATGTTGATTTTCCATACCGATTCCTCTCTCCCTTTTAAACTTAAACTTGCTTAATTTCTTTTACATTTGCACTTTTATCAACAGTAAGAACCCCAGTATATTCAATTAGTTCAATCTCACAGTTCGGCCCTACAGTAACATTGTTTCCCCTTACTGTTTTAATGTGAGCATAATCAATATCGATATTGTCACCTTCTAGCAGTTCAGCTTCTAACTGTAAGCCAAATACTGTTTTAAATAGTCTACTAAAAGCACTCAATCTATGTTTTACTTTAATGGTTTGGCCACCAATTTCTTTCGCTCTACATGTACCATGAATATTTATATTAATTTCATCTGCGCTTAATAATCCACCAACTGTAAATTGCCCTTCTGAAGAAAAAATATCAACTTCACAATTACCATCAATCGTCGCTTGACCATTGATTTTAAATTCTTCACCAGTTACATTACCACCTATCGTCCCTTTTCCTGCAATTTTTAAAGTGGTCGCCTTTACATCTTGTGTAATTGTCCCTTTCCCATCGATTCGCATCATTTCTGCACTAACTGTACCCTCAACTTTACCTGATCCGCTAATTCTCGCATCGCTACTTTTCAAATCACCAGTAACAATTCCGTAACCATTACATTCAAATTGGTCGCACTCAACGTTTCCATTAACAGTTCCTTTTCCATTTAGTTGCACTTTATGAAACTCTCCACCGTTTGATGAACCATATCCGTTTATAATTAAATTTTCTGTACGCATTATTTCTCCTCCACTACAACAGTTTAGTTTTTAATGCTTCGGTATATTTCATAATTGCTACACGTAAAACAATCTTTGTTCCCTTTTCAAAAATTAAATCCTCAACGCTTGATACTAAGAAGCATGTAGAAATCCCTAACTTCCGAATAATAACTAAGTCACAATTTTTATGTTTAATCGCTTCATAATTTTCACGTAAAACTTGTAAAACCATTTTCCCTTCTTCTAAGCTAACGTCTCCTGATTGAAGAAGTTCTTCTAACACGTATACATAAAGAATATCTGCAAATTGAAAATCTGCCGTTTTGTTCGTTTGCTCCATGAAAAATTGTAAAACAGGTTCTGATGTAATTTCTTTACGAATGAGATCTTCCTTTGCTAAAAGAATCTCTGTTACGCTTGGTGAAAACATATTTGCCAATTCATCAAGCGATAGATCCTCTTTCATCGTTTGAATTTTATCAATACGCTCTAATATCTTTTCTTTTGGAAAAAATGTTTCCTGACCTGTGAACGTTGACTTCCGTACAAACCAATCTTCCGGTATTAAATTTTTTCTCTTCCACCTATATAACTGTCCGTATGAAATACCAGTTAACTCTAATAAATCTTTTTTTGAAATTAAATCTGTAATCAACTGTATATCACTCCTTCCTAACAACAATGTAACATAACACTGTTACGCTGTAAATGAACTTTTATAACATGTAGCGTAAAAATGTGCAAAACAAACTTCATTTCCATACAAAAAAGGTTCTTACACATCTTACTAAAATGCATAAGAACCTTTATATATCAAGGCTTAAACCATATTTGATAAAAATCGATCCAACCTTGTGGATTAATCATTATATTTTGCACTTTTTCGTGTGAACTTACTTGCTGTTTGTTACGATATAAAGGAATAATATGAATTTGGCGTAACAATGTGTCTTCAATATTGTGTAACAGTGTCATCCGTTTCTCTAATTGATTCTCTATAAAATAAGACTGCAATACTTCGTTAAATTTTATATTGCTATGTTGATGAATAAAGCTGTTTTTTGTAAGAAACATATATAGTAAACTTTCTTCAATACGCTCACTAATTGTCGCACTATCATGTATTATATCAGCCTTTTGTATCGTACTTGCTTGCAATAACTCTTTTGTTTCAAGAAAAATGACTTCAATAGTGACGCCATACTTCGCACACTCTTTTTGTATCCAATATGAGTCTTCAACATGAT
This sequence comes from Bacillus sp. MYb56, assembly GCF_002976445.1. Lineage (NCBI taxonomy): Bacteria > Bacillati > Bacillota > Bacilli > Caryophanales > Bacillaceae > Bacillus > Bacillus sp. MYb56. The sequence goes on from NZ_PCOH01000002.1 coordinate 173,784, forward strand.
CTTGTTCTGTAAATGTATATAGTCGCAGTGTTTCATTACGGTAAGAGCTCTCTTTAATAAGCGTATATATGTCCTCATTTATATGTATAGTGCCACCCTTTGTTAGAACCAATTCTTCTGCTATTTCTCCGCGCGCTCCTTGCAATTCCTCGATAAGCGCATTGCTATGAATGATTTTATATAGAGCTTTCCGAAACATCGTGTTTTGCATAGGTCCTTCTTTTGCGGTATTTAATGTAATGTATGTTACATTCGACTCAAGTCTAGTTAGTTCTTTATGATGCTTTTCTATATTGTTATAGTGTGCTTTCGCTAAAATATCGCACGTATTTACGCTGTGCTCTACATTCCATAATTCAATTCGATCGAGAAATGGTCGCTCGCGAAAATATAAATCATTTGCTTCTAATACGAATACATCCTCATTCTTTTCACATAATCGAAACGGTCCAGTACCGATTAACCTTCCATCTCCATCTTCATTTACAATAGAACACTGTTCTGTACTTAAAGCATGTAAAAACAGCTTATTATCTGTAGATAAACGAATCTGCACAATGTAGTCATCAAAAATATGTAAACTTTCAACGTGCTGTAACATCCACGCATGCGGATTATTTTTCGCTTTCAAGAATCGTTTAAATGTATGTACAACGTCATAAGCAGTAAATTCTTTCCTGTTATGAAACTGAACACCTTTTCGTAAGTAGAAGGTCCATATATATTTCTGGTCATCATATTCCCAATAAAACGCAAGTCTTGGCTCTACACTGTTTGTATTTCCGTCTATATACACTAACGTGTCGTATATATGTTTTACCATATGACATTCCGAACGCATCGTAGCGTATACAGGATCTAATGCAATATGTAGATTCATTTGGACTTGCAAACGTAGCACATCTCTTCTCCCTTTAGATGTCCTTTCGACTTGATAACCGAATATCGAATCAATCCACGTTTGAAATTGCGTTTGAAGTGATGGAAAATACGAGCTATATCTTTCAATAAATGCACTTCCACTTTTTACGTCCCCTTGTTTCGTTATTTCTTTTCCTCTTTCTAAAATTAAAGAAAGTGGATGTTTTTGAAATAACAACTTTGAACGATTTCCTCTCCCTCGGCCTGGAAACCACATAATCCAATTAAATTCTTCTAATTTTTTTATGATTAATTTACTATTTCGCTCTGTACAAAATAAAGTTTCAGATATATTTTGTATTGTTATTTCTAATTGTTCTCCCTCTGCTCTCCCATTTCCATACTGGAGCCACAGGTGCATATATTGCTCCAAAATAATCATAAAACGCCCCCTAAAAGATGAAAAATCTTCCTCTTTCATTCTACCCTTTTTCATTTCTGGCTTCCATCTTATCATTTCAATATAGAAAGGAGGAAATAAAAATGAAGTATCTTTTAAAACGTTATAATAAGCCTATTCTCATTCGATTGTTCGGTGAATTGTTAGTCCGAACGACTGAAGCGATGTTAGCTATCATTTTTATTGTTCACGTTAATAAAGCGTTAAATGGTAATGTCATCGTTACAATGCTTCTTTTCGGATTACAGCCTCTCGCTGATATTGTGTTTACATTAATCGCTGGGGGTGTAACAGATAAATACGGCCGAAAGAAAATAATGTTACTCGGATTACTTTTACAAGCTTTTGCCGTAAGCGGCTTCGTTTTTGCTGAATCGGTCGCCTTTTTCGCCTTATTGTATGTAGTAAATGGTATTGGACGCTCTTTATATATTCCGGCACAGCGAGCACAAATCGCTGACTTAACGAAGGAAGAACAACAGGCAGAAATATTTGCTGTTCTGCATACTACGGGAGCAATCGGCTCTGTAATTGGCCCATTAATCGGCGCCTTTTTCTATACTAGTCACCCTGAGTATTTATTTATTTTGCAAGGTGTAGCCCTTACGCTATATGCTATTCTCGTTTGGACGCAGCTTCCTGAAACAGCTCCACTCATGAAAAACGTTAATAAAACTAAAGAAGTATATTCGCCAAAACAATTTATTTCAAAGCATTACGCTGTGTTTGGACTTATGGTTTCTACGCTACCGATTAGTTTTTTCTACGCCCAAACCGAATCAAATTATCGTATATTCGCCGAAAGTGTATTTCCAAATTTTCTATTTGTACTCGTGTTTATCTCAACTTGTAAAGCTGTCATGGAAGTGATTCTCCAAATTTCCCTTGTGAAATGGTCTGAACAGTTTTCTATGCCTAAAATCATTGTTATTTCCTATACTTGCTATACGTTAGCTGCGATTGGCTACGGTTATTCCACAACAATATGGTCATTATTTTTAACACTACTCTTTTTAGTAATTGGAGAAAGTATTGCTTTAAATCATTTACTACGATTCGTTTCACAAATCGCTCCAAGTCATAGACGCGGATTATATTTTTCTATATACGGTATACATTGGGATATTTCAAGGACTTGCGGGCCTTTTGTAGGTGCACTGTTATTAAGTAAATTAAGCGGTAGTACTCTATTTTATATTTGTGCCTTCTTATTAATAATTGGTGGTATCATTCAAGCTTTTTTTGTTCAATCGTTAGAAAGAAACAAAACAAAAGAGCTGTCCCTATAGGAACAGCTCTTCATTTAACCTGCCATTTTATTAATACTATCCTCCGGTGAGAACACAGAAATATGATGTACTTTACCAGTCGATTTTGGAATTACGAATTTCAATTCAAACTGGTCATTTACTTTATAAACATAAATTTTATCATTACCATTTTCTTTAACAGACGCTGGTTTTCCTAAAGCCTTTTCGATTTCTTGCAACGTAATCGATTTGAGTTCTGAATGATATGAGCGAACGTCAAAGACTTGAGATCCTTTGTTAAAGCCAAATGCTACATTTTTACTTGTAAAAGTTGCATACATCCCGTTGCCTGCTTGATCAGTTTTATCTGCTTTTCCCCACTCTTTTTCTATTTCCTCGATGTCACCTGTATGTGCTGCATATGGTACGTTAGGTACTTTACCTTCTTTCGCTTGCTCAAATAAATCTTTTACATGGTTAATTGATTTTTGATTAAGCACTGTATTTTTCGTATTAGACTCCGTTGAAGGTTTTACAGAATCATGACCTTTTGGTTTTTCCACAGGTTCTTTCTCTTTTTTGGGAGCAGTCTCTTCATTCTTTTTACCCGTTTCTGACGTATCACTCTTTTTTTCCGTACTATTTTCTGATGTTGAATTAGTTTGCTTCTTTTCCTCAGCGTTAGTACATGCGGTTAAAGCCGCTACACACGTTAAAGTTAGAAAAAATATAAGTACTTTCATATATACTTTCATCATTTTCAGCCTCCCTCTTCAACATATTCACTTTTGTAACCATTCCATTACACTACTCTTTAAATTATTTTTAGTCCAAAAAGTAAGTGCTTCGCTTTCCCCGAAAGTATTCACAATATACTCCATATACGATGTTCCTAAAAAATAACCGAGTCGGTTGCATCCGAAATAAGTCCCTCCTGATAAACGGAACCATTCTTTCTCTTTTTCATCTGTCCACCCTTTAACATAATCTTGTAAAAAATGTTTCTTAATATGATCTTTATGTTCTTCATAGCAATACAACCAATCGTCACCATCATTATCATATGAATAATAGACTGATTTACTTAATCCTTTAGCTATTCTTTGCGATAAATATGTCGCGACTCCCTCACGATATAAACTAACCGCTGCATCAGTCCATTGTGCTTTAGTCCAATCCATTCCACTCTCTTGCAATACGAAATTATGATATATATGACCAATTTCATGAGCAACGATAACACGAAGATGCTCCCTTTCAGGAGATAATTTTTCTGCCGAAAGAAATATATCCCCAATAATATCTCTTTCTACAAATGCATTGGAGCCAAACCCACCTACAAATAGATGAAAAGTCAAATCTATATTAAAACCAAATTGAATGTGATACTCCTCACTAATTTCTTGAATAATAGATGGTAAAGTTTCCGAAATAATACGGATGTCTTTTAGTTTTTCAGGATATTTTTTAATCGCACTAGAAAGACGTTCTTCCGTCTTAGGACAATGATAATTAAAATACTCTTCAAATGCTTCTGGATACATATCATAATATTTGTCCAAGTCATGTAATCCTATATCATCGCTTTCCAAAAGCTTCAAAAAGCTTGGAATTGTATTGTTAATCATCTTATTCATCTCCTTGTATACACCTTCTCTCCATACTCGCTATATCCTTTTTGTAACTTGAATTAAACTGCTACAAAATCTCCTTTAAATGCAAAAAACCAGCAGAAAGTGAATACTCATTCTCTGCTGGTTTAATGTTTTGTTCCTTCTGAATCTTATTCAAATCATTTGTCATGATCAGAAATCCATTAAGATTACCTATTTATATAATTAAAAAAGCTGCCCTATTAAAGGACAGCTTCAAATATGTATTTTTACACTTCGATAGATTTACCGTCTTCAACGATATGGTAAAGTAAGTGCGCTAAATGATGAATTGGACCATTTTCTTCCTCTTCTTCATTTGTCTCACCTTGGAATTCAAGATCATTTAAGTATAGTGCTAAAAATTGATAGAACAATTTCAAATCAAATCCGTAGCAAGCACTTGGTTCTTCATGATCTCCTTCATATTGTAACATTAAGTATTGCTCGTTTCCTTCTGTATCTTCAGCATCAAAGAATACGAAGAAACCAACGTTTGTATCTAAATCAAATAGATGACGAGTACCTTTTTCTGTTGCTTTCTCGAAGTCCTCTTCACTTAATTTATGTACTGTTGTTGCCTTTGCATTATCCTCTTGATGAAAATTTACTGTAAATGATTTCAATGCTGACACCTCCTGATTGTATAACAGTAGCATAACAGATTAGACAACATAATACAAAGGGACTGCTTACAAATGTAAACAGTCCCCTGTATTCATTTCCGCATTGCACGGAATATAAAGCTTACGATGAAAATCAAAACAATCGCGCCTATTAAAGCCGGAACAATCGCATATCCGCCTATAACAGGTCCGAATTTACCAAGTAACGCTGTACCAAGCCAAGAACCGACAATACCTGCAATAATATTACCGATTACACCGCCAGGTACATCCTTCCCAGTAATTAAACTTGCAAACCATCCTAATATACCACCAACGATTAAAGACCAAATCATATCATTTCCTCCTTTATAATTGACCAATAAAAATTATAATCAGAAACAATTGCTTACCATTAGTTATGTTACATTTTTCGTAAGTTATTCGTCTTATGAAAATCATTCAAATCTGCTCACCCTCTTAAGGACAATCTGGCTTCAATATTGTTCTCATAAATTCGTCTTTAAACGCTTGATAATTAAATTCAACGGCAATTTTTTGTATAGGACGATTATCAAACGTCGTTGGCTCAGCTATTTTTCTAAAATCTGCAACACTTTGACCTCTCGTTACATCATTCGTCGTACTAATCCAAACTGCTGATTTTTTATATTCAAAAATATCATCATTTATAAATGAAATGAACGGAAGTAAATCGTGAATCGGACTCCCAGCAATACCTGGATATTCTTTTTTGTAAAAGTTCTCGTAATAAAAATCGATCATTGGCTTTATGAGTTTCGCCTGCCCTGTTCCTTCTTTATCAATAATATCGACCATTTCAGGGGTAATAAGAGCACGCTGCGTTACATTTAACGGATATATTGTAGCATTCTGCGCATATTTCATAACGATATTCGCGGCAATTGGATCGCCGTAAAAATTAGCTTCTGATACAGGTGTAACGTTTCCCGGAAATAGAAAAGCACCGCCCATTATATAATAAGAACATACTCGATTCATTAAATTGGGGTACAATAAAAATAATGTTGCAAGTGTTGTTAATCGTCCCGTCGCCACTATAATAATATCTTCTGGACAAGGCTCAATTAATTTAATCAATTCACAAAAATTTTCTCTGTCACAAATTCTCATTTTCGGTGGAATAATTGGACCTAAACCGTGATCCCCATGAATTTCAGGGAAAAACAAAGGTTCTTCAGCTGTCATTGGTCTACTGGCACCTTCAATAATCTTCACTTTTGTAGCATAGTATCTTTCTAAAAAATAAACATTTTCCGTAACAATTTCTCTTGATACATTTCCATACTCTGCAACGATACCGATAATATCTAATTTGCATGTTTTATTCGCATAAATTAACGTTACTGCATCATCAATACCAAAATCTCCGAAAAAGATTATTTTTTTATTAACTTTCCTCACCCCTCTCCAGCATAATCTACTATTATTATTATGCGAAAAAGACAAGGCGGTGAAACAGAGATAATTAAAAAAGCCGCCTATTTATTGGCGACTTCAATCTTTTTATAAGATAAATATGCTAGTACACTTTTGCTTGAATCATATTTCGGATTATTCCCTTTTCTCGGTTCTCTCATATGTGTTTTTTCAAACCCAGGAATGTCAGGCATTTTCTCTAAAAATTCAAGCATCTCTTCCTCAGTTCCCTCAATACGTACACGAATCATTATTACTATTCCTCAATTCTCATTTTCTCTGTACTAAGTATATCGTACATCAGAAAGACTGCAAGAAATTTATCTTTTTAATGTTGAACTTTTTTTACATACGAACAGTGCCATTTCAGTATAAAACGATTCTATTTTATTGTTTCCAAATTGAATTTTGAAAAATTCTTGCATTTCATTTGATGTTTTCATCATACACTCTGTTAACTTTACACGTTTTTGCATAGGAACATCCATCATATCGCACCACCAATCAAAATCGAACTTCTTGTCAAAAGTATGACATGACTGCATTTGCAAACCATGTTTTTCTAATAAAGTAATCCATTCTGTTTTTTTCAAAGCTCGTTCATGGCTTGGATCTCTCTTCTTTTCGATAAAGTTATAAAATGTATCAAACTCATTATTTTCTGGTGAAACGTTATCAATTAATATAAATAATCCATTATCTTCTAACGTTCGATTTACTTCAAAAATAAATTGCAAAGGATCAACAAAGTGATGTGCTGCAATTCGGCATGTAATTGTATCAAAGGAATCATCAGCAAATGGTAACCTTTCTGCATGTCCTGCTACAAATGATACATTTTCATGTCCGTTCCCTTCTATAAAACCTTTTGCTTTTTCTAACATTTTTTCTGTTAAATCAAGAGCGACTACCTCTTTGAACATTGGGGCTAACAAATTAGCAACATGTCCACCACCAGTAGCAATATCAAGAAGACGAGTATTATGACGAGTTTCAACTTGCTGAACTACATATTGTAAATCCAGTCCTTTTGCATGAATTTTACTTTTCACATACTTCTCTGCATTACTACCAAATTGTTGTTTCACAAGTTCTTCTTTACTCACTTTTATCATCTTCTTTCTATAAAGTATTATATTTAATTTATAAGTTCTCTTTATATAATTTCAAATCCTCTTTTAGTTTAATCTCGTCTCTTGTATTAGAGACCTTCTATCAAAAAAATTTAACTCTTTTATTTTTAAGCACAAAACAAAAAAGGTTATGGGGAATTATCCCACACCCCCACAAAGTATCTCTTAAATTTGAGGATCTTCTTACACGTCTAATCCCCCTGTAACTTCACAATAACTTCTACTTCGCTATTAGTAGCCTCTCTTGCATGCAATCCATATTGGTCCATGCCAATCCATATCCACCCAGGACTATCATAAAGAATATCTATGTTGAAATGCTTCAACTTAGTAAGCTCTGTCCTAATAAATTTATCCCTACTAGCGATTTCCTTATCAAGCAAGCCATATTCTTTCCCATTTTCAAATAGCGCTATCATCTTTCCTGCAAGTGGATGTATACGAACTATAAAGTGATATTCTTTTTCATTTATATTCGCTACAATCGTATTAGAATCAGGTACATCACATCTAGAATTCGGCATATTCATATCGGTCAGCTCCTTTATTGATTTCATTACTATCGCAACAGGTTAATATTTAAATATTATTAATATAATGTAAAAAATATAAAAGCTGACTTCCCTTTAGAAATCAGCTTTTACACATTGTTTATCTTTAAACTTTTTACAAATTTTATAATGTTTCTTTCTCTTCATCATTTCCGGAAACTAAATCTCCTAAAACATCCACCGTAACTTCAACTACAAATTCACAAATCCCTGCTACAACTTCTCCAATTACTTCCTCCATCTTTCTACCCCCTTGTTTTATGGAACCTATTTGTAGTATAGAAGATACTGGTTAATTTTAACTATCGGCAAAGGTGACAAAAACATTACAGATTTGTAAGCTATTTCAATGTTTTTTGAATTTATACTTCTCCCCTTTGAAACTTTAAGTATTATTAACAACCAGATAGGTCATCATAATATAAAGTATTTAAGAATCCTAATTTAAAGGAGGCGTGTAAAATATACTACGTAAAATTAATTAAAGGTCAATCTTTCTATGCTTTTGATCAACGATTCTTAGTGTCTCATGAAGAAGAGGTTTCGGAAAAAATTTTTAATTACTTACGCCGGAATGAATTCTTCGAAGTACGTAAAGAAGAATATTCCGCCTAAAGTATGAAAAGCATCAAAAAATGACTCTCATAATTGGGATTTTTTCTTGATGCTTTTATATTATCTCCCTTTATTCAACATTACTCCTCAATTCTCTTAAAATCTTATAGTATATGTCCAAGCTAATTCATCGTTACCTTCATATTTTAGTATATGAGGAGGTGACGAATATGACTCATATCATTGATTATCAAGCTACTCAACCTTTAAATAAAACAGGTGAAACAACTTTTGTAATTCCCCATTCCCCAGAAAAAGCAATTCTAGCAAGTATTAAATTAAAAATTTCAAGAAGAGATTCACGTAATAATCGAGTAGAATTAATTGCTACAGTTGGGGTTAAAGGTATAACTGAGATTTCACAAGTTTTATTCCGAATTTTCCGTGACAATACAGAAATCTTCAACGCTCAAGTAGGGATTGAATCTACAGATTCTGAGCAATTTTACGCGCAAACATTTCAAGCTATAGATCAAAATGTTAGCTGCGGGACTCACGAGTATTCATTAACTGTAGAAAACCTTACTAGTGGTGCAAGTGCAGACATTGTTGGTCCTCTGTCTTTTAGCGGCTTAGCTATTGGACAAGATCATAAGTGTTGCTAATTTAATCTATTTTGGTTTTTTGAGAAAAGTAAGACGCATTATCTGCGTTCTTACTTTTTTTATTTTCCCCACACTTACCTTCCCTTTGAATTTACTTGTGAATTTTTTGTATTTTTAGTTACCCATTGTATCACTTAATTCATCATTTTTTTACAAATCAAAAAGATTGAAATTCACTAATGAAACACGTAATATAGACTCTGACTCTAAAAAAGTTCGTTAAAAATAATACATAAAATAAGGAGGTTTTATATACGAGTTTTTCATTTTAAAAGACAGAGAGGTTTTACATTATGTGGCGTAATAAAAATGTTTGGATTGTGTTAATTGGGGAGTTTATTGCTGGTCTAGGGTTATGGCTTGGTATTCTTGGTAATCTTGAATTTATGCAAAAATACGTCCCTTCTGATTTTATGAAATCCATTATATTATTTATCGGACTGTTAGCTGGTGTTCTAGTCGGTCCAATGGCTGGGCGTGTCATTGATCAATATGAAAAAAAGAAAGTTCTTCTTTACGCTGGATTTGGTCGTGTGATTAGTGTTATTTTCATGTTTTTCGCTATTCAATATGAAAGTATCGCTTTCATGATTGCATTTATGATTGCACTTCAAATTTCCGCGGCATTTTATTTCCCTGCATTACAATCTGTAATTCCACTCATCGTTAATGAACATGAGCTATTACAAATGAACGGTGTACATATGAATATCGGTACAATCGCTCGTATTGCAGGTACTTCACTAGGTGGCATTCTTTTAGTTGTAATGAGTTTACAGTATATGTATGCCTTCTCAATGGCAGCATACGCTTTATTATTCCTCTCAACTTTCTTCCTAAAATTTGAAGATAAAAAATCCGCTACATTAAGTAAGCAATCAGCTAAAGATAATAGTTTTATGGAAGTATTTCGTATTTTAAAAGGAATTCCTATTGCTTTTACAGCACTTATATTAAGTATTATCCCTCTATTATTTATAGCTGGATTCAATTTAATGGTTATTAACATTAGCGAAATGCAACATGACCCAACGATTAAAGGATTCATATATACAATTGAAGGTGTAGCATTTATGTTAGGTGCCTTCGTTATTAAACGTTTATCTGATCATTTCAAACCTGAAAAGTTACTATACTTCTTCGCAATTTGTACCGCTTTTGCACACCTTTCGTTGTTCTTTAGCGATATTAAATGGATGGCACTTGCCTCATTTGGTTTGTTTGGATTTAGTGTAGGCTGCTTCTTCCCTATTATGTCGACAATTTTCCAAACGAAAGTCGAAAAAAGCTATCACGGACGTCTCTTCTCATTCCGTAATATGTTTGAAAGAGTTATGTTCCAAATTGTCTTACTTGGAACTGGCTTCTTCTTAGATACGATTGGGTTACAATATATGGTTCTCATCTTCGGAGTTATTTCGTTGTTGATTATTTTTATTTCCTTATCTAAGCAGAAACAATTTAAAAAACAAACGTCACAATCTGCGAATATATAAAACTAATACTTCTTAAGAATGGATCCCGTATTTTACTGGGTCCATTCTTTTTGAATTTCAAGGATTAAAATCTATTTTCTTTTTGTAGTTCAAATATTTAAAGGAGTATCCCCTACTACTTTCGAATAAAATAAATTATAGTTTTTCAAAAAGGAGCTGTGGAAATGTCTTATGGCATCCAATTATTAATTATCCTTCTTTTTTCATTGGTCATGTTTGGCGTCCTTAATTTTTTAGCCCTTTCCTTATCTCAAAATAACTTTAAAAGAAGGATTGTTGCAGGTTTCCTATTTTTATTGTTAACTCCCATTATCTTTTTGACTACTACAGCACTCACATCTATATTCGATAAAGGTGGTTTGGGAGTAGCTAACCTAGTCTTCGTTATTTTAAATGTATATATTGTAAATGGAATTGTTATTCTTCTTTCCGCTTCATTTATCCTCAAAAAACATAACATAAGATAGAGTACTAGGCATGAATCTAGTATTACACTAGATTCATGCCTTTTCATTTTAAAAATCTCACCTTTCTCCAAATTTTTATGTGAAATTTAAAAATTCTTTATGAAAATTTAAACTTTATTTTTTACAATATTCCTATCGTATTCGCACGTTTATAAAAACGAATAAGAAAGGAGTACACAATGAAAAAGTTTCTATTTATTTTCCCTATATTAATCGTTCTACTTAGTGGATGTAGCAATAATGATATATACGGCTCTTGGGAAGTCATTGATAATAAAAAAGGTGAATGCCCTGTATATTATAAATTTGAAACAGTTGTGAAAGAAGAAAAGAAAGAAAAGGTTGTTCACAATTTAGTGGAAATGCAAACAACAAATAAAAAAGAGGATTTATTTAAAGGATCGTTTGTTAAAAATTCTAACGTGTATCGTATTGATTATGGTAACTCGTTTACATCGGATCAATCTTTAAAAGTTGTCGATAATGAATTAAATGTATACTTTTTTACAACTGAAAACACATGTACATATAAAAAAACAAACAATTAATCTTCATTTATAACGTAGAAAATATTTTCTACGTTATTTTTATATTTCCCCTTATTATCCTCCCTCTAAATTTGTCAATCGTTTTAATTTTCATAAAAAAATGATAAAATGTAAACATGTGTTTTCAGAATAATTAAAAATACAGAAAGAAAACACTGTTTTTAGGAGGGGTTTTGATGACTTACACTTTAGCAACTAGAATGAAAGCATTCCAATCTTCTATATTTAGTGAATTAGGGGCCTATAAAAAAGAGAAAATTGCAGCAGGTCATAAAATGATCGATTTAAGTATCGGGAATCCTGATATGCCTCCTGCTGATTTTGTGAGAGAAGAAATGGTACATACAGCAAGTGCAAAAGAAAGTTACGGATATACATTATCTGGTATTCAAGAATTTCACGAAGCTGTAACTGAATATTACAACAACACTCATAACGTTATATTAAATGCTGAAAAAGAAGTTTTATTATTAATGGGTTCACAAGACGGACTCGTTCATTTACCTATGGTTTTTGCAAATCCGGGAGATATAATACTAGTTCCTGATCCAGGATATACAGCTTATGAAACAGGAATTCAAATGGCCGGTGCAACATCTTACTACATGCCATTAAAAAAAGAAAATGATTTCTTACCTAACTTAGAAGTTATCCCTGAAGAAATCGCCAATAAAGCAAAGATGATGATTTTGAACTTCCCAGGAAATCCAGTTCCAGCAATGGCACATGAAGATTTCTTTAAAGATGTAATCGCATTCGCGAAAAAACATAATATTATCGTTGTCCATGATTTTGCTTATGCTGAATTTTATTTTGATGGTCAAAAGCCAATTAGCTTCTTATCTGTACCTGGTGCAAAAGAAGTTGGCGTTGAAATTAATTCTTTATCTAAAAGTTATAGTTTAGCTGGTAGCCGTATTGGTTATATGATTGGTAACGAAGGAATTGTCGGCGCGCTTACGCAATTTAAGTCTAATACAGATTACGGTGTGTTTTTACCAATTCAAAAAGCTGCATCCGCTGCATTACGACACGGCGCTGCATTTTGTGAAAAAAACCGTGGAATTTACCAAGAACGTAGAGATACTTTAGTGGACGGATTCCGCAAATTCGGTTGGAATGTCGATAAACCAGCTGGAAGTATGTTCGTTTGGGCTGAAATTCCGAAAGGATGGACTTCGCTAGAGTTCGCTTATGCACTTATGGATCGTGCAAATGTCGTTGTCACACCAGGCCATGCATTTGGTCCTCATGGCGAAGGTTTTGTACGTATTGCACTTGTTCAAGATAAAGTAGTATTACAAGAAGTAGTTGAAAACATTAAAAACAGCGGTATTTTCTCTATTGAAAAAATAGAAGAATTAGTTAAGAATTAATAATAACCCCCCTGCTTAACTTTAGCAGGGGTATTATTATTCCTGGAGGTACGATATGAATATTAAAGATACTCTTCCCCATCGCTATCCATTTTTAATGATTGATAAAATTACAAACGTTAAAGAATCTCAATCGGCTACAGGATACAAACTGATTACAAATAACGAGTGGTTTATTAATAAAAATCAAAACTATATGCCTCATATGCTAATTGTAGAAGCACTCGCTCAACTTAGTGCTTTTGTAAGTACAGGTAAATCTGAAGGACTTGGTTTCCTCTCCTCTTTAGATGGGGTGGAATTTCATAAAAATGCGTATCCCGGTGATAAACTTGACTTACATTATGAATTAACACGTAACAGACGAGGTTTTGTTCTTGGGAAAGGAATTGCCTCTGTAAACGGTCAATCAATCGTTACCATTGAAAAGCTATTAATATATCAAGCTGATTAAACAGATTACATAGTAAGGGGTAGGGAAATGCGGAATGTTGTTGGTATTGATGCTGGGGGAACATTAACAAAAATTGCTTACTTTAACGAAATGAACAAATTAGTTTTCGAAAAATTTTATTCATATGAACAAGAAAGAATTAAAGAATGGCTTCATAATAATAATTCAATTACACAATTATGCATTACAGGTGGTAAAGCTACACAGTTAGAACAACTCCTTTCAAGTTCATATAAAATAGTAGAATTAAACGAGTTTGAAGCTACTTTAGCAGGAGTACGATACATACTAAAAGAAGAAAAACGTGCTATAAACAACTTTGTCCTAACAAATATCGGTACAGGTACTTCCATTCACTATGTTCACGACAATCAATATGTTCGTGCTGGTGGAACTGGAGTTGGCGGTGGTACTATTATGGGTCTTTCAAAACTATTAACAAATATAGATCATTTTGAAGACGTGATTCCGCTTACGAAAATTGGTTCAAGAAACAGTCTAGATATTACAGTTGGAGATATTTATGGTGGGATTCTCTCCCCTCTTGATAATAACTTAACTGCTAGCAATTTCGGAAAAGCGACCATTACAGACTCAAATTATAGTAATTCAGATATACTAGCTACCGTTCAAGGACTTGTCGGTGAAGTCGTCACAGCATTAAGTCTTCAATTCGCCGAAGCAAAAAATATTGACCATATCATTTACATCGGTTCTACTCTATGTAATAACGTACATCTTCAAAATATTATTAGTAGCTATACAGAATATCAAAACAAAATACCAGTCTTTTTACAAGACGGTGGTTATAGTGGTGCAGTTGGTGCTTTACTTCATAGTTCGAAATAAAAAAGCTGACTTTTGTCAGCTTTTTTGCAATGGTACTTCAAATTCAATAATTGATTCTCCATTCTTTCCAATTCGCTCCACGCTAATTCTATCAATTACACAATTTAACTTCTCATGAAAACTAGGAATATCCTTCGCTATTTCAGTTGCTAACTCCGCGCTATCTTTTCTCCCAACTGTTACATGTGGTATGTATGGAATATCCGTTCTAAAAAATTGTAGTAAAGGACCTGTATACAATCTATCGTGCAATTCTTCTATTTTTTCTTTCCCTCTTTCAACTTCCAAAAATAGATACTCTCCCTTGCTACTTATCCGGTTAGCAAACTCAATTTCAATCGGATGAACCCCTTTCGCCACTTTCAAAATATGTAATTCCAACTCATCATTTGAAATGGAACTTTCAAACGGGAATACAATTGTTATATGAGGAGAAATTAATTCAAATAAAGGATCATGCTTTTCTCTCATACTCTCTATTTCATCTATGGGCATATTATGTAAAAACAGTAGAATTGTACGCACTTTTATATCCCCTACTTCCCCTCAATTTTTTTATATTTATCATATTGTATGGTAGCGTGAACCTCAACAAATTATTTTGCTTGCATATAAAAATAAAAAACTTCTCATTTGAGAAGTTTTCATATAGCATGGTTATTATTTTCTCGCCAAACTTTCCTAAACTTTATATAACAAGCAATTCTCCACGGAATAATATACGATACTGCAACTACGTAAAATAATAAACCTATTGTTTGCTGATCTAAGTCAACAATATATTGTCTTGAACCATATCTTAAAATAACAATTCCGATAAAAATAATTAAAAAGGCAGCACTTTTTTTCGTATAAATGTTTCTGTCTTCTCTTCGCTCATAGTTTGTTAGAAATATAAGTGGGATTGCGAAAATCACCCCAATGGATGCTGCTATAGTCACTTGTAATATAGCTGGATGTACTGGACCAAAAAACAATAAAATACCTGGTGTTAAAAATAGTAATGGCCACAAAATACGTTTTCCCGTTCCCTTTATCGGCTTATACATAGAGCGGTAACGACGCCAAAATATTAACAGTGCTACGCATAAAAAGACGGTTATTAGTGAAGAAGTATCTTCCATTGTCTTCCCTCTTTCTATAATAATCTAACAATATTTTAAACCGTTTGCTCAAATGAAATTTTACGAATAAATATACTACTGGTTATGATATATAGAATGGTTAATCCAATTGAAATCACAGTAAAATAGGGAATATCTATTAAAGATAGATCGGTTGTAAATAATAAACCTTTTATTCCTACCTCACCATAAAGCACACTGTTTGTTGTTAAAAAAAGTGTTCCACCAATCATAAGACCGATCCACTTAAATCGTTGTTTAAAAACAACTACTACTTGAAAGAAACATGCTGTCGTAACATAAAATAAAAATTGTAAAATAAACTGTTGTGCTAATAGTTCTCCAAAACTAGCATTCCCCATATTATATTTTATATCTTGTAAAAACATTACTTGAAGTAATGAAAATAGTCCGGATTGCAGTACAATATAACAAATCGCTCCGATAAAATATTGTATCCTTGTCACACCAAATGAAATGGCTAAACGAAATAAATCATCTTGTATGATGAAAGTACTCCCTATTATAAACATCATAATTGCTATAGAAGGATTATTGATAAATTCAGGTAAATAACCAATTTTCATTCCATATAAATTAACAGCATTCATAGCCCCTTTTATTAATAAAGCTGCAATCCAAAATATTAAAATTGCCTTATAATGAAAATTCATATGTAACTTCAACTGCTTCATTAACATCGTCATTTCACTTCACCACCAGTTATGTGAATAAATAGTTTTTGTAATGTAATTTCATCAACTGCTAATCCTTCTTTTTCAAGAGAGTAATAATCTTCATTAGTAAATTCTTCCCATATAACAGCAATGCCCTTATTTCCATAAACTTCTCGATTTATAACTTTTTTATTAATCGAAAACGCATCTACTTTATCTTTTTTTCCTGAAATTATATGCCCCTGCTGTAATAAATCTTCCACCGATGATTGAACAACTAGTCTTCCTTCTTTTATGATAATTACATCTTCAATAACATGGGTTACTTCTTCTACTAAATGTGTTGATAATATAATTGTTCGAGGATACTCACCGTAATCTTCTAATAGTAAACTATAAAATAACTCGCGATGTGCTGCGTCTAAACCAGTAGTTGGTTCATCAAAAATTGTAATTGGTGCCCTACTTGCTAATCCTTGAATAATTCCTACGACGGTTTGCATGCCATGTGATAGCTTATGGTATTTCTCTGTCATATTAAGCTGAAATTTATCTGCAAGTTCTTTAGCATACTTTCCATCCCAATTTTTATAAAATATGCTACACATCTTAAACATTTCTTTTACTTTATAACTTAGATGAGCTTCTTCTTTCACTCTAACGAAACAAATATTTCGCATCGCTTTACTATTTTCAAAAACATTTTCACCAAATACAGCTACGCTTCCACTACTTGAAATAATTTGACCAGCAAGTATGTTTAATAATGTCGTTTTCCCCGCTCCGTTTCTTCCAAGCAAACCATATATTTTATGCTCTTCCAATGAAATAGTTACTTCGTTAACAGCTAATTTCTTTTTATATTTTTTAGACAAGTTTTTCGTTTCAAGTGCAATCATCCCTCTTTCCCCTCCTTCGTAATTTTGTGTATCATGTCCATCAATTCGTCTTTTGATATTTCTAGTACTTTGGCTTCTTCCCACACTTTAGGTAAATACTCAGTCATAAAAACATGCTGTCTTTTTTTTAGTACGACTTCTTTTGCTCCCTTTGTAACAAACATCCCGATCCCTCTCTTTTTATATAAAATCCCCTCATCTACTAGTAGATTTACTCCTTTTGCAGCTGTAGCCGGATTAATTTGTAACATCTTCGCAAATTGATTTGTCGACGGAACTTGTTCTTCTTCAAGTAATATGTCTTTTAAAATATCAGATTCAATTGTTTCTGCAATTTGTATGTATATTAACTTATTTTGTTCTAGAGTAGGTTTCACGATTTCACCACCTTAGGTTCATAGGTTCATTACTTATGTAATTAACCATAGCACAACGTTATATTTTTTTCCATAATTTTCATCAAAAAAAAGAATCATTCGATACTGAATGACTCCCTTTAAAAAATGTCCGTATTTTCAATCGTAAAATAACCACATCTTCCTCCATATCACTTAGATTCCCGCACAGGATGTTCATTAAAAAATTGCTTTCGAAAATCTTTATTATTAACTAGCTTTTCTATTTTTTCTTGATTACCGTAAAAGAAATTCATTACGATTCCCTTATTCCATATAAGATCATCCTTTGGCAAATCATTAAATTCTTTATACAGTATGGGTAAAAGTTCTTCTCTTTTTAATGCAAAACTTTGATTTTCAATCTGAAACTCATACCCTTTCGCATTCGGTACTAAAACTGCAAGATAAATAGCATTAAAGAGTAAATTCTTCTTCATCGTATCCTTCCCATCAAACCAATACGTCTCAATCATTTCTTCTGTAAGATTTCCATTCTCTTTTGCACCATATTCCACTTTAATATTTTCATTTTCTAAATTTAAACTTTGAACTGTTTCACCACCGGGTAAGTTTGTAACAATCGCAATAACGTCGGAATTATTTCCAACGTATGTCCCCGTATATTTTTTAAAAGCCCCAGGTTCAATATGTGACATTTCTTTTATTTGCTCCCCATTAGAACAAGCAGTAATAACTAATAAAATTGTTAGCATAATACCTGCTATTCTATTCATATAGTTCATTAGACACCACCAAGTTCTATTTATTATCCAATCTATACAATGTATCCTTTAAAAAACCCTTTTAAATATACGCATTTTAATCAAAATTAAAAATTTTCAATTTTTATGTTTACAATTATCCATTAATTGTATATAATTACTAACGTAAGAAAAATATTCTAAAAGGAGGTCGAAGGAAATGATGAAATTACAATTACATGCTTTAACTTTAGCGTTAACTGCATCTGTGTTTTTCGGACAATTAAATATGAATTCGACCACCCTAATGGAGAATTAAAAATCGTACTTTATTTCTTTTAATTCATAAATTCGCCACAGGAGGTCGTATACTTTCCTGTGGCTTTTTCACGCCCAGCCATAGGAGAACGACATCTTCCTGTGGCTTTTTTGTGCGATTTTTTAGTCTCATACATTATTTTTTAAAGAAAGGAGCAACATTCGATGACAATTAGCGTATTGTTTTTAAGTATTACGATTCAAAGAAATACACTTTCCAAAGCTGAAATTCTTCATAATGAGCAAATTACAAAAGCTATGAATGATGTTAAGGAGCGCCAAGTGCTTTATTGCGATCACCTGTAATTCCTTTTCGAAAGGAGGAATTCGTCTATGACTTTTCATATTTTCTTTTTTACGACAGCACTTCAGAAAAAAACTTTATCTGAAGCTGAAATCTTTCGTAAACAACAATTAAAACAAACTATGGATAAAATAACGGACATTAAAAGTTCGTATTATACACAAATGTATTAAAAATATTTTTTAAAGGGGCAATTTCCTAATGAAATTCAAAGCTTTCTTTTTAACTATCACCATTCAAAAACGTAAATCTTCAAAAGCTGAAATCTTACGTGAACAACAAATTAAAATTATTATGGACGAAGTAAAAGAGCGTCAGTCCTCTTATTACAATCGCCTTTACTAAATAAATTATAAAGGGGTAATATCCTAATGAAATTTAAGGCTTTCTTTTTAACGATTACCATTCAAAAACGCAAACTTTCAAAAGATGAAATTTCTCGTGAGCAACAAATTAAAAACATTATGGATGATGTGAAAGAGCGCCAGTCCTCTTATTACAATCGTCTTTACTAAATAAATTATAAAGGGGTAATATCCTAATGAAATTCAAAGCTTTCTTTTTAACGATTACCATTCAAAAGCGTAAACTTTCAAGAGATGAAATTTCTCGTGAACAACAAATTAAAAATATTATGGATGATGTGAAAGAGCGCCAGTCCTCTTATTACAATCGTCTTTACTAAATAAATTATAAAGGGGTAAAAATCCAATGAAATTCAGAGTATTATTTTTAACGATTACCATTCAAAAAAATAAACTGTCTGAGTCTGATATGCTTCATGATCGACAAATTGAGCAGGCTATGTACAACGTAAAAGAGCGACAAAGTCATTATTGTAGTCACCTGTAATTCCTATTCGAAAGGAGGAATTCATGTATGAGGTTTCACCTTTTCTTTTTAACCATTACGATTCAAAAAGAAACTATATCTGCAAATGAAGTAAAACAAGAGGAACAGTATAAAAAGATTATAGATGAAATTCGTGATCGTAGAAGCAAGTACTACACTCGCCTATAATTGTTTGAACTTATATAAGAAATGAAAGGAGTCGATTATGATGTTAATAACGCGGTGTAAAGAAATGATTTGGATAGTTCAGAGGGATTCCACATAGTTTATAAAGTGAAACTTTAATCAGTGGGGGTTTTGTTCATCCCCCACTGATTATTAGCTCTCACCAATCGGGCGTTTACGCGCAGTTGATCTCCCACCTAACTTCTTTTTTCTTCACCTGAATTTTGAGGTGGGAGTTTTACTGACCACAAATAGCGGGATAAAGTTTATTTAACAAAAATTCACCGCCTGATTTGATGTGTAAAAAATATACAATAATAAGTATTTCATACACTAAAAAATAAAAGATACACCCCTTTTTTATTAAGCGGTGTATCTTTCTCAACATATTCTATTTCCGTTTACTTCGTTTCGTCTTAAACAATCTCACTAAGTTCGAAACAACTGTTTTTGTTACCGCATAAGCTGGTACTGCTAAAATCATTCCGATAATTCCCGCGAAATTACCTACCCCTAAAATAAGGATGATAATTGTCAACGGATGGATATTTAATTTTGAACTCATAATACGCGGTGAAATGATGTTACTTTCAAACTGTTGTACGATTGTTACTATAATAATTACGTACAGAGCTTGCATCGGAGATACGAACAGACCTATAATGACAGCTGGTGCTGCTCCGATAAATGGACCTAAGTTCGGAATTATATTTGTAAATGCTGCGATAATTCCTAAAACGAAAGCATACGGTAAACCGATGATTAAATAACCAGTAAATGTAAAGGCACCAATAAACATACAAACGAGCGCTTGACCTTGAATATATGCAGATAATGTTTCGTTCGTTTCCTTTATGATACGAAGTCCTTCTTCACGGTAAGACTCTGGTAATACACTAACAGCTTTTCCTGGAAATGCATGTCCATCTTTAAACATATAAAATAAAATGAACGGTACTGTAAAGATAACTAACGCCACGTTCGTGATAATACCAAATAAAGCCGTTGCACTCGACGTAAGTGTGTTTGGTATTTCCTTTAAGTATTCAATTGCATTTTTCTCAATTGTCTCAATGGAAACGTAGTTTTGTGTAGATAGCCATTCAAATAATCTATGATGGGATAGATCTTGTATGTATACTTTTCCCTCTTTTATGTAAGTCGGCATATTTTTTACTAAATCCATTAACTGTTGTGAGATGGTTGGAACAACTACTCCAATAGCAACTCCAGTTAATGTAATGATAAAAAGGTACAGTAGTAAGATCGCTAAACCTCTAGGTACTTTTTTATTCTCCAAAAAGACTAACAATGGGTTAAATATGAAGTATAAAAATAACGCGATTAAAATTGGGAAAAATAATGTTGATATGAAGATACCAATCGGTTGAAATAGAAACGATATTTTTGTGCAAATAAATATAATTCCTACAACCATCAGCACTTCTAATGTCCAAAAGTGCACTTTCGATTTCAAAAAAACGTCCTCCTTTAAACTAGCACTTCTCTTCATTGTACCAAATTAAACTTAGATTTCACATAATATTTTCCTTTACAATATTCCAAAATCCCATTAAATACACTACAATGAGATTACAGACAAATTTGCAGGTAAAGGTGATAAATATGACACAATGCATCATTTGCAGAAAAGATACGAAAGAACTTAGTGAACAATATGTCATTCCAGAGATATTATGTGGATATTATTTCATAAATTCAATTTGTGATTCATGTCATGAACATATGACAACAAATATTGATCGTCCTTTAATTAGACATAAATTAAGTCAATATAAGATTGAGCAAATGAAAAAACAAATCGATTCCCCTCTCTATACGAATGAACATGGTGAGGAGCTAGCAGCCGCTGAGACAGATGTAGTCGAAGTAAGTGATGAGATACTTTATTCCAATGCATTAATTATGAAACTATGTAAAAAGCACGATATTTCATTACATAATGAAATTTGGAAAGAAGAGCGCGTAACAAAAGTAGCTAGTTCTATTCAACGTGAATTGCTTTTAGATAACCGTAAATATAAAATGAGTGTATTAAAAATGGCTTATACTTTTGCTGTACAAACAATTGATGGCTACTTTGACGATCCAGATGCGATTGATATTTCTACCATTCTATTAAATGCCGATTTCATGGAATTAAAGGAAAAGAGTATCGTTCGTGACTTAAGCAAAAGCTCTTTATGGAATACATTAAATACAACGAGCGAAAACCATTACTTTATTTTACTTAGTGATAAAGACGGTCTATTCTGCTTCATTCGCCTATTTGATATTTTTGATGTTGTTGTTCATTTATCAGAAAAAAGATACAATCTTCCATCACCAATTGTCGGCGTAAATAATGTAGACAAAAAAGGATTTTTTGTGGAAAGTTTAAAACAGTATATGGATGGGCTATTTAAAGAAACTACACGTTCTATTTAATCCATATAGGAACATACGGTCTCCTTTCTTCATGAAAAGACACTGTGTTATAATGAGTGTGAAAAGAACAATACAATCACATAAAACAATTAAAACCTGTATATAAATAAAAAAGACTAGTGTGCGGCTACACACTAGTCCACGTAACTTAGCAGATTGGATTGTTCATTTATCCTATTTGTTTCGTACAAACACAACAACCCACTTTCTATAGGCATAGGTGGGTTGTTATTTTTTGAGCTTGTCAATTAAGACGACAATAAACGTTAACAATGCAATGAGAAACAGTCCACCTTGCAATAACAACGCAATTTCACTCACTTATTATCACCCCCCTCCTACTTTGGAGAAGTGATAATTGAACAACCAACCGTACCATAAGTTACCTCTTAATTTTATCATATTTTTTAATTGTTTACGACGAAAACCCGCAAGCTTAAAAACTTGCGAGTTTTTTATTTCTCACTATTTTTTTAAAGCATATGCATCAGCTATCATTTCACCAACGATTTTATTTTCTTGTTGCTTCTCGTCTTTTAATAAAGGGAATAACAGTTCTGCCACTTCTTCCCCCTCCTTGAACTGATTCATATAAATGAATGGATTCGGTTTTTCCAATCAGCGATACGTTATAGAATTAACTACATATTATAAAAACATTTCCTATAAGTTAACTAGTCTTTATTTAAAGACACATATGATTCGTTTGAACATCGTTACTGTTTGTTTGAAATACAGTTCGATTTATATTCATAAAAATTGTATATTTCTTTATTTGAAAGGTATTTTTCACTTACTATTTTTTATGGTCCTTAATCCGCTGTAACCAATAAGAAAACTCACATGCTAAATGCATTTGATGTGATTTAATAAGACTATTAGGACAAAGTGCTGGGAACTCAACAACTAGACTTACTTCTATCCCAGTATCAATATCTTTAAATTGATGCCGAACTCCACCAATAATAGTACCATCTTTCATACGTGCAACACCTGTTGATTGGTATTGGTAAGACTTATCTCTAGGTGTTTTCAATCCCGTTTCGTCACCAAAAACAATGAAAAATTGAACTGGGAACGGAGAATTACCTGTAGTTTCGATAACCTCTAATTCATTTTCCCCAAAGGGGCTTAGTACATAGTGATCAGGACAAGCCGATAAATTCACTTGATTATTTTCACGTGATTGTTCAAGCATAAAACTATCAATTCCATTTATAGCTTCTTCTGCTGTAATCCCATCTAAATAGATGCTTGTTTTTGAAAATTTTCGTCTATCACCAGATAAAACAGTACAGATACGCATACCTATTCCACTTAATCTAAGTTTTGATTTCAGTTTATCGTACATTTCATTATATGAATATTTCAACTTTACTTCCGTTAGCTTTTTTATCATGACGTCTGTATCATTTATTTCAGGCCCTTTATGTCCTAATGTATTTAATGCTTTTTTAATACGTTCTCTTTTCCATTTTGTAAGTTGCTCTTGCGAAATATTGTTTCCATCGATAATAATCTTCATATACATTCACCTTCTTTTTGATCGTATCGTAGTGTAGTTAATACTAAATTAACCATTTCTTGCTTCGTATCTAGATTCAACTTTACTTCTGAATGAGCAATACTGCTAAGACCGTATAAAATAAATCCAGAAGCTAATGAGGAGTTGTCAGTATAAAAAATCCCCGTTTTCACTCCTTCTTCAATTACTTGTCGAATTAATGGTTGAATTCGTGTGAATAATTTCTGTTCCAGTTGAAAATGTTGTTCCGTCTGAAACGAACTCACATTTTTATAGGGTGCTAATTTTTCAATAAATGTCCAAAATATATCTAGAGAATCTTTCATCTTCTGCATTACAGACCGTTCATTTGAAATAAGTATTTCTTCAATTAACTCCATATTTTTCACAATGAAGCTATTTAAAGTCTCATCAACAAAATCTTCTTTAGATTTAAAGTAATAGTAAAACAACCCTGTTGCTACACCAGCCCGACTAACAACATCTTTTATGCTAAATCCTCCCATACCATTTTTCATATATAGTTCAAAACCAATATCCATTAACTCTTGGCGTCTTATATCGGGTTCTTTTGATATTCTTTTCATACGTCATCTCCTACTATGTTTTTTACCACGACTGAATCTGATTCAATCATAAACGAATGAACTTGATTCAGTCAATCTTATTTGATAAATTTAAAAATCAATTTAGAAACTAAGCAACAAAATTCCTACAAAAAAAGAGTAGTCCCAAGAAATATGCTTCTAACCTTAGATTTATCAAAAAAGTTAGATCATATAACTTGAGACTACTCATTTTCATTAAACACGTATTCTCTTTTCAAATCGATTAAACTTTATTTTAGCCGCACCATTTCTGTCTCTACAATCATTTGAGGAAGCGACTTTTGAATTATTTCCTTTAATACATAAAGAGCTTCATCCACATAGCCACCTTCAAAACTCTCTAAGGGCTCAGGTAACTCATCCTCATCTAAAATAAAACATTCTCCACTTGGCATTACCATAATATCAATAATTAAGTCTTCAAATGACACTAGTTCGTCTGTTATTTGCGTATTTTTTACAACATTAAAATAAGCGCCTAAATACATTCCGTTCTTATCTCTCCATATGTATAAATTGTACGGACGATTTTCCCAGTAGTATGCAATGGTGTAACTTCCTTTTGGGATTGTTAAACTCGAATCATTTGTATTCATCGTAAATGAATACTGAACCTCATAAAATAACACGATACTTTGCGATTTCTTTTCAAGTATTAAGCAATTGTGATCTACTATTGTCGAGTCATATCGGATTTTTCTTTCTATAATTTCACTTTTAGGTGTTCGTAATTTATTCATTTTTTTGTTTCCCCTTATGCTATTTCTAGTCTTAATTATATCCGTTTATATAGCGATAAAGAAGTGTACGGTCTACAATTACACAATAAAACTCCTTCTTATTTAGAAGGAGTTTTTCACTATCCACCATTCATATGTTTTAACCTTTCAGTAACCGCATCATAAAATTTTCGTTTCTCATCAACATTTAAGTGAACACGACTTACTGTTTTAGTAAATCCATACAACAACTGCACTTTCACTGGCTCTTTTAGCGTTATTTCAAAAGTAGCAGGTTCTTTTATGAACTCCATAACAGTTGCATCCAGCACCTCTTTTTCTTCTTTTGCTGTTAGGGATTCCCCCTTGTAGAATGCAATATTATCAATTTGTGTAAATGGCAATACAACTTTCTTTCCTAATCCAATTTGAATGATAACTTGTTCTTCTGTTACGACAATTGGATTTTTACGCATCGCTTGTATTTCAGCTAAATAATAAATCATCGCATATACGTTTAGTATGAGTAAAATCCAAGCTATTACTGGATTCCATTGATGAAGTAAATAGTGAAAACCGATACTTTCAATTACTGTTGCGTGAATAATCATAATATAAACACCTATAGCGCCGGTCTTTTTGTGATAGGAATATGTGCATTCACCATCTGGTACTTTTTCACGCCACGATAAAAATGCATAATAGATTAATTTACACTCAGTAAGAATGATACTTACAGCCTTACTTCTTTTCATAGTAGCATCAAACGCTGCATCAATCGCATAAGAAAACGAAGAATACTCACTTCTATATTCTTTATATCGTTTTATTATTTTAGGAAGTACTCTTATAATTTTATATATAAGAAACAGTTCAAAACATACGAACACAATTTCTCCAGCAACTATTACATACGAAACAAATGAAAAAGCTTGTAAATAATCACTAGGAATTATAAATCTTGCGAATACATATCCAGCTATAACTACAGGAAACATATACGTTAACGAATATCTTTTCCGTATAATAAAGAAATATGTGATGACTGGAATTACAAACATAAAATCTAATAATGAACCGAGGACTACTTCTTTCGGGGCAGCTGGCACTATTGGCAGGGCATACAATAAATAGTTTGATAACATAATTAAAGATACGAGTCCAATCCAAATGCCTTTTTTCCTTCTTGAAATTGATGGATTCATTCCTTCTCTCCTCTATTCAAAAACCTCATTTAAATGGTCTTTATAAAATGAAATAGCACGTTCAAATTCTTTTATCTCATCTACTTTCACAACTGTCTCTAACAGTAATTTCATCGCTTCTTCATGTTCGTTTACGTTATATTTTGCTAATGATAAAAACACTTTCATCACGTCATTTTCCGGGAACTTCTTTATCCCTGCTTCTAATAAAGTAATCGCTTTATCATATTCCCCTATACAACGATACGTACTGCCAAGACCGATATACGCACCGCAAAGGGATTCACCATCAAGTCCGTTCGCAATTGCCTGTTCATAATACGGAACCGCCTCCGTTTCAAGACCCATTACATCATGTATCCAAGCACATTGATATAGTACTTCTGCATCCCTCGTAAAGTTTGTTAATCCTATAAGTATCTCTCTAGACTGCGCATATTTCTTTTCATTTCTAAGTTTAATAGCTTGCTTTAATAAATGTTCCATACAATCCACTCCTCACAAAATGTTCATTATGCATATATCATGTATTACACATTTACGAGCAGCTAATGGCCTATTTATTCCATTGACTCAATTTAATAATTAGTGAGGGCTAAGTTCCCCCACTAATTTAATATTAACTCCATTACATACTATGCGACTGCATCTCTTTCTAAAAGCTTAAATTTACATCGCAGTGATACGATTACATAAATGCTCTAACATATTGACAATTTCTTTTGCAGTTTCATCTTTCCCATTACATAACTTCACATTACCGTCTTGTCCAATAACGTGATGCACAGCACCGCGAGAATATAAAGAATGCGGTGAGTTTGCTACCATTACACTTGCTTTTGCATCTTCCATTCTTTTACTTGCTCTTTCAATAAGTTCTGCTTCATTTACGTCACTTTCAAGTTTAAAGCCAACGAGTATCGTTTCTGGATCCCAACTCTTTATTTGTTTTAATACTTTTGGCGCTTTTTGAAAATGAATAATTGGAGCGATGTCACTTGAAATCTTTCCGTTCATATTAAGAACATTTCCATCTGGATCACAAATCTTTTCGACAACCCAATCTGAGCCAGCAGCAGCCATAATAACTGCATCTACTTTTTCATGTGTAATAATACTTTTCATCTTATCTTGTAAATCAATAATCCCCTCAAATGGGTGCAATTCTAATTGGTTATTTACATCCATTGGCTTCTCAGCGAAATAGCCATGCAAATATATTACATGTGCGCCCTTTGTCATTAGCTCTTCCGCAATAATTCTTCCAATCGTACCTTTTGCTAAATTTGTATGTCCACGTACTTGATCCCATTTTTCTAGGCAGCCGCCGCTCGTAATTAATACTTTTTTCTCCTGCATAATAACCATCCCTTACTGATTTTTCGCACGAAACCACTCTGTTCCAAAGTCAACTGCATCACGCTGCCTCATAAAACGGCACGTCGCATTCCCTATCTTCCCACGCGTAACTGTTCCTTTAAGCTCATATTCAACTCCGATTTCTACAAACGTATCAGAATCGTAATCCATTTCAACGAATTCTTTCCATACTCTTACACCTTCTTCTATAATAGGTGCTCCTACCTTTATTAACTCGCGTGCACCTGTACGTACCTCAGATAAATGTATAGACGTATTAGAGTCATAACCAACACCAAGTAATAATATGTATCCATCTAAATCGTATATTTTTCGTAATGGCGATTCTTCACCAAAACTTATGGAAAGTGAATGATTCGCTGTAATTTCTTCTGCGTGTTGCCCCCATGCTGCAAAACTACTGAGTGGATGATTACTGCGCAATACATTCGGATATGTACGAAAACATTCAACTACTTCTCCCATTGCCCTTGTTGGTGTTATACGTGGATCAAATGCTGGGACGTTATCCCGAATAATTTGCCACCATTCTTCTGGTACAGGTGGTCTTGACCAATGTTTTGGATCGGATAAATCCGAAGATTGCGTCGGCATAATTATCGTTCCTTCTTCTGTAACAACTTTCATTAACGCTTCTACTACGGCAACTGCACCGCCTGATATCCAACCGATTGAACTTAATGAAGAATGTACAATAACTGTTATTCCCTTTTCTATCCCTAATGCTTTTAAATCATTTGTAATTGTTTCGATTGTATTTGGAAATTGTGTATTCGCCACTATGTCATTCATTTTCACGATTGTTCCCCCATTTTGCTTTAAACTAATACATACATATATTATCATATTTTTCTTAATTTTTAACTTAATCATTCCAATTACTATACCTCTGTCGTTTTTATCATATCGGAAACAGTTAAATTATTGTATATTAATTTAAAATAAATATAGAAAGGTAAACACAATCAAAAACTTTCAATCTAGCAATCTTAATTTATACTAATATGAAATAGCCCATCACAAATGATGAGCTATTTATTTTATTCATTCTCTAAATAACAATAAAACCTCTCTACCCCCAGATATTTCTCTCCCAAGCTTTCAATCTTAAAGTTACATTTCTTGTAAAATCCGACTGCCTCTGTATCTGTCTCAGCCTCAATATATGTTAACTCATATTCCCTAATTATTTCTTTAATCATTTGAAGTGCAATTCCTTGATTGCGATATTTTTCATCAACAGCTATGTGACACATTCTCGCTCTATTTGTATGAATTAGCGCTATACCTATGCAACCCTTATTCCCATATTTATATAGCACTGCCTGATCATTTTTATACATTGAAACTGCTTTAAATAAGCTTGCTTCACTCGGACCGGTCGCATGCTTTAATACTTTTTTAATGGGATCTATTTCTAAATGCTCAACACGTTGTAACATCCTATCTCCATCCTTTCTCATGAAAAAAGATTAGCTCTTTATTGAAAAAGAGCTAATCTTTTTATGCCGTTATTTTCTCTTCTTTTTTCACAACTACAGCTACATAACTATGAAGTATCATTCCGACAATTACAAGACTCATTCCAACCCACGATAAAGAAGACGGAATTGGAGCCGATAACCAGAGCAGCTCTCCTACTAATGCAAATAAAACTTCACCAGACTGTGTCGCCTCGACTGTTGCTAATTTTTGCGGATCATCTTTTACAAGATCTGTCGCAAAGAAGAATAATACCGTTGCGATTAACCCTGAACTAACTGCTACAATAAAACATTGGAAAACTTGACTACTTGACGGTAGTCCGCCTGTTGATACTTCATAACCAGATAGTAAAAACCAAAATGGTAAACTTGCTAATGTCATACCGAGAACTCGTTGGAAGACATCTAATTCGCCCTTACATACTTGCATCATTTTTCTATTTCCAAGTGGATATGCAAACGCAGCAATGAGTACAGGAACCACACATAAAATGGTTTCACGGATCCCTAAAGAAGAAGCGTGTTCTACTTGCATAAGAACAACACCGAATAAAATAATGCCTGACATTACTAATTCTTTCATTGGAAGTTTTTTATGTAATGGGTCTACCGCAAAAAATGGTGTTAACAAAATCCCTGCAACTATTGTAATTTGCCAAGTCGAAGCGACAAGCCACCCCGGTCCAAACGCACCCGCGAAACTAAGCGGTGCATAAAAGAGACCAAACCCTACAATACTCCATAACAACCACTCTTTCGGATTGTTTTTCATATATTGCAAGAGTTGTTTTAAATTCCCTCTATACATGACAATAAGTAGTAGCATTGGAACCATAAAGTAATACCGTAGTGATGCACTCCAAATCCAACTCCCGCCCCCTAAGTCCATCGACCGGTTTAACACAAAGGTAAAGGCAAAGAAAAACGATGCCAATATCCCTACTGCAATAGCTTTCATTATAAAACCCCTTATATAGTTTCTTTTTCTACTATATAACAAAATGAATATAATTAATATTCAAAAATTTAATCATACATGCGGTCTACTTCTATATAACTTTCGTAATCGACTAATATGAGCTTGATGGTACCGATTATGAGCGGCTATATGCCATATTCCCCACCTTATAGTCGCATTTTCTCCCTTTTCATAAAAAACTTCTCGTGTAAATCATTTTCTGTTAGTTTCATACATTCCTCATAAAACATATGTTGCACAGCTTCATAATCTTGCATTAATTCTTGTAATTTGTACTTTCTTAAACTAGGCAATTTTCCCATTTCATTCAACATTGGTCCATATTTATTTTCAAGTGCAGGCGGAACTCCCTCTCCTTTTAAACGGTACACCCAGTGTAAATCGACTACTGCTAAATGCTGAAGTAGCTGTCCAATGTTATTTTCATTATTTTCAGACCCTTTATAGGATAGTTCGTTCTTTTCAATACCTTCGACTAACCTTTGCAATCGTTTAAATGTATCAGTAACCGTTGCATACAAAATTGCCACGTTGGGGTTCATATCTTTTTCTAAATGGAGATCTTTCATGATAATATCCTTCCTTTAAAGAAACAACACCATATTTTCATCATCACTATACACACCATTCACCTTTATAGCTCTTTTTTCAATTCCATACGTTTTAAAGCCCATTGATTCATACAATTTTTTTGCTGGTTCGTTTGTAGATACAACACCTAATGTCAATTGCTCTAGTTTTATATCTCGCGCTCTTTGAATGGCATTTGTTATTAACTCACGTGCCAATCCGTTCCGCCTGTTTTGTGCATCTACATACATCGCAACGATATGACCTTTATGTTTATACGCCTCTCTCTCTTCTGTTAGTAAAGTGACAACTCCAACTAAATGATTTTCTTCATTAAATGCACCAAATGTACAACTAGTAGTAGCTGTTAAATTACTTTCCACTCGCTTAATAGGATTTTCCTGGCGAATCGCCTCTTCATAAGTTGTTACAAATGCCTCTGGATTTACTTGTAAAGCTTGTAAACGTAAGTCCCAATATTTTTCCGCATCTTCTTTCGTAAGTAATCGAATCATATTTATCCTGCCCCTTTAAGTTAACATAATATTTTTATAAGCTACTATTTAAAGATTGGTATTCTTCTCTTAACATACTATAGCGATAACGATGAATGTACTTCCCTTTACGTAACCGATCATTTCTCATTATTCCTTCACAAACAAATCCTGCTTTTTCATAACTCTTTCTAGCTTGTAAATTTTCTTCGTCTACTCGTAGCCATATTTTTTCTAATTCGAATACAGAATAGCCAATTTGTAACATACTGTATAGTGCTGCCATTCCATATCCTTTACCCCAATATTCTTTATTTCCAATGGCAATCCCTAGTTCAGCATTTTTATTTGTTTGATCAAAGTTTTTTAGGTCTATCCATCCAATGTGTATACCTTCCTTTGTAACGATAGCTCGTTGTTCATAACCATTCCCTCGACTTATGCATGCTTCAATCCACCTTCTCGTATCTTCACGAGTGAACGGTGGATATTGATCTGGTACAACTAAATGCTTTGTTACTTCTGTATCTAATGACCATTGATATCGATCTTCTACATCATCTATTGTCAGTTCTCTTAATTGAACGAATGGTACATTCACTTTGCTATCCCCTTTTCATTTCCCTATAGAAAATCCCTCGAACATTCTTCCTCCGTATTGATCTAGCGTGTTTTCTACAAAAGTAATTAATTCATTTTTCTCCTCTGTTTTATAAAAATGATCAAAAGCCGCTACAAAATGTTCTGCATATTGCTCGTCATACCTTCTTAACACTCTAATAAACCATTTTGAATTTCCAAGCCATTGACCATTTACCCTTAAAACATATTCATGTACTAAATCAGCTAATAAATTGGCGATGAACAATTCTTCTTCTCTCTTTGTTGCACCAATGAAATCATCCAAGGTATCCGTAATAAAATAGCGTTTCTGCTTCATCGTTTCTTCTGACCATTTTTTTGGTCCTTTATTTAATAAATCATTCGCTTCTCTTTTAAGTGTCTCTACAATTTCATCTTTTCCTTTTAGCAAAATCCCTTCTGAAACTAATTGAGGTAATGAAGGTCTCCCGCGCTCACAATCACTTTTAAAAAAGGTTTTATACGTTTCAAAATTATGTACGAATACTTCAACAGGCCAGCCATTACTATAGAAGGATTCTCTATAACAAGATGACAAACTTTGGTCGAATATTACAATATCAAGGTCAGATGTTTTCGTAGCCTCTCCTCTAGCCACACTTCCCCCTAGTAAAGCAACATCACAATTCGAAAATTGTGATGTAATTATGCTTTGTGCCGCTTCAATTGGTTTCATAATCTTACCCCTTCTTATTTTACTTTCCTTTTTTCAGCTCTTTCTCGTGCCTTTTTAATATATGGTTCTGCATCTGGAGTTTTGCATGACGTTGCACCATGATCAACTTCTACTTTTCCAATTTCACGTGCAATTTCAATTGCTTGTTGCTCTAAAGCTTCATTTCGAATCCCTATCGCAATTAATGCACTATTCATTCCTTCTCTTTTTCTGTTTTTTTCATTATGTATATGAACTTTAATCACTTCTAAATACGGTAAGAAGAAGTCATCGTCTAACGTTTTATTTTTCATTGCGATATTCGCTAATAATGACCAACCAGCTCTTCCAATCCATTCATCATCAGACTTCGTCCATTCTTCCATTCTTTCTATCGCGATTGGCGACGTACATATAGCTGTCATAAGAACGTCCATTAAACAATAGTAATCAACATCCTGAACCCATCTATTTAGTTGTTTTGACGTTAGTTTCTTCGGATCTAAAATCATCGTTGCTAAAGTCATTGCATCCATATTTTTCGTTTCCCATAATGAGATTGCTAAATCATGATCCTTTTTTATCTTCTTTTTCAACAATTTTAAATTTGCAAAACTAACTCCAAATAACGGCTCTTTCGCTCCGTGGTTTTTATACGTCTTACGAGTTTGTTCTGTCCCATACTCTTCTAGTTGCTGCATTACTTCTTCAAGTAACATAGATCCACCTCTTTTATATATTTTGTTGCCTTCACATATGTATGTACGATATATTCTACATTATTTTTTGGTTTTCCTATATTTATTTTTAAAATACGGTATGTGAAATTTATATTGATTTTCTTTAAAACAACAAACATCCTCTTCCTTATTTTTCACACGGTAGCTCATTGACACTCTGTATACAATACTCCACTAGCGCATGCAACGGATTTATTATGTTCCTTCCTATTATATTTTCTACCCTTGTAGCAGCATCTACCATCGATAATTGTGCAACTAAAAACATTTCATTTCTATCTTTCATAATTTCATATAAATACTTTTCTAATTTAGCATCATGCTCTTCTTTACGCCCTTGCATAATTAACTCAAATATCCCTTCTATCACTTCTACTTTTACTTGTATGGATTTATTATTCTGCTGAGCGTATAGTCTTAAACGTTCCATCGTTCCTGAAACAGTACGGTTATTTGTAAATAGTATTGTCTGTGGCTCTTCAACCTGACAAATCATTTCAAAAAATGGCTCATCAATTTTCAATATTGGTATGTCTATTTTGAAATTCTCATCTAATAACGTGATATAATCTGTACAAGTTATTAAAATTGTATCTACATCACTTTCAGCTATATACTTTATAATATCTTTTAAATTATTTCGTGCTTGTTCTCGTTCTATTTTTAGTCTGTGTGATAAGATGGGATCTACAAAATGGAGTATTTCGATTCTAAAAGATTGCAACGCTCGGTCAATGTATTCAATATTTGAATGATGAGCATGTAAACAAGCTAATTTTTTCATACTTATCCTCCCTTTCTAAAACAAAAAACGTGAATGAACCATTTTACATGCAGTTCCATTCATTTAATTCTTGTTTCATTTTTTCAAACCTGCAAAATAGTGAAATCTTACATACTTTTTAACAAACTTTTTTGCGCTTGTAAAAAAGTTTTTTTGCATTTCCCCCTCTAAAATTGCTAATATAGTAGAGTAGAACTTTTATAGAGAGTAGGAAAATTATGCACAATGGAATTCGGATGACAACTTTAGTGAAAAGGGCTCTGTTGATTTGCGCTGGGGTATTATTTACATACGAAGCTGCTTACGGATCAACACATATCGCTCTAGCAAGTACAGAGGATGAAGCGAAATCTGTTCAACTTGTAAGTGAAATTCAAACGTCCCTTGCTCCGAAAGAAGCTCCAAAGCACTATAACGGGCAAGTTAGAAAAGTCGCTTACTTAACATTTGACGATGGTCCTGGAAAATACACAGCTGAGCTTTTAGATATGTTAAAGAGTGAAAATGCAAAAGCAACATTCTTCCTAATTGGTTCAAACGTAAAAGCTTTCCCTGATCTTGTAAAACGTGAAGATGCTGAAGGCCACTATGTTGGGATGCACAGTATGACTCATAACTACAAGAAACTTTACACAGAAGGTCATTACGTTGATGAAATGAAAGAAGACCAAGGCTTAATCGCTGGCGTTCTAGGAAAATCTCCAGTATTAACTCGTCCATCTTACGGCTCAATGCCAGGGTTAAATGAAGCTCTTCGCAACAAAGTTGTTGAAAATGGTTTAAAAGTTTGGGATTGGACAATTGATTCATTAGACTGGAAATACAACAAAATGCAAGTAGACGCTGCATCTGCTAAAATCGTAGAAAACGTTCTACATGGTGCTACAAACCCAACAGAAGTTATTCTAATGCATGATATTCATCCACAATCAGTTAAAGCAGTACCTGGTATTATTAAAGGGCTGAAAGAAAGAGGATATGAATTAGAAGCCTATAATGAGAACGAACACTTCCCATTAAACTTCTGGCATGATAATCGTATGTAATAAAAAGACTTGATTCCCTCTAGTAGGTTATCAAGTCTTTTTATTATCGTTTTGGAAATTTCCTTTGTTGCTCTTCAATAGAACGAATAATATTCTCCCTATCCTCTTGAGTTATACCGATAGAAAATTCGTATTCTTCTTCCTTACACCATGTGGGGTTAAGTTCCAGCGATAAGCGAATAACAATGTTAAACTCCCCTGCTTTTCCCCCCATAAATTCAAACGCTAAATTTGGTTCTATGAAATCTAGTTCGTTATATGTAGGGTTTGGTAAAGATTCAAACCATTTTATCATGTACTGTAAATCGTATGTTTGTAAAAAAGGATCCATCGTTTCAAAAACTTTATTTTCTTCTGATAGTTTCGCTTTTACTCTTAACCAATTTCTATCACACTCGTCTTTTGCATCTTTATATTGGTAATTTACAACCTCTAAATGTAATGATATTTTTTCATTTTGAAAATTCATGCATAGACTCCTTTTATTTTACCCTATTTTGAAAATATACTTTTCTGTTTCAATATTGATCCTCAAGGAAAATCAAAAGATTTTACAAACAATCATAACACATTTTTTTCAAACCAATCCCTATTTCTTTTATTCAAATTCCCTCACTTTCTTACACTTTAATATTTAAATAAAAAGACTTGAATTCATAATTAGAATTCAAGTCTTTTTATGCTCTATTATTTAGAAAACATTCCCTAGCAATTTCGCAATTTCACTAATTAAAATACCAACAACAGCAAAGTCGGAATCACCGAATGTTGTATTTTCAAATCCTAATCCACCTAATATAGGTAGTAATATAGCTGGTAGGAATGAGATTAATAATCCATTTACAAAAGCTCCAAGTATTGCTCCTCGTCTTCCTCCAGTTGCATTTCCAAATACAGCAGCTGTTGCCCCTGTGAAGAAATGAGGGATTAATCCTGGCACTATTACACTTAGTCCGATAAACGGAAGAATAAACATAGATAGTAATCCAGCAATAAAACTTGTTAAAAAGCCAATAATAACCGCATTTGGCGCGAATGGGAAGATTGTTGGACAATCTAATGCTGGTTTGGCATTTGGTACAAGTTTATCTGCTATCCCTTTAAATGCAGGGACAATTTCTGCAATCAACATACGGACACCAGCTAGAATAATATATACACCCGCAGCGAATGTAATTGCTTGCATGAATGAATACACGAGATAATTTTGTCCGTTACTTAATTCTGTTTCGATAAAGTTTTTCCCAGCAAATGGTGCAACAATAAAGAATAACACAGCCATTGTTAATGACATAGAAACTGATGTATCACGTAAAAACCCTAATGACTTCGGTACTTTAATTTGTTCTGTAGATTTTTCCTTATTTCCAAATTTACTACCAACAAATCCTGCTGCTAAATACCCAACTGAACCGAAATGGCCAATTGCGATATCATCCATTCCCGTAATTTTTCTAACATACGGTTGAAGTATAGCTGGAAAAATGACCATAAGTAATCCTAAAATAATAGACCCACTAATAACTAGTGAAGCGCCTTTCATCCCTGTAGTTGAAAATACAGCTGAAATTAAACATGCCATGAATAAGGTATGATGACCAGTTAAAAATACATATTTAAATCTTGTAAATCGTGCAATTAGTAAATTAGCAATCATCCCAAA
The DNA here is from genome assembly GCF_002976445.1 of Bacillus sp. MYb56. NCBI lineage: Bacteria > Bacillati > Bacillota > Bacilli > Caryophanales > Bacillaceae > Bacillus > Bacillus sp. MYb56. Next base: position 210,547 of record NZ_PCOH01000002.1, read on the forward strand.
TACCATAATTAATGCCGTTTCTGTTCCTAAAGTTTGCTGTGCTATCGCAACAACAGCTTCGTTATTTGGAATAATCCCTTTAATATGAAATGCTTTATCAAATATTTTACCAAAAACATCTAAAGCCCCTATTAATATAGTGGCTCCGCCTCCTAAAACGACGAAGCCCATAATTGTTTTTAATGTTCCTGAAACTGTATCTGCAAAATTCTTTTTTTGCAATAGTAAACCACACATAGCAAACAATCCAACTAATATTGCAGGCTGTCCCAAAATATCTTTCATTATTAAATCAAACATAGCACTACTCCCCTTTCACCGTTTCTACATCAGGTGTTTTTGTAATGCTTCTTTAATTTCATTTAAATCTAGAATGTTTGTTAATCCAGCAACTGTGCGAGTACCATCTTCAAGGTTGCAAATGATATCTTTCGCACCTAAATATAGATCTGCTTGTTCTGATTTACTTGATGCTAAATCCGTATGAGAAACTTCAGCTTGCATACCAAGTTCAGTTAATATTTTCTTTACATTCATTTCTATAATAAAACTACTTCCTAATCCATTTCCACATACAACTAATACTTTTTTCATTTCAATCTCCCCTTTAATTAGAATATTTAGCTATCATTTCTAGCATTTTATCTTTTGAATTTGAATGCATTAACATTTCTATGTTCGTTGGTTCAGATAACATCTCACTTAATTGTGCCAATGCCTTCAAATGTGTCTCGTTATCTATAGCTGCTAATACAATAATTAAATTTACAGCATGCTCTTGTTTTTCTGAAAATAACACACCCTCTTTTAGTTGTAATAAACTCATCCCTAATTTTTTGACACCTGCTTCTGGACGAGCATGAGGTATAGCGATTTTAGGTGCAATTACAATATACGGGCCTAACTTCTTTACATTCGCAATCATTTCAGAAATATATTCTTCAGAAATATGTCCACTTTGTAATAAAGGTTCCGACGCAACACGAATTGCTTCCTCCCACGTCTCAACGTGATTCTCAAGCTCTATAAATTCTCTAGTTAATAGCTCGTTTAACATAGGCTTATATTTCTCCTCCTTATCAATATGTACCGGACCACTCATAAACTCTCTCAATTCATTTTTTAAAGATTTTTCATCTAAAATGTCTGTGTATTTTCGGATAATACCCATCATCATATCAACTGAATCATTTTGATTTTCGCCATATAAAGCTACATTGACTTTTCGTAGTAACGATGCTTTTTCGGAATCGGTCAAAATTGGATTTACCATAAAGATAGGAATTTTCCCCTTCTCCAGTTCAGTTGTAGTAATAATACAATCTACATCAAATGTATTTGATTCATATTCCCGCTTTGAAATGGCTTTTAAAATATCTACACTTGAAAACACTTGCTCTAATTGGTACTGCAACATACGTGATGTACCAATACCATTTGGACAAACAAGTAGCGCGGTTTTTCTTGGGCTGGGAACGATTCCCTCTTTCCTCATCCAAGCACCAAAGTGCATAGTAATATATGCCATTTCATCATCTGAAACTATTTTTCCAACATATTCTTCAAAATGATGAATTACTTTTTTTGTAAGAGTATATACTTCTTCATAATTTTGCTGGATTGTATAAAGTAATGGATTTTCTATTTCAATCCCGTACTTTACACGATAATATGCCGGTTTCATATGCAGATATAGGTCTGAAGCAAGTCCTTTAAAATCTTGAAATATAACACAAGCATAATGTTGAAAATCCTTTATCATATATCCGACCATTGAATGTATTCCATCAATCTCACTTTTTTCAAAATCTTTTTGTTGAGCATTTACTTTTGCTCCTAACAAATGAGTCGTAATATAATAAATTTCATCTATTGGAAAATCCACGAAAAATACTCTTTCAAACTGTTTTGCAATATATTTTGCTGCTTCAAATTGTTTTGTTTCTCTTAGTACATCCTTTTCAGCATCTTCCATCTCAACACATTTTCCATTTACAATACGATTGCGGAATAAATACATGTAAACGCTTAAACTTTCAAGTACCTCATCTGTGTACTGGACCCCTAAAAGCTCTTCACAATTTGATAAAATATTTTTTATTATAAGAAGTTCCTCGTGATCTTTATTACCTTTTACATTTTTATTATCATTCGTAATATATTTCACATGCGATATTAAATATTCCCATCCATGCTTTGAAATTATTTGTGAAAGATTTAAGATTAATATATTTCGTTTTCCATGTTCATTCCCTATAATATTGTAGCCATGTTTACGATTAAATTTTAATGCGAGCTTAAACTTCACTAACTCTGCTTTTATTTTTTTTAAGTCAGCAAGAGCAGTATTACGACTGACTTGCACAAGTTCTATTAAGTCTTCTAATAGAATCCTTTTCTCCATTGTTAGTATATAAAGAACCAGCAATATTTTTCGTTCATGTGGAGAATATTCATATTGGCTTGTTGTAAATCCATTTAACTTTTTTATCACTCTTTGCTTCGTTTCATTATCAAAACAGTAGCCTAAAGGGCGAATATATTCATATGAATTTAAATCCTCTGCAACTAACCAATCTTCTATTTTCTTCATATCATAATAAATTGTTCGCTTTGAAACTTGTATGACTTCCATTAATTGAGATACAGAAACATAGCTATCCGCTTGAATAATTTGCTGTAAAATACTTATACTTCGATTATCTAATATCATATATGATATACACCCTTTCTATACTTGTTCTTAAATAGAATTGCAAGTATAGATACTATCTTTGCAAAATTAGAGTTTGAAATCGCTTTCTATTAATATCTTATCTTGTATCTCTTCTAAAATTAAGTCCAAATTCTTGTTTATGCACAGTGCAATGATTGTACTTTCATTTAAAAATTTTACTATATACATGCGGCATATGAAATTATACAATACGATTTTTTATTTTAAAGACAATTTGTCAATCTAAGTGCGACAGTTCTTCCTGAAACCCTTCATGGGCAGTTTTCTGTATGAAGTAAGTGATGTGTTAACTTCTACTTTATACGAAGCGATATGGGCTTTTTTCTTTAGGTGTCGCACTTAATAATACAATGTATCGATACATAAAATATTTTTAACTCATTACCCTCTGTACATGAAATAAATTTGATTTGCGATATAATCTGAACTAAAGTGAAGTCCATTCCTTATCCACCACATGATAATACCTACCAATGAAGCTGTTTTAATATCAACCGCAACATAATCATCAGGCAGATCCTTTTTCGTATTCTCTCTTCTCGTTTCTATTAACTCTTTTAAAAATAAAAATAGTTGCTCCTCAAATTGATTCATTTTAAATAATATAAATAAATAATTTCGGTGGTTATATAAATAATCAAGTAATTGTGTTAGCTTTTGTTTTTCTGATAAATCTTTTGCATGTATTAAATCAGCTATTTTATTTGAAAGTTCATTTGAAATCTCATTCGTGATTTGGTCTAGTAAATCTTGAATATCTTGATAATGTAAGTAAAAGGTTGTTCGGTTTAATCCTGCTTTTGTTGCGACTTTCTGAACCGTTAAACTTGAAATACTAGGATTCTCACATAGGAGAGAAAAAACAGCATTTTTAAACATTTCTCTTGAACGAACTGTACGAGGATCTTCTTTTTTAGGTGTAGACATTTTGAAACTCCTTTATAGATTTTCTCTTTACTTACTCGACAGTGCATACCTTCTATGTCGAGTAGTGAACATTTTCAACAAAACTGTTCATGGTCAAAGAAAATTTATTTTGTTACCATTAATTTTATCGACACAATGTCGATAAATCAAGACAACAATGAAGGAGTTTACCAATGCAAAAGGAAATATCAGAAAGAAATAAAAAAATTATATTAATTGTGCTCATTTCCGGTTGTTTTTTATCAACATTAAATCAGACGCTATTAAATGTAGCGATGAGTAATTTAATGGAAGTATTTGATGTTACAGCTGCAACCGTGCAATGGCTATCAACAGGCTTTATGCTCATAAATGGCGTTCTAGTGCCAATTACTGCATTTTTAATGAAACGATTTACAACAAGGCAGCTGTTTATTAGCTCGATGCTCTCTTTGTTTATCGGGACTGTTCTTTGTGCATGCGCCATGAATTTTGGCATTTTGTTAACAGGAAGAATGATTCAAGCAGTTGGAGCAGGAATTATTATGCCACTAATGATGACAGTTATTTTATATTTATACCCTAGTGAAAAGCGTGGCAGTATTATGGGAACCATCGGTTTCGCCATAATTTTTGCGCCAGCCATCGCTCCAACATTATCTGGCTTTATTATTGAATATGTATCATGGAGATGGTTATTTATTGGATTCGCTCCATTTGTATTAATTGTTATTATTCTCGCGCTAAAATATTTAATGAATATTGCTGAGACAACAAAAGCAAAATTAGATATCGTAAGTGTCATTTTATCAACGATTGGCTTTGGTTGTATTATATTCGGATTTAGTAGTGCAGGAAGTAAAGGATGGGATCATCCAGTTGTTATTACTACAATTATCATCGGAATAATTGTTACAACTCTATTCTGTTTACGTCAAATAAAGTCTAGCGATCCACTATTAAATTTATCCGTATTTAAGTATAAAATTTTCACTCTTACATCAGTCATTAACGTACTCATTACGATGATTATGTATGCTGATTTAATTCTTTTACCGATTTACTTGCAAAACGGACGAGGTTTTACTGCTTTTGAATCAGGTTTACTTCTATTACCTGGCGCTGTAATTAATGCCTTCTTATCACCTATCACAGGTAAAATGTTTGATAAATACGGGGCAAAACCACTCTTTATTACAGGTTTAATATGTATCATTATATCGATGTGGGGTGTAATTGATTTAACCGAATCCACCACTTATATGTATTTAATGGTTCGTACCATTATTCTACGCATTGGACTAAGTTTCATTTCGATGCCTTTAAATACAGCAGGTTTAAACGCTTTACCAAGAGAACTGGGTTCACATGGTTCCGCAGTGAATAATACCGTACGTCAATTAGCAGGTGCTATAGGAACAGCAGTCATTATTACTGTGTATACAATTCAATCCACTTCACATACTTCACAGTTATCTAGTGAGAACGGAAGCATATCAGCTATGCAAGTAACGAAATTAGCTTCTATCTTCAGCTCAAGTGATGCGTACGTATTTATGTTAGTCTTATCCTTTGTAGCTTTGATTATTGCATGTTTTATGCCTAAAAAAGTAGCACTCCAAAAATCCGAAAGTAAATCTTAAAACAAAAAATCCTACTCGTTTTCTATACGAGTAGGATTTTTTATTATTTATTTCGTTTCCCCGTCTTCAGTCGTCTTCACCTTCGTTTTATCTTTATCACGATTGTTATAGTTATATTTAGAAGGTTCTACCGGTGTAAATCCTTCTGGTGTGTAGAATCGTAATAAGTCACCGTTAACAACTTGGTCGGAGTATTTTAGTGATTTTTGAACCATTTGCTCATTTTGTTTTATTTCATCTGTAAATTCTACAGGTTTCCCAGTCGCTGTATCATAGTATTTGCCGTTAAGTGCAGTAACTGTTGGGCTTACGTAGTTACCGTTACGGAACGGAACGACTTGTTTATGCTCTGGTGATAATAAATCTGATCCGAATTGGACATAATTTTTCGTATCTGTACCTAGTAAGTGTAATAACGTTGGAAGAACGTCAATTTCTCCGCCGTATTGATGTTGTACGCCGCCTTCCATTCCTGGTACGCGAATGATTAATGGTACACGTTGTAATTGAGCATTTTCAAATGCGTTCATTTCTTTACCCATTATTTGAGACATTGCTGCACTATGATTATCTGAAATACCGTAATGATCACCGTACATAACGATAATTGAGTTATCGTATAGACCAGATTGTTTCAAGTAATCAATGAATCCTTTTACAGATTCATCTAAATAGCGTGCTGTTTGGAAGTACGTATCTACTGATGAATCACCTGTTTTAGCTGGTTCAATCGTTGCTTCCGCTTTATCAATCGGATAAGGGAAATGGTTCGATAACGTAATGAACTTCGTATAGAACGGTTGTTTCAACGTTTGTAATAACGGAATTGATTCATTAAAGAACGGTTTATCTTTTAAGCCATAGTTTACTACATCTTTTTCATTCATATCGTAGTATGACGCATCAAAGAATTTATTAAAACCAAATGATTTATAAATTTCATCACGGTTCCAGAATGTTTTGTAGTTACCGTGGAACACTGCTGATGTGTATCCTTGTTGTCCTAAAATAGCCGGTGCTGATTGATACGTGTTATGAGCTTTATTTGTAAAAACAGATCCTTGTGGTAATCCAAACATTGAGTTCTCTAACATGAACTCCGCATCAGATGTTTTCCCCTGTCCTGTTTGATGGAAGAAGTTATCAAAGTATAACGTATTCGCATCTTTTGTAAATGAGTTTAAGAATGGTGTAACCTCTTGACCATTTAGCTTGTAGTTTAGTAAAAAGTTTTGGAATGACTCTAAATGAATATAAATTACGTTCATTCCTTTTCCTTTACCGAAATACTCAGGGTTTGGACTTGCATAAGTTGATGAAAGATAGTTTCTAACTTCTGTCATATTATCTCCATCCGCTAATGCTCGTTCTGTTGATGCTTTCGCACTTTGAATACCATCATAAATCGTAAAGTTGTACGCCCCTAAATATTTCACGATATAATTGCGGTCAAATGTTCTTGTTAACAATTCAGGACGGTCAGATTCTGCCAGACCTAAGTTAACGCTAAATAATAAAATACCTGCTACAAATACTAGAGATAATTTATGCTTCGCAACACGGATTGGTTTAGGATTTACAAATTTCGTTGCGACTAAAACAATTAAAATAATTGTATCTAAGAAATATAGTGGATCATATAAGTGTAGCAATGCAAAAATACTACCACCTAAATCTCCAAAGTTATTCGATTGTGTTAATGTCGGGAACGTAATAAAGTCGCTGAAAAAGCGATAATATACTACGTTTGCGTATAAAAGTATAGACATTAGCAAATTAATAATAATTAACCAAATGTAAGCTCGTTTCCCTTTTGCGAATAGTGCGAGCCCTAAAAATAGAACCGCTGAGCTTAACGGGTTGAAAAACAGTAAGAACTTTTGGATTGTGTTCGATATCCCTAAATTAAATTCTGTCACATATGCGGCATATGTTTTTAACCAAAGTAAAATAACGGCAAATACGAAAAATCCAAAATGATTACTTAATACTCGTTTACTCTTCAATAAAAATTGTTGCATCTCTCCACCTCTTTTGATCATCCAAGGCTTATTTTATATAAGTCTGTCTCTCTATTCAATTTCTCTTCTTCAAATAGATTTTATTTGTTTAACTATATGAAGAATATTAGTAATTATAATTTGTAGCTTTTATTTATTCAACTATTTCTTTTTAAACATTTTGACCTTGGTTTCTATTTAACAAAATACATTTGTAACATTTCCTGTTTTCTCCCAAGGCTCATCCACTAATTATGACTCCACAAACTATAATCCTTTATTTCCTCATTTGCAAACTAACCTATCTCCAATTTTGGTACATTCATGTAAACTACACTTTTTCGACTACCGTTTATCATCCTTTGTAGCTATTCCTTCTTCTTTTAACCAATTCTTTCAGTCCCATGAATATTACATTCCAATCATGCTCAGAGCCAGCATGACACCCCTTTAAAGCTTTTTCAACATCATATTTTGTCCAATCTTCTTCATGAGCAACGATTATATTTTGTGAAAATATCATTTTAAATCCTTGTTGTTTCTCTTTTATTTCAACTGTGATTTTATCTAATAATTCACTAAACTGCGGCGTTTTTAATGTAAATACTAATTTTTTTAGGACGATTCATTTCGATATATTCCCCAATTGCTCGATAATCTTTTCCGCCACGATGATCAATAATTTCCCAACTCCCTCCTACTTCAGGAGTATTTCCCGTTACTTTATCCGTCCCTTCCAATGTAAAAAACCATTTCTTCATCATTTCAGGGTTTATCCACGCTTCAAAAATTTCTTACCATCGCTAATGTTATTTTTGAATAATTATTCATTTTAATCCTCCCCCCACTTTATATTAAAACGAATATTTGTTTACTTAAAAAAACCCCCGCTCTCATAATAGAAAGCGAGGGTTTTAATCATTTATTATTGACCTTTGTACATTGCATCAACTTGTTTTTGAAGTTCTTGACTTTCTAAGAACTCATCATACGTTGCTACCTTATCAACTACACCGTTTGGCGTTACTTCGATAATACGGTTTGCAATTGTTTGTACGAACTGATGGTCATGAGAAGTGAATAGTAATGTTCCTTTAAATGTGATTAAACCGTTGTTTAATGCTGTAATAGACTCAAGGTCTAAATGGTTCGTCGGATCATCAAGTGTTAATACGTTTGCACCGCTTAACATCATTTTAGATAACATACAGCGAACTTTTTCTCCTCCAGATAAAACAGAAACGTTTTTCTTTACTTCTTCACCAGAGAATAGCATACGGCCTAAGAAACCACGTAAGAAACTTTCTGATTCATCTTGTGGAGAGAACTGACGTAACCAATCAATTAAAGTGTAATCACTGTTCTCGAAGTACTCAGAGTTATCTCTTGGGAAATGAGCTTGAGATGTTGTTACACCCCATTTGAATGAACCGCTATCTGGCTCCATTTCACCCATAAGAATTTTAAATAATGTTGTCATCGCAATATCGTTACGTCCGATAAATGCAACTTTATCACCTTTATTTAAAGTGAAGTTCACATTATCTAATATTTTTTCGCCATCAATCGTTTTCGAAATACCTTCAACTGTTAATAGGTCATTTCCTACTTCACGTTCTGGTGTGAAACCAACGAACGGATAACGACGTGATGATGGTCTAATATCATCTAATGTAATTTTATCTAACAATTTTTTACGAGAAGTTGCCTGTTTCGCTTTAGATGCATTTGAGCTAAAGCGTGCAATAAAGTTTTGTAACTCTTTTACTTTTTCTTCTTTTTTCTTGTTAGAATCTTGCGTTAGTTTTAATGCTAATTGGCTTGATTCATACCAGAAGTCATAGTTACCAACATATAATTGAATTTTACCGAAATCAAGGTCAGCCATGTGCGTACATACTTTATTTAAGAAGTGACGGTCATGGGATACAACGATAACTGTATTTTCAAAGTTCATTAAGAAGTTTTCTAACCATTGAATCGCTTTTAAGTCCAAATGGTTGGTAGGCTCATCTAGTAATAGAATGTCAGGTTGACCGAATAAAGCTTGAGCAAGTAATACTTTTACTTTCTCTGCCCCTGTTAATTCAGACATCTTTTTATCATGAATATCTTCACCAATACCTAATCCTTTTAGAAGGATTGCAGCTTCTGACTCAGCTTCCCAACCGTTTAGCTCAGCGAACTCACCTTCAAGTTCTGCAGCACGCATGCCATCTTCATCACTAAAGTCTTCTTTCATGTAAATTGCATTTTTCTCTTGCATTACTTTATAAAGACGTGTGTGACCCATCATTACTGTTTCTAGTGCAGGGAACTCTTCATATTCGAAGTGATTCTGTTTTAATACTGCTAGACGCTCACCTGGCGTAATATGTATGTCACCTGTTGATTGGTCAATTTCTCCAGATAAAATCTTTAGAAATGTTGATTTACCAGCACCGTTTGCTCCAATTAAACCGTAGCAATTACCTGGCGTGAATTTTATGTTAACATCTTCAAATAATTTGCGATCCGCGAAACGCAAACTAACGTTACTTACTGTAATCATTTGTGTCCTCCTACTAATACCTAGGGTTTCTCAACCCTTCTCCAATTTTAACAGAAATCCGTAATTTACGATTCCTTTATTTTCATCTGTAAACAATTCTACTAGAACATGCTTATCATTACAACTTATAATTATGATATAAGTTGTTTTATTACTTTTTTTAAAGAATTATTTAAAAATCTCCTCTAAAATCCATTAATAATTTAAGACGCTAAACACCTAGCAATATAATCACAAGAATTGCTACCATTAAAGTACCTAACAACGTAATTTCTCGGCGTAACTTTCCGCACTTATATTCGAAAAAGAGACGTAGATAGCAAAAATCCACATCCCTCTCACCGCAATTACACCTTATACTTCTCGAAGAACTCAAAAAGCGCAAACTCTACAATTTCATCACGATTTAAACGATGCTTATCTTCGACTGTACCTAATTTCGTACATATCTCCTTGCCGAGTTTCACTGTTCTGCTCACCTTTTCTTGCGTCCCACTTTCTCCAATACGCATATATAACGAATGAATCGGACTAGTATTCTTCTGCGCCGAAATCTTTTCCTTTTCTTGCATAATCTCATTAACTGCGTTTTTAATCGGAACCCATTCGCTTAGCATTTTCCGTACTTCACTTACGTCTTTTTTCGTAAGTACATCATCTGTATTTTCTATCTTCGTATCATTCGCGACCATTATAAATTCTCGAATATCCGTTTTCAAAGGAGGTTCTCCTTGTCCTATAAAATACCAACCTATATCGCCTTTTTTACTATATTCATACCCCGCATTTTTTAACCCTCTTAACAATCTTTTATCACACATACCCATTTCTTTTCCAACTTCCTTAGCGTTACTTTCTTTCAACAACGCTAGTACTTCTTCAATTTTCACATGATCATCTCCCTCTTATTACGCAACTTGCGTAATATCGCATCATCTAATTTTTACGATATTATCTTCTAAATATATCACATAAATAATAAAAAAGGTGTAGCAAATCTGCCGCTCACCTCACTTCCGCCCGTCTCTTAATCTAATTAAATCGAAATAGAACGCATATAGGCGAACTGTTCATCATATTAAATCTAATCGTCTAGAATTGCGTCTCTCAGTATCGTAATTTTCGCATATAGTCTATAAAAAGAAAGACAGGCGAATTGCTCCCCGTCCATTTCCGCACTATTTTATATATTTTGATCGCAGTCTTAATATATCTTCCTCTTCTCGGATGCCTGCTGATCCCTTCCTCACATTTTTTACGACAGTCCAATTCGAATTAGTTTCATCGCCGATGTTCTGTATTGTAAAGTTGCCGTCACCATATTTTCGGTGACCTTCTGCCAATTTCTCCGTTATATCATTCTCGTTTGCTCTCGCCATCTTTGCGCCATCTCCCTTTTTATACAACCTTCTTAAACTGTCCAACTAATCACACGTCCAGTCAATTGGAGATCCTCGCTTTCCGCTTCGTTTAATTGTAACACACTGTCGGGGATAAGTTCCGATAACGGCTGCCCATTCGCACTAGAAACGTTGTTTTCTTTGAATGTGAACGATCCGACCCCCGTAATACTAAACGATGCAATTCCCTGTTGCTGCATTCGATTCGTATCGTTATAAACTATCGCTAAATATGCGCTGAATTCATAGATTGCATTCTCTGGGAACGTGGCCCCCTTTAAAGCGGGCATGTAACGCCCTGTCCGCAGAATTCATCAAACGGATCTTTTTCGCTTCATCCGCTTCGGCCCAGTCTTCGTTGCTAATCACGTATGTATTGATATGCTCGTTTGCAGCTTCGATATTATGTGCGTAGTCCTTCGTATGTTCTTCCATTTTGTGGCCTCCTTCGTTAAATAAAAGAGCGAAGCCGCCAGGCCCCGCAATTCTTCGTTATTAATTCGAATTCAGATCTCTAGCGACTACTAATCCGTGTATAACGGTTTTCTTTCTCGGTTCTTCGTGCAATCCGTTTAACGTTAGTAATACTTCGAATTCTTTTTCGTCGAATTCGCGGCCCTCTTTTTCTAATATTCGTTTATAAGTCGCCATAAGCTGCGCCTTTTGATTGTCTATATTATTGTTGATCTTCGTCATGTTATCATTTCCTTTTCGGTTTATATTGTGATATGTGAAATTTTATTCGATAGAATCCGCAAACCTGGACGAAATGCCTCTCGGATCTTCGACAATGCCCGCGTTTCCTTTTTGAATACGGGTTTCCGCGATCCAGTGCGGATTGTCGTACGTTTGAACGTTCATTGCTATGTAGTTTTCGTGGCCGTAACGTTTGAACGCGGCTTGTAATACCTCGGAAACATTCGGCCCTTCGATTCTCTCTTCATTATGCGGATTGTAGTTTGTTTTCATTTTTGATTTCCTCCGATATAGTTACGATTAAGAGTCGGAGGCATAGCGCCTCCTCGTCCCTCGTTTATTATTTCGCTGCTTCTTCTTTGTACTTTGCCATGTCATTTTTATACTCTTGTTCTTTTGTCAATCCGTTATAACCTTCTGGAACGAATCGATAGTTTTCGACATCTTGAAGAACTTTGTTTGTTACTCTTGGAAGATACATATTTGATCCTTTTGCAGGATTATGAATTACTGGCATCGGCCCTTTTTGTCCTCGCTTTATTTCGTTCAACCAATCGATCGTAGGTCGTACCTCTTCCGCAATACTATAAATCTTTGCTAGAGCGTCGTAATAGTCGTATAACGCGTTTTCTGCTTGCTCATATAGCGGAAATACGTCTTCTTTTTTGATTTGTGGCGCGACATTTTGATTAAAATCGCTAATGATATCTGGTATCGTGATCTTTCCGTGAAGATATTCGTTCGAATACTTGTAGGCCTTGCCTGACTCTTCTTGTGCAACTTCATAGGCTGCCTTCGCTTTTTCCATATCTTCTAGCGCTTTTTGCTTAGCTGCTGCAACGTCTTCCCCTTCGAACTCTCTTCGCAGTAACATTTCGTATTTCACCGTTGCTTCTTTGATTTCTGCATCTGCATCGTGTACTTTTTGACCGTATCGCGCTTTCATTTCCTGCGCCTTTTCGTGTTGTGTTTCGAATTTTTGCATTAGTTCCCAGTTTTCTAGTGCCTTTACTTGTACTTTTACCATTTTAAATTCCCCCGTATGTTTTATAGTTTGTTTGATTTATAGAAACGACATAAAGCCGTTAATAACTTCGTTAGTAAAGCCAGTTGGTGTGCTTATACCTTTAACCATTCGATAAAATTCGCAGCCTTTTGACGTATGTATTCGAACGCCCTACGAATTACATTTCGAATGCCTCGTTTTTGATCTCGTTCTTCCTTCTGCGCCTCTCGGATCTCGTCTTGATATTCGTTAATATAAAGATCGTCTAGCGCTTCTCTAACTTTGTCGTTATTCATAACGCTTGTACATTCGCTGCAATCTGCTTGCGGCTTCAGTTGGGCCATAATATACGGATCTTTTAGCGTTGCGCCGAAAATTTCTTCGCTACACGTATAAAGATCAAACGGAATTTTGTCGAATACATTACTGTTAACGCGAACGATCTCTTTTAGCTTGTCCGCGATGCTGATCCCGTCTTTCATATACTCGCGAGTAGGTACGATAATTTGTGCAATTACGTAAGAATTCGAATATAAAAACGCAACTAAAAATTGATATCCTCTATATTCGACTAGATCTGCGACCACTAGCGGCCTTTTTATCGCTGCTTTTGTTACGTATTCTTTTTCGTAGTGTCCCATTTAATCGCGCCCTCTCATTCTGTTTTTAATATCGGCCCCCGCGGTTTTCAAGCCACTGTCGTAGGTTTGCAGCAAAAACAAATTATGATCACCGATTTTCGCCATGATTCTTGCGGCTACTTCGTGAGGGATTTCGCGTTCACCGCTTATATATCGTGACAACGCTGCTTGCGATATTCCGACTTGTTCAGCGAAATCATATTGTTTTAACGCTGAAAGTTTCAATATCAATGCTAGAATATTTGATGTGATCATATATGTTACTTCCTTTCTTGTCGGGATATCTCATCCCGTTTGATCAAATAAAAAGAATCTATTAAGTGGATATACTGTTTTTTCACTAGATCTCGTATGTATTAGGAGAAAAAGGCTACTAGCTTACTAAAAACAGCAGCCTTACAAAACTATGACAACTAAACTAATAGGATTGAAAACTGAAAGAGAAGGTTCATTACATATGTACTTCTGCGGGCCTTCAGATTGTACCTGTAACACATTTGTAATAAAACGTAACACTGTCGTAACGTTTTTCACTTCCCTTTTTCGTCGTCGTAGTAATATGCGCAGCGTGTGCAATCTGATCGGTTAACTTTTACGAAACTTTTTTATTGAATCGCTTGTTCTGCGTCAAACTTCGCATAAATCTCGGCTCTTTCCTGGGCCGTTATTGTTGGTCGATAATATCGAACGTCCTCATGATCGAGCCACGTCAATCCGCCCGTACTATATTCGAGTGCTTCTGATTTCGTAGGATTTGCCGTTATGTGCTTCGTTTCTTCGTTCTGCTGCATCTTCCAAACAAATAACGTATATCTTTCATACTGATCGGACGTCATTCGATTTAGATAGGCTGCAAACTCGATATAAAATTGAACGCGTCCAGGTTCAACGCCGTATTTTTTCGAGATATCGCGGAAATTCTTCGTTCTGATCCATAAAAAGAATGGAAGAGACCCTTTAGAAGAATTTAATTCGCGTCGTATCGGTAATAGGTTGCCTATGTGTGATCCGCCTTTTAGCGAAGTTGGAATAATATGATCGTTTGAAACATTTTCGAAGCTGCCCGTCAATACGCAAGCTGCATTCATTACGATACTCTTGAATTCTTCGATCCCTTCACCGTCTAGTTTTACGTGTAGCCCGTGTTTTCGGCTTTTTCTAGCGTGATTTCGAAGGATATCGTTCTTGACCTTACATTTGCGACATTCTTTTCTATATCCCTTGCCGTCGGTTGTATACTCTGATATCTTCTTTTCTTCATTACATACCGAACAAATACGTTTGCCGTCTTTGCGCGCTTTCGCTACGTTCTCCGCTTTCTTTTTACGACTGTATTTCGATATACACTGCCCACATTCGTTGCGGCGGCCGTCTTTGTTACTTTTATAATTCGAGAATGATTCGTATGTAAGCATTTCACCACATTCAGACGCGCAGCGTTTAAAGTTTCGCTTCGTTCCATCGGATAGCGTTGCAATATATCTTTCTATTGAATTCTTTCTATTTCCGACGCTGATCGGCTCCATTTTGATAATGTCGAAGTCCTTTTCTGTATTTCTTACGCTTGGTTGGTTTTTGATAGTGTTTTTCATTTGAATTCCCCCGTATGTTTTATTTATTTTCCGCAGTTTCTTCGGCTTTTTTCTCGTCTTGGCGTTTCTTATTCGGCTCGATCGTTGATCTGTCGATACCTTCGTATTTATCAATAATCGCCTCATGTTCTTCTGCAAATTCCTTTGCCAGTGGGAAACGCTCGTACATCGTTTGTTTGTCTAGCGGCTTTAGTGGTAGATATTGATTAGATCGGCCGATACCACGAGATTGTACGCTGATAAGCCCGACACTTCGCAGCGCTGAAATGTGCTTCTTTACTGTCGCAACGCTTTTTCGAAGTCTGCGAGCAATAACATATTGTGAAGGATATGCCGATCCGTCTTCGTGGTTGTACCAGTCGATAATTAACTGATATATCCACATTGCATCGGTTGTAATTCCGTACGGGTATAGATCCGTGTAATACCTTAGTTGGGACGGCGTTCTAATAAATCCAGATCCGTCCGTGAAATCGTTTTTATCATATAGTGGTTGTTGAGGCTGCTTTTCTGTCGCCTGTCTCGCTAACTTTCCGTTTTCTGCTATCTGTTTTATTGTTAGTTTCACGTCGATTCCTCCTGTTTTATTTTGGTTTCGTGTGCCGTAGCTAACATGCTGGCCTTTTGATAGCTAACATGCTGGCCTTCTTGTGGCTAACATGCTGGCCTTTTGATGGCTAACATGATATACGGAATTCAACTTTACTTTATTCAGCTTTAATCTATTCATCTTTACTTAATCATTTGAGTTTCGAGTATAAAAAGAATACTCTCACTCTACGCATAAAAAGTTATAGATTAATAGAGAAGATCTTTTATATAAATAATCGCCGACGGCCCGCCTTTTAATATAGGTGCAATCGCCTATACATTTTAGGCTTCGGCCTTACGATTTATTTTGCGTTTCTTGTCTTACAAAAACATAGGCGCTCTAAATTTAGAACCTGGGTTAAAAACGGGCCTGTTTTAAAAAATTGCTGCGAAATTTTTTTACGGTTAACGAAATAACGCAAAATGATCGCCCTGGGTAAAATAGATTCGATAGACTGCGAAAACGGATTACGAGATTCGACGCTATTTCACGTTATCTATCGATCTAATACAAATCAAAATTACTAGGAACGTGTTAGAAAGGTGTCATAGGCCTTAAAATAGATATACGTATATTTAACGAAGAATAAGCGAAGGATTTTCGAAGGAGATAGCGCAAAATTATAGTCGATAGATTCGACGTTACTTCGTGAGAGGCTGCGACAGTTGGCGCGCGATCTAACTACCCGATTTTAAAAATTGTGCTCGCTATTTCTGGCCGCTTGCTGCTGGGGATATCGCTGGGCCTTTGGGGGGGATTGGCTGATTTTCCGATTCGGGATCGCCATGCCTGGTCCGCTTGCTTCATTGCTGATTCAATTCGATTCGACTGCGACAACGAAACAAGAAAGACTTTTCTTCGCTGATTTCTTTCACGCAAAATAAGAATGATTTAAACAAACGAAATCAATTACGATTCGATTGCAATTCGATTCAGTTACGATTGATCAAACTATTATATTAATAAGAAGAAAGAGCGCAACTAACTTCGAACGATCTTGATCAAAGAAGATCTCAACAAACAAAGAACAATTACAATTCGATTCGATAATATATTTTAATAAGAAGAAAGAAGAACGAACGAAGAAAGATCCGCAGCTACTCACGATGATAGACAACATGATGCATTGCAGCAGCCTGCGACATGATAGTATACAGACATAAGCCCAGCCGCTGGCATATGATAGAGCGTGACAGATACCCACCAGGCTTACCAGTTGCTTCGAGAATGTTTTCTATTCTATTTCTAATACAGATATTCATATACATATACAACGTACTGTGCAGACTCGTACGGCCCCACGTGGTGGGCCATGATATAACGGGGATGTATGTCGGGCTATTGTCGATAGGTGCTGGCCTGTTGGTCGATACATATACGGGCCTGGTTATATATGAGCGTGTGCCCTGGTCCGCTGATAATGTGCAGATATATACGGGCCTATTCGTAATACAATGCGCATCCTGGTCGAATGTATGAATTTAGATAAAAACGTACATTCATTTCATTGTTACCGTTGACGTGTACGCGTTTCGATGATATTCTATAAATACATTAAAAAAACGTACATTCAAAACCGCATAAATAGTAGGTTTATAATAGGAGGGAATAACATGAATCAAATTAAGGACGTGCAGCCGATCCGCAGTAAAGAACAAATAGAGGATATGAAGTGGGCTTTGAAACGTCATTGTTCTGAAAGAGATTACATATTATTCCTTATCGGTATTAATACGGGATTACGTGTCGGAGATCTTTTGAAGTTGAAAACATCGGATGTTATTCGTAGAAAGATCGTAAAGGTTTCAGAGGGAAAAACAAAGAAAGTCCGTGAAGTTAATCTATTGAACATATACGAAGAAGTACAAGCCTATGCGAAGGCTAACGATAGTGAATGGTTATTTCCGTCAAGAAAAGGTGATAAGCCGATCACGACAACGCAGGCATATCGACAGTTACAAAAAGCCGCTGAATTCGCAGAAGTAGAAAGCATCGGAACTCACACGATGAGAAAAACGTTCGGTTATTGGTTCTATAAGCAAACGAAGGACGTTGCGAAGCTGCAAACAATATTAAATCATAGTCATCCGCATGTTACGTTGACATATATCGGAATTACTAGCGAAGAAATCGAAAACAGTTTAAACGAATTCGTATTATAATGTGTGAAGGATCGGCCGCTTTTGGTCGGTCTTTTTATTTATCGTGAAACTTATCTCGCTGCACCCCCTGGTTTTTGAGATCGGTCTTTCTCTCGGCCTTTCCAGCTAATATAAAGGCGATAACTCAACGTTAACCTATCGTAATTCATACGAAAATTTCTCGCTAAATTGTAAACTCTCGCAAACATATTTGCATTCATTCACATGCGTATGGCGCCTACTCTCGCAACAGATTCGCCTTTTCACCGAAAATATTACACGAGTTTACATTGAGGTTAGCACCAACAAAATGCCGACGTTTATGCATAAATAGTAAACGTTGTTGTTATGCGGTTTACGCAGCGCTTGCATAACGGAAATCTGTATACGATATACACTAATTGAAAGGTGGAGTTCGAGAGGCGAACGTGCGTCACGAGCATTCGGCTGGTCAAACGGAAGTATGTAGGATGGGGTATAACAGTGGGAATGGCGTCCGATGTTAAGTTATGTTAAGTATACGAGCAAAGAGACGTAGAAAATCGATAAAGCATCCAAAAAAAGAAGCAAGTACGCAGGAAGTGCGCTCAAAAAGTGGTTTGTTTTATTGTTAAATTAATACAATAATTATATTATGTAATAAGATTTATAGAATAGTTTAACGATCTAGGGAGGAAAACAAGTAATAGAAGACTTACAATATTTACCTTTAAAAGATATAGAAAAGGATAGACTTTTTGAAGAGAAAGCTCAGGACATCGCTACATTTATTAATCATTTTTCACCAAAACTACCGTACTCTCTTTCGATAAATGGTTCATGGGGTGCAGGGAAATCTACAATGTTAAATTTTATAGAAACTAAATTAGATAAAGGAAAATGTAAAGTTGTACGCTTTAACCCGTGGATGATTACTGAAAAAGAAGATTTGATAAAAAGTTTGTTTGAAGAAATATATTATGCAATGGACGAAGGTGATTTCCAAAATGCGAAAAATGCATTCTTCAAGTATGCACGAAAAATAATACCTTCAGCAACAAAGGCTTTAACATTTGCTGGAGCATATATGCACGGTTTTGCACCGGCAGCAGCTACCACGGCAAGTACAATTGCAGGTGATGCAACACAAGTAGTTAGTGATGCGTTATTTGACGAGAAACCTTTATCAAAGAGAAAAAAAGATTTAAATACTATGTTAGATGAAACCCTCAGAGAAGACGGACAAAAAATAGTAATTATGATTGATGAGTTAGATAGACTATTCCCAGATGAAGTTGTCACCGTCTTTCAAATGATTAAATCTAATTTAGACTTACCTGGGCTATTTTTCGTAGTAGCTATGGATGAAGAGGTGGTGTTTGATGCTTTAAAAGAAAAAGGAGTTAGTAAACCCGATTACTATTTACAAAAGATTTTTCAAAGAAGTTACCTTATTAACACAAAATATCAAATTAAGACGCTCTCTGAAAATTATATCATGAAATATCTTGATTACGATAAAAAATCACATTTAGAATTGCAGGGAGCACTACTAGCGTATTTCTATTTAGAAGATCATCATTTTATATTTGCACCAGATAAACCTGCTAGCTTTTATGATTCTTCATTACGGGATAATTATACTCATAGAAACAGTCCAGATGAATGGGCTATCGGGGAATCATATTATGATGTATCGAAAGTTTTGTCGAGTAATCTTAATATTCATAATCCTAGAGCGTTTCTAAGGCTTGCAGAGATACTTATTGAGAAATGGGATAGATACTATAATTACATATTTAAACAAGAAAAAGAAATTAAACGTTTTGTATATGTATCATTTTTAATTTTCATTTCTCATTATGCATGTCCTGATTATACAGAAGTACATTATTTAATGAAGAATAAACGTGGAGATGATGATAGACCACTATTAATACAAGAAGTTGGTATGCATATTCAGTATTTAATCCCATCGTTTAATTACAAAATGCAAGATGATACATTTCATGATGTAGATTGCGATTACGTAATGAGGTTAGCTATTGAGTATTTAAATCAGTTTCCTGATCTTAAAGAACAGTAATTTGCATTTACTAACTTCCCCCTCCGCTTTATATATACGTAATAAAAAAACAAGGACGCCGCTTAAGGTAGCCTTGTTTTTTATGTCCGTACTTCTGACGGACTCTATTACGTGTTTAAATTAGTAGAGAAAAGTACAAATCTATGAAATTATGATTTTTATAGTAAATCGCCCAAATAAATGTAGTCACTTATTTACCGACTGCACTCTCGATAATCTACGTTTACTCTCGCAATACTTTCGCTATCCATACTCCGCCGCAAATGCCTTTGCTATTGTGCGTTCTCTTGCGCTTCCTTCTCTTCCATTTCTTTTAATTCATCTTGCCACTTATCGCCAATACCACCGCTAGGCGTATTCCATCGTTTTTCTTGACGTTGGATTCTTGCCTTTTCCGCCTCTGTTAGCGCTGGTGTACCATCATCTAAAAGCACCGTGCCGTTTTCATCATACTTGCGGTTTGCCTCTTCTTCGCGTTGTTGTGCCTCTTTCTGTTTGCGGTATTCCTCTTCCTGTTGTCGCAGATGCCTTTGGTGCGCTTCTTCATCAATAATCTTGTCGCAGCCGTGCGCTTCTTGCTTCGTTTCATCGTGTCCATGTCCGCAATAATCGTTAGGAATAGCAGACTTTGCACTCTTTGCAGGTGTATCCGCCTTACTAGGCGCGGGCTTGTCAGTAGATTTGCTAGTCGTATCTGCTACGCGATCATTCTTAGGTGTATCCTTTGCCGTATCCGCTCCTTGTCCGATGAATCCACGTTTATTGTCCAGCGTCGTTTGTTTCGACTCATTAGCGCGGTTTATTTCCGTACGACGTGCGCCGTATAACTTCAATTCGTCGTCTTCGTGAGTGAAATACACTTCAATCTGAGTTACTATTCCGTTATGTTCGTACTCATATGTGTACATTGTACCCTCCCACTTCTTGCCGTACTGTTTGATACGCATAAATGACGCATTACTAACATTTTTAGATAACGTTTCGGCGATCTTTTTCGGAGATATGCCGACTTTTAGCGATTTAAATGCGTCCAAAGATAAATTACCTTCCTCATTCGGCAGGTCAAATGTTAGTTTCTGCGGCTTCTTACCGTCAATTTTGATGTTAAAGTCAATAAAGAATTCACTGTTCTCAGATTCGCGTAATGCATTCAGTTCTTTTTCGACTTCCTTCGATTTCTTTTCGGCTTCGTACATTTCCTGCGCGATTTCTTTCGATGACTTTTCAGCATTGACTTCGTTAGACTGACTTTCGTTAGATTTACCTTCGTTAGTGTTACCTTCGTTGGAACCACCGCACCCACTTAATAGCGCCGTTGCCGTGATTCCTACTAACATTACTTTTTTAATTGATTTATATGTATTCATTATTGATATCCCCTTCTCTATGTCCAGTGCGTCAATTTCTCACGCATGATTATTTTGAATGTATTCATTTATGCACCGTTCATCGAATAACAGACTTCCTCCGCCTTCTTTCTTAAATCGAACCTTTATACGTCCTCTTCTTCTTTCCTTTTACTAATAAAATCGCCAACCCTAGCAGTAACAATCGATGCAGCTACCGCCATTGCAAACACTACCGCCAGTCCTCCTATAATGACGTTCCCTATTATCTTCGTAACTATCAAAAGTACGAACGCAACTATTAACAGAATTGCGGAAGGTTTCCGCCCCTTTTTTATTTTAATTTTTATCTTCATGCAATATCCTCCTTTCTAATATTTCTTTTTCGTATTCTCTGCTTAAATCCTCTCACCGCACCTCTAGCGGAATCAAATGGGCGATCTGTCTTCTTTGATAATACTCTAGAAATTTCAGCCTCTGAAACTTTATCGTAATTCTCTGCCGCATAGATCATTGCATCCAATACCAAAATATCTGCTTCTTTCTCGCATAACTTTGCGTATATCTCTTCGTATGTACTTACATTATAGATCGCTTTTTCTTCTGTATTATCTATGCAATCCCCTAACGATTCCAATACGCTAGTATCTCCGATCAACGTTAACGCACCTCGCTTCTTTCCTCTACTTCCGCAATACTGTCGTACACTCTGATACAATAACCATTTAACTCGACTGTCAAAGTCCCCTCGATATATATCAAACGTTCTGATCGCATATCTTATCTTACGGAAACAATCCTCGATAAAGTGTACTTCATTATTTACCTTATACCAGCTATCATTGGCCAGGTGTTCAATCAACGGTATGTAGTGCGCTTCAATTTTTTCTATATACTTATTATCACATATTCCAGTGTAATAATCTTCCACTTCTTTCTTAGCTAATATTGCGATTCTGTTTAATGTTGTGTCTATGTCTTCGCCTCTAACGGCATATTGTCTTATATTAAGTCTGCTTTCCATGCGTAAGTCTTCCACCTCTTGTAGCACCTGTGTCTACCTCCGATGTTTAACTCACTTCCGCTAGTGGCGTTTAATATCGAAGTTATGCTATTGACAATCGGTGACGCATCGACTAGCAGAGGTGAGGAAGTCGTAGGAAGCGGGGCGCAGTTTGAACCCCTATTTCGCAAAGATAAAAAATAACGAAGCATTTAAACTTCGTCAGATTTCGTATATATCAATGCGAATAGAGGTAAAGGCGTTAACAACTAGCGTCGGCTCGTTGTGTGAGGTTTTCAGTAACGCATTCCCCGTCCTTTACGATTTCTCGTAATATCGACTTTCTACACTACAAAACGTCCCATAGTGCGTAAATCTTTCGATACACCCTGTTACCGTAGTAACAACGTATTTCCACCCTTGCCGTACAATGCCCGCAATCGGCTAGACCTATACGACGCACGGGGAATGATATGCGTTGAATTGTATAGCGCTAGTGTTTGCAGCGGTCTAGCTCCCCTTTTACGTTTTTATAGCGGCACGGCTTCCGCTTTTTCGACTTACCGCATCAGTACCTAAAAAAGACAATAGGAAACCAAGCCTTGCACCCTTCGAATTTTTTCGATAGAATGAAGGTAGATGGTCGGGCTGATACGGCTTGTCCGTTATTTAGTTTCGATGTGTATAGTTTTGAGTCTCCAGTTGGCGCTGGGGACTTTTTTCTGTTTAATTAATCGCTTAATTTCCTTAATGGACTGTATTTTTTATGTAATTCTGTTATATCGTCAAACATAAAATGCGTGTATCTCCTTGTCATCGTAATATCGCTATGACCCATTATTTGTTGTAGTGAAAATAAATCTCCACCGTTCCTTAAATATATGGATGCAAATGTATGTCTAAAAATATGAGGACTACACCTAGATTGAATGTTTGCTAGTTTGGCGTACTTATAAATCATTTGTCTTAATCCACTACTTGTAAAAGCACTTCCAGATATTCCGCAAAACAATCTTTTTGTATACACCTCCCCTCTTATCAGTAACCATCGCTTTAGTGCGTTTTTGGTATTACCTGTAATCGGCACTTTTCTTTGATGATAAGTTTTAGTATGTTTCACTAATAGTAAATCTTGTTCCCATACTACATCTAATACACTAAGATTCAATATTTCATTTTGCCTTAATCCTGTCTCTATTAAAACTAATAAAATGGCATAATCTCTAATACCATTCCAAGTCTTTCTATCTACCTTAGAAAGTAGAGTTTTAAGCTGTTTTGGCGTAAGAACTTCAACTTCTTTTGTACGGGCTTTTAATTTTTTAATATCTTTTATTGGATTTATTGGAATATATTTGTTCTCAAATAGAAATTTTAAAAATGTTTTATTTGCCCTTATTACAATGTTGATTGTTGATGGCTGCAAATTTCTTTTTACTTTACAGAATACAATAGCATCCTCTATATGTTCTTTCGTTACCTCATATGGCTTAATTCCAACAGGTAATGCCCTTAAAAGTGATTTCAATTGGGCTTGATAGTGAAATAAAGTCGCTTCCCTCAATCCTTTTAAAATGCCCGCTTTGTGAAAAAGTTCAAAAGCCTCCTCCCAACTCTCGATATATTCCTCAGCTGCTTCCAATTCTCCGAGAACATCTAATTCTTCCATAGACAATCTGAAATTTCTTTTCGCTTTACTTTTTTTAACCATTAAAAAAACCCCCAGTTTACGATTCAATAAAGCAGAACCGCAAACTAGAGGTTGTTATAACTGGATTTATATAGGTTTTAAAGAGGATTCAAATAATTTGCGATCCGCGAAACGCAAACTAACGTTACTTACTGTAATCATTTGTGTCCTCCTACTAATACCGCTTATTTCAGCGTTTTCTCACCGATTGTCTTAAAAAATCGCATATTACGACTCAATTATTGTAGACTATAGCTATTATATAGTAGAAGCTGGATGAATAGCAACGGTTGATTAGCTTTCTACAACGAAATCGAATAGTTTTTATCCATTCCCCTAGCTATTTTTTGTATATCATCGACCTCTTTCTAATATCCCTATTTGCTTCTCATTCTGTAATACATTGAATCATTTTTTCATTTCATATTTTATATACAAAAAACCTGTAGAGAAAACATTCCCTACAGGTTTTTCTTATTTCGTATTCATTATTTTCTCTTTATAACTCTTCAATTTACTCGTCAATCCTATTAAAGCAGGTAACAATATCGGCATTACAATTAAAGCTAATAGTAAAAGAGCAACGCCAACAACGGATGCTACTTGTATAAGTGTCAATACTCCTGAAGGAATTAACGCTGCAAATGTCCCTCCTAAAATAAGTGCCGCTGATAATACGACTCCTCCTATGTGACGAGATGCATTTACAATTTTCGTTACTGAATCCCCTTCTAGCTCATTGTATCGCATCATAACGAAGATGCTATAATCCACTCCTAAAGCGACAATCATAATGAAGCTAAAGAATGGAACATTCCAGCTTAATGACCCTACGTTTAATACATGTGCACTAATTTGTTCACTTATACCAAGTGATGCAAAGTACGCTAAAATTAACGACCCAATAATAAAGATTGAGTTTAAGAATGAGCGTGTAATCACGATTAATACAAGCGAAATCCCTAATAACATAATCGTAGCAGTACGTAGGAAATCTTGCCCGGTTACTTCTTTTAAATCAACGTTTCTAGCTGTTGTCCCGCCAATTGCTTTTTTCGCATCATTTAGTTCTGTTCCCTTTAACGTACCATCTATCGTTTTATTAATTTCTTGAATGATAGGCATCGCTTCTTTTGAATACGGGTTTACGTCTAAAATAATTGTCATTTTAGCAATCTTTCTATTATGTGACATGTACGTATTCAATGCTTTTTGGAAATCTTCTCCTTCTAAAACTTCTTTCGGAATATAAAATTTCTCAGAGCTTTTCGACTCATTTAACTCTCCTAAATATTTTTGAGCGTCACCTAGACCGTTACTTACTTTTCCTAACCCCTCTGTACTTTTAGATAAACCTGATTGCAATTGCCCCATCTTTTCTTGTAAATCTTTCAGTCCAGTTAATAACTGTCCTTGCCCATCGTTTATTTTCATTAATCCAGATTGTAAGTCAGCCGATTTGTTCGAAATTTGTTTTGAACCTGTAGCTCCTTCGTTCAATCCATTTTTCAGTTCAGCAGCTCCTTTTTGTAGTTGCGTTACTCCATTGTTCATTTCCTTTAAACCATTATCTACTTTTAATAATGATTGATTTGCTTCTTTAAATGAACTCATCGCTGCTTTGTGCTGCGTCGCTAATTGATTTAATTCATTTGAAAGAACACTCAATTGCTTCTGAGCTTCTTTTGCAATTCCTAATGTTTGCTGCACATTAGGATCATTTGCTAATTCTGGTTTTGTTTGAATGAAATTGTTCATTAACGTTTCAATTTGTTCATATCCTTTTTTCGCACCATCAATCGCTTGAGAAATACTTCCGAAATATTGATCGTACGAACTTAAACCTTTTTCTAACTGAGCATAACCAGCATGAAGCTGCGAAGTTGCATTTGACAGGGCATTGATATTTCCGTTTAATGATGCTAGCCCATCCTCTATTTGCTTCGCTCCTTGTGCTCCATTGTTTATTCCATTCGATAATTGATTTAAAGCTGTCCCTAATGCTGATACGCCATTTTTCGCTTCATTTGTTCCATCAATTAACTTTTGAACATTTGCAAGACTATTTGAGTCATTACTACCCATTTTATCTTTCGCATCAGTTAATCCTTCATTAATTTCTTTTATGCCACCATTTGCATCTCCTAAGCCTGTATTCAATTCTCCGGCTTGTTTATTTATATATAATTCTTTAATCTTATCTCCAGTTGGACGCGTCGGTGAATATACTTCTGAGACTCCTTTAACTTTCGAGATTTTATCAGTAAGTTCATCTAAAGTTTGTAAAGAATTCGCCTCATCTAACTTTTTATCCGATTGAATGACTAACGTACTTGGTGAAGAAAAACCAGGCGGAAAATGCTCTTCTATTACGTTAATCCCCATTTTTGATTCATATTTATTATCCACTTCAAATAAATCATTGTAATTAAGCGTGTTAGAATATTTTAATACAAATGGAATCGATATCACGAATACGATAATTAAAGCGATAAATGGTCTTGCTACTGAATTTTTTGCAAAGAATCCCCATAAGCGACTATCCTCATGACCTTTAAATGTTTTAACTGGATAAAACATTCCTTTTCCTAAAAGCACCATGAAAAATGGATTTAAAGTAGTTAATACGAGTAGTAGTACTGCGACACCAATTGCTACCGCTGAAGTAGATTGATATAATTTAAAACTCGCTAAAGCAAGAGATGCAAAGCCAATTAGTACTGCTATCCCGCTATATAAAACGGTTTTACCTGCCGATTTAAACGTTTCTTTCGTAGCCAAAAATGCATTTTCTTGTTTACTTAATTCTTCTTTAAATCTCGTATATAATAAAATGTTATAGTCTGTTCCCACTCCAAACAGGACGACTACTACAAACACTTGCGTAAAGTTTGAAAACGGAAAATTAAATTGATCTACAAGATGGGCAATAATCCCCATTGAAATTAAATACGAAACACCAACTGTAAGAAGAGAAATAATCGGAACAACTGGTGAACGGAATACAATGATTAATACTACAAGAATGAAAATGATCGAAATAACTTCTGTCTTTTTCACGCCCTCTTGAGAGGATGTAAGAAAATCACCCGCTATTAAATCACTTCCTGTTAAGTACGTTGTAACTCCTTTCGTTTGTACTTTTTTATGAAGATCATTTGCAATTTTTGACATTTTACCATGTTTTTTATCTACCGATATTTGCGTTAAAATAGTCGTATTATCTTTAGAAACTAATTGTTTCTGCAGTTCTTTATTATCTAAATGTGAAACGACTTCCTTAATTCCTAATTGCTCTTTTTCATTTTGCAGGGCATTGATCGTTTTCGTTATTTCCTCTTTTTGCTCATTTGTTAAAGCCTTCTTACTTCCACTATTAAAGACAGCTATAATTTCATACTTTTCAGCCCCTTCTTTATCCATCTCCTTTATCATCTTGTCAGCAATACTGCTTTGTTCTGTATTAGGAATCGTGATTTGCCCTTTTTCCTTCACTAACTGATCCATATTAGGCATCGTTACGATCATTGCAATAGTAATAACTATCCATAATAGAAAAGATAAACTTCTCCAACTTTTTAGCTTGCTCATTTGAATCATCTCCTGTTATTAGAGTTTCATGGTGCATAGAGAATGAATATTCATTCCCTGTTTTTGAAAACATCATTTCGGAATGAACGTTCATTCCTATTATCCTATTAAATTATTTTTCAATTCTATTAAATTATTTTTCAATTCTATTAAATCACTCCTTGCGGAATGAATATTCATTCCTTTAATTGTACAGATATATCATCTCCTGTAATCGTTTTTTATATTTATTTAGGAATGAATGTTCATTCCTGTCCTTATAAAGCTATAGAATCAAATGATTCTAATAGCATTCCAAGAGCTTTCTTCCAATTCTTTTACTAATTCTTTTGAGTATTCTAACTGCCCTGTCGCCATTACTTTTATTAATTTTTCAAGCGGTTGATATACAATAATAATTAAAGCAATTATAGGCAATGGACGAAGAAAACCTTTTTCGATTCCATCTTCAATAATATTCATAAAGAAGCCTATAAAATCGTCAAATATTTTCTTACTCTGTTCATCAAGAAAATAACTATCACAGTGCGAATTTGTAAAAAGAAAAGCATCCACATTGTTTCTCGCAAATTCAAATAAACGGTTATACGTATGACTAAACTGTTCTCGAATATTTGCTTCAACAGGAAAATCAGTTTTTATTGTTTCAGATAGCTGTAGCATGCTTTTTGAAAATAATGAGTTAACGAGTGCCTCTTTATTTTCAAAATAGCGATAAATAGTACCAGCGCCGACATTTGCTTTTTCAGCGATCATCGGAATTGTCGTACCATCGTAACCACGCTCTGCGAAAAGTTTTATAGCAGCATCAAAAATATCCTCTTGCTTATTTTTAGCCATTTTTCTCACCTCAATTTTCAGGAATGAAAATTCATTCCGTTTATAATTATAAATTACATGAATTAAAAGTCAAGGGGTTAACATTCATAATGCTTCGTTAAAAGCAGCAATGTACTATAACTAATTATGTTTAATTATAGTACATTGCTATTTACACATTAGTATGCCGCACAAAGCTTTACAAAATTAAAAGAAATCATAAATAAACGGCTTACGCACCGGCACTACATTCTCAAATGCACGTATCTCCTCTTCGCTACCGCTTATTAAGTCTATTTCATTTAATTCTAGCGGTCGCTTGTAACCAAACATAATAGTAGATAACGCATTAATATCGATTTGAATTCCATTTTCTTTTGCTGTTTTTTCTTTAACGATTGTTATTTCATTATTTTTAAGTTGAACCGTTACGTTATTCCACGGTGCAAATGAATCTGTAATATGTAAAATTACTTCTTGCTCTTCGTTGTTCCAGTTCCATTCATATTGTTTGAAAAACTGTTCTACATCTACAATTCTTCCCATGAAATATGGAGTTACTTCTGCTTTTACTCGTGGTTCTTGTAATGTGTAAAGAAGTGGTTCTGTCTCACTTAGTATCATTTCTAGATCTTTAATCATAGAATCATGTTGGCAGATGAAGTTCCAAAGACCAATTCTTGCTTCATTATGTAATGGGACAAATTCTTCTACTTTCATTTTAGAATTCTCTATTTTGTATAAA
Source organism: Bacillus sp. MYb56 (assembly GCF_002976445.1). NCBI lineage: Bacteria > Bacillati > Bacillota > Bacilli > Caryophanales > Bacillaceae > Bacillus > Bacillus sp. MYb56. The sequence continues at coordinate 239,711 of NZ_PCOH01000002.1, forward strand.
ATGTAACCAGCCGCCGTTTTATTTTCATCATAGTAAACTGCCAATGTTAAATCATGATACACCGCTTGTAGCCACCATTTACGTCCGCGAACTAACATACCAGAAAATCGTTCTGCAAATGTTTCATATAGATTCTCTACTTCTTCTGGATGATTATCTTTACTAAAACGTTTCACTGTACCATTCACTTGTTTTTTAATTATTAAATCGCTCTTTGTCATCTGACATACGATTCGATTCGCACAAAGTTCCCAGCCGTATTTACGATAAAATGAAACGGCAAATGGATGTAACATCGATACACTATATCCATCTCTTTTCATAGTTTGCAGTGAATGCTGAAGTAACTCTTTTACATATCCACTTCTTCTATATTCCGGATACGTCGCTACCCCCGCAACGCCGCCCATTTTAAACTTTTCTTTTCCTATGTAAATATGAAAAGGAATTAAGTGCAACTTTGCAGCTAACTCTTCTCCTTCCATAATACCGTATATTTGATGGCTTTCCTTCATTCTTGCAATTTTCTGCTCTATCCATTCTTCATTTGCTTTATATTGAAAAGCATATTCTGATAAACGTAATGCCTCTCTAAACTTACCTTCTTTTAATTGTATAACGTTCATATATTTCTCCTCCATTCCTCGTTTGAATTATATCATAATTCAAACTATTATAGTTCGGTAAGTGAAATTACGAGGATGTTTCAACAAAAGATATCGATTTAGAAACAATCTAACATAAAGGCTCTTTTCAACTGCTTTCTATTGGCGGCATAAGAATATTAAAAGCCTTGCGTTCTCTTGGGTTTGCGAAGCTAAGAGGTACCATTAAAAGTGATGAAACTTATGACAACGGCAACATTACGGGCATAAAAAAACCAGTTGATTGAGAGAAACTGGTTCAATAAAGGTTTTATATTGGATATTCATTCAACCAAATTAATGCTTGTTCATAATCATCGAAAAATTTTACGGATTCTTTTGTATTGGATTGTTGTAAATAATTCATTATCTCCCCTTCTTCAAGGAGAAACGCAATTGCCTTACTGTGATTCAAAATGGTTTCATTGAAGAACTTATCTTTCCATACTTTTTGAACAGAAAAATGATCTGGCGTGTATCCTTTTCTATCCACCAACAATTTGTATTTCTGACCCTCGGAAATGAATTGCTGACAAACCTGCTCGAAGCCATTAAACCATTCATAAACATCGGCTGTATTAATCTTGCCAATTAGATGGGTAACAATTAAATCCCCTGAAACTGTTGTGCTGATATTCTGTTTATTCAACTTGGAACCATCTCCCTTAGTTACAATTATGCGTAAAAATCTCATAAAATCAATAAGGATAAAATTCTTACGCAATAAAGCAACATTATTTACGAAAAAAGCCAACATAAAAAAGCAGATACACTGCATATCTGCTTCTCATCACTTTATTTAGCTAACGTTTGTAGTTCTTCAAAAAATGTAGGATATGATACACCTACTGCTTCTGCATCTTCAATTGTTGTTTCTCCCTCAGCAATACAGCCGGCAATCGCAAGCATCATTCCAATGCGGTGATCACCGTGACTATGTACTGTAGTTCCTTTTAGCTTACATTTACCGTAAATAATCATTCCGTCGTCGGTCGCTTCAATACGAGCTCCTAGTTTCGTTAGTTCAGCAACGACTGTATCAATACGGTTCGTTTCTTTTACTTTTAATTCGTGTGCATCTTTAATGACTGTAATTCCTTCTGCTTGTGTTGCTGCTAAAGCGATTACTGGAATTTCATCGATTAATCTTGGGATTATATCTCCGCCAATTTCGATTCCTTTTAGTGAAGACGTTTCGATTGTAATGTTTGCAGCTGGTTCAGATGCCCCTTCGTTAATTGACTCTACAGTAAATGTAGCACCCATTTTCTCTAAAACATCTATAATACCTGTACGTGTTGGGTTCATTCCTACATTTTGTAATACTAGTTTACTATTTGGGATAATTGCACCTGCTACTAAGAAAAATGCCGCTGATGATACGTCACCTGGCACATGAACGTCTGTTGCTGTTAACTTCTGTCCACCCGCTAGTTTTACAGCTTTCCCCACGCGAGTTACCTTTACACCGAACGCTTCAAGCATTCTTTCCGTATGGTCGCGGGAAATATGCGGTTCTGTAACAGTTGTTACACCTTCTGCGCGAAGGCCTGCAAGTAAAATAGCTGATTTCACTTGCGCACTTGCTACCGGTGAAGTATATTCAATCGCCTTTAAATTCCCGCCTCGTATTGTGAGCGGCGTAAACGTTCCTTCTTTTCGGCCATCAATTTTTGCACCCATTTGCTTTAGTGGATTTGTTACACGTTGCATCGGTCTCTTCGCAATTGAAGCATCACCTTGCATGCAAGAAAAGAATGGTGTGTTTGCAAGTATTCCTGACATTAATCGAATCGTTGTACCAGAATTACCAACATCTAATACAGCTTTTGGCTCTTGTAAACCTTCTAATCCTGTTCCAATTACCGTAACTTCGTCTCTATTTTGTGTAATCTCTACTCCCATTTCTTTAAAACAAGAAATAGTACTTAAACAATCCGCACCAGGAAGAAATCCTTTAATTGTTGTTTTACCTTCCGCGATTGCGCCAAACATGACAGCGCGATGGGAAATTGATTTATCTCCAGGGATTGTAATTGTGCCATTCAATCCGTTATTTACAGTTTGTACTCTTTTTTCTTTCACGTTGTCACCCTCCTCATTAAATTGTTTCATACGTTTGGTATTCTTCTTTTCCGAGCGCAATTTTTGCCTGCGTTCGATCCTCTTCTCTTTGGAAACTAATTCGTAAAACTCCGAGCAATCCTTCTCGCGCTTCTAATATTTGCAAGTTCGTAATACTAATTTCTTCTTCTGCTAGAATGCTCGTGATATGGGCTAATGCCCCTACTTTATCTAAAACGTCGACGTATAAGTCGTGATAGGCAGGAATCGCCCCTCTTTTTCGAACTGGTAAAGAGTCACGATATTCTTTCGCATCTGCAAAATAACTTTGTATTTCTCCTGCATCTCCTTTAGAAACCGTCTTATATAGCTCTTCCATTTCTGAAATCCATTCTTCTAATAGTTCCAATAAATGCCCGCGATTTTGCTTTACGATATCACTCCACATTTTCGGACTACTTGATGCAATACGTGTTATATCTTTAAATCCGCCTGCCGCTAGTTGATGAATAAGCGGATTATCACCAGCATGTTTCTCAACTTGTTTTACTAATCCTGCTGCAATTAAATGTGGGAAATGACTAACTATTCCTGTTACATAATCATGTTCTTTTGTATTTAATACAAGAAAATGAGAGCCTGTTCCTTTTAACCATTCTTTTAGCTCGTCTACTTGATCCGCCTGCACGTGATTCATTGGCGTTAAAATGTAAAATGCGTTTTCAAAAAGGTGTGCCTTTGCACTTTCAACTCCTGTTTTGTGAGAACCTGCCATCGGATGACCGCCGATAAATGAAACTTTCTTTGTTAATAAAGCTTCCGCTTCATTCATGATTGTCCCTTTCGTACTTCCTACATCGGTAACAATGACATCTTCTCGTAAATGAAATGATGCAAGTTTGTGTAACAACTTTTTCGTTTCTTCAACTGGAGAGGCAAATACAATTAAATTTGCCTCCTCACATGCACGCTGTAAATCTACTGCTACTTCATCAACTACATGTAATTCTTTTGCGCGCTCTACTTGCTCTTTAAATATGTCATAACCGATAATCATTACATCGTGCTCTTTTTTAATCGCTAATGCAAGAGAGCCTCCTATTAATCCAGTACCGATTAATACTACCTTTTTACACATTTGCCTCATCTCGAGACTTACCTTTTTTATTTTCAAAGTGTTGTTTTAACACTGAAATCACTCCTTCATTTTGTTCCCTAGTTCCGATTGTAATACGGACACCATTTGGGAACGGACGAATAATAAACCCTGCATGCGCACAAGCTTCATAAATTTCCCCAGCATCATCTACCGGCAAGAAGATAAAGTTCGTTTGCGACGGATAAAATGGAATTTCATTTTCCGTACAAAAACTCTCGTATTGTTGTAATCCTTCTGTATTAACACGAACTATTTCTTCAATAAACGCTTCATCGTTAAAAGCAATCGTCGCTGCTTTTTGCGCTAATGAAGATACGTTAAATGGCAAACGTACGACATTTAATTTCTCGATTAACTCTTCCTGTCCAATCGCATAACCAACGCGGAAAGAAGCTAATCCGTACGCTTTAGAAAACGTTCTAAGTACAAGAATGTTGTTATGTTTTTCTAGAAGCGGTAATGTCTCAGGGAAATCTTTTGCTGTTACGTATTCATAGTACGCTTCATCAATGACAATTAACGTATTTTCACTAATGCTTTCAATGAATTGAGTCAATTTTCGCTCATTCACATATGTGCCTGTCGGGTTGTTCGGATTACAAATCCATACGATTTTTGTATGTTCATCAACTGCTGAAGAAATTTCATCTAGATCATATACACCGTTCTTTAAAGCAATTTCTTTCACTTCACAGCCTTCAATAATTGCATGATGACGGTACTGTGGGAATGTTGCACCAGCCGTAACAATATTATCTCCTTTACATAGTACTGCACGACTTATAATTTGAATTACTTCATCAAGACCACTACCACAAAGCACTTGTTCCATTTGAACTTGTAATTTCTCTGCAATAGTTTGACGGAGTACTTCAGCACCTCCGTCAGGATATAAAGCATGTTCCTCCCACGATTTTTGTAATTCTCCTAAAACACGAGGTGAACAGCCAAATGGATTTTCATTTGATGCTAACTTAACAAATGAATGATTCCCGTATACTTCTTTCATTTGCCCTGGTGATTTACCTGGTTTATACGGTTGTAATGATGATAGTTGATCTTTTACTCGCATGTTAAATCCACCTTTTCATTAAAATTCTTTTGCGTATTTGTTATGTTGCGAAATATTTTGTTTTAGTAATTCCATGCGATCTTTTCCGAATTGCTCGACTAGTGCACCGGCAAGTTCCCATGCAACGACAGCTTCAGCTACAACACCTGCTGCTGGTACTGCACAGCTATCAGATCTTTCAATACTCGCTTGGAACGCTTCTTTCGTATCAATATCTACGCTTGCTAACGGTTTATATAATGTAGGAATTGGCTTCATTACGCCTCTTACGACAATTGGCATACCTGTTGTCATACCGCCTTCTAAACCGCCGGCATTATTCGTATTTCTCGTGTATCCTTTTTCTTCATCCCATAAAATTTCATCGTGCACTTTACTTCCTGGCTGTCTTGCCGCTTCAAAACCAATTCCGATCTCAGCACCTTTAAATGCATTCACGCTCATAATAGCACCGGCAAGTTTTGCATCTAATTTGCGGTCGTAATGAACGTAGCTACCAACTCCAATTGGCATTCCTTCTGCAATGACTTCGACAATACCGCCTATAGAATCTCCGCTACTTTTCGCATCATCAATCGCATTCATCATCTCTTGTTCTACTTCTTTATCTAAACATCGAACTGGTGAGTTTTCAGTTATCGTTTGAATTTCTTCAATTGGTAAGTTTGAAATACGCTTCGCTTGTACCCCACCAATTTCAAGAACATGCCCTGCAATTTCCACGCCTAATTCTTTCAAAATTTGTTTCGCAACTGCACCAGCAGCTACACGAACTGTCGTTTCTCTTGCAGATGAGCGCTCTAATACGTTTCTTATATCACGATGGCCATATTTAATTGCTCCGTTTAAATCCGCATGTCCTGGACGTGGTTTTGTAATTGTACGTTTCATTTCTTTACTTTCTTGCTCCGAAATTGGTTCAGCACCCATTACTTTCGTCCAATGTTTGAAATCATCATTTTTTACGATTAACGTAATTGGTGAACCAAGTGTCATTCCGTGACGTACACCACTTGCAATTTCAACTGTATCTGTTTCAATTTGCATGCGTCTTCCGCGCCCATGCCCTTTTTGTCTTCTTAATAATTCTTTATTAATATGTTCCGCTGTTAATGTTAAACCTGCTGGTACACCTTCTAAAATAACTGTTAACTGCGGCCCATGTGATTCTCCAGCTGTAATATATCTCATTTCTCTTGCCCCTTTACTATTTTTTTGTACAAAAAAGTCCCTACTGAGCGCTCAGTAGGGACGATGTTTATCGCGGTACCACCCTAGTTGTAGACTTCTTTCGTCTACCTCTCTTCTTCTTTAACGATCGTTTGACCGTCTTTCTCTCCAAAAGTTGGCGGGAAAGATGCTCCAAGGCTGTAATTCATGCTTACCTTTGTACTGATTCACACCGGCCATCAGCTCTCTTTAACAGTGAGATAAGCACTACTGTTTCCTCTTCAGCGCATTTATGATATGGAATTAAGATAATTTATTTTTGAAACCTTTTAACTCATCCATGAATCTATGGAATTCTGGAATATCCATTTGTTGCGCAGAATCTGATAACGCAACTGCTGGGTCTGGATGTACTTCCGCCATTACTGCATCTGCTCCAATTGCAAGTGCCGCTTTCGCTGTTGGTAATAATAAATCTCTACGTCCTGTTGAATGTGTGACGTCGACGATAACTGGTAAATGTGTTTCTTTCTTTAAAATCGGTACTGCTGAAATATCTAATGTGTTACGTGTCGCTCTCTCGTATGTGCGAATACCGCGCTCACAAAGAATAATTTGGTCATTACCTTGTGCAATAATGTATTCCGCTGCATTAATGAACTCATCAATTGTTGCTGCTAACCCACGTTTTAGTAATACGGGCTTGTTAACTTTACCTACAGCTCGTAGTAAATCAAAGTTTTGCATGTTACGTGCACCAACTTGAATTACATCAACGTAGTCTAGCGCCATTTCCACATCGTTCGGATTTAAAATTTCACTAATAATCGCTAAGTCGAACTCATCTGCTACTTGGCGTAAAATTTGTAAACCTTCTACTCCTAAACCTTGGAAATCGTATGGAGATGTTCTCGGTTTGAAAGCACCACCGCGCATTAATTTTAAGCCTTGGTCTTTCATAGCTTGCCCTACTTGGCGAACTTGCTCTAAACTTTCTACCGCACAAGGTCCCATAATGAACGTTTGTGTTCCGTTTCCAATCAATTCACCTTTAACATTAACAATTGTATTTTCTTTTTTCTTTTTACGTGAAACTAGTAATGCTTTACGGTTATCATCTTCTTGCAATTCTAAGCTAGCTTTGAAAATCGTTTTGAAAATATGTTGAATCGTTGACGTTTCGAATGGTCCTTCGTTATGCTCTGCAAGCATATCAAGTACTTCACGCTCACGTACTGGATCAAAGCGTTTCGTACCTTGTACTTGTTTTTGCTCTCCAATTTTTTGAACGATTTCACCGCGTTTGTTTAATAGGTGTAATAGTTGTAAGTTAATTTCATCTACCTGTTTACGTAATTGATCTAATTCGTGATTTGCCATTTGGAAATCCTCCTCTAATGTTTTAAAAGTATAGTAAGAGAATAAAAAATTCTCTATTTTCTGAACTGGTTAATTATACAAATTTAAAGTGAAATCGATACCTCTTCTTATTTTAAACTAATAATTACCATAAAGACACTAACTACTAGTTAATAAGCCACTTTTTTGTACAAAAAAGCCCTACTGATTCAATCAGTAGGGACGATATTTATCGCGGTACCACCCTAGTTGTAGACTTCTTTCGTCTACCTCTCTTCATTGTTAACGATCAATGTGACCGTCTTTCCCTTCATAAAGATACATATCTTTACTACGAAAAAGATGCTCCAGGACTGTAATTCGCTCTTGTTTTTGTACTGGTTCACACCAACCACCAGCTCTCTGTTACAGGGAAACAACAACTACTGCTTTTCCTTTCAATGCATGTTTATTATATTTTCAAGTTGGACCGTCAAAATACAAAAAGTCCCTACTGAATAAATCAGTAGGGACGATATTTATCGCGGTACCACCCTAGTTGTAGACTAACTTTCCGTCTACCTCTCTTCACTGTTAACGATCAATTGACCGCTTTTTCTTCATAAAGAAAATACTATCTTTACTATGAAAAAGATGCTCCAAGACTGTAATTCATGATTATCCCTGTACTGGTTCACACCAACCACCAGCTCTCTGTTACAGTAAGACTAACCACTACTGTGATCTCTTCATTGCACTTTGTTTATTCAAATGTTTTTGAAATTGAATAAGTATGATTCGTATTATAGAACGCTTTTCAAAACACTGTCAATAACTTTTTATATATTTTTTAAAAATTCCACTTCCGCCCTATGATTCCTCTTGTAAATTCTCCGTTACGATTCCGATGCGAATTATTTCATTTTCTATTAAATTTAATACATGTCTTTCTACTTCATACCTGGTTAATAGTTCTTTTATTTGTATAATCTCACTTTCAAATAAATCGGCTTCTTGACACGTCTGAAGTAAAGTAAAAAACACATTTGCATACAATTCTTTATACGCTTTCATACGCTCTTTCTTTTCAAGTATCTCTATAAACAACTGTTTCATTTCTTCTTGATTAGATTGTCCTTCCACACCTTGAAATTTACTCGAAATAATATTTAATCCTTTTTCTAAAACCTCATCCATGCATAAAACAATACGTAAAAGCATCATATATTCTCTCGTTGTTATTACGCCCATTTTCGGACGTTCTCTTAAAAACACACTAAGCCACGCTGTCCAAAATTTTTGTTGTTCCTTACCACTTAACGTTTTTACGTAGTAGCATAAATACTGCATAAATTTAATTTTATTCTCTTCGTTTTCTTGCATCAAAAGTGGATATAACCAATCTGTTTTTTGCTCCCAATATAATACGCATTTAATAAATACAAAGCTAAGCCATTTTAAAAATGCTTCTCTCGTATATGGATGTAGTGCATCTAAATGTTCTACTGCATACTTAATATATCGTCTTATTTCTGTAAACAAAGGTAGATTAATTTGCGTATAACATAATCCCGCCCACGCATATTTCGTAAGCTCACTTTCTTTCTTTAAATCTAAGTAAGGTAATACATTTTTCCGACACCATTGCTTCTCAATATGGTATAAAAACGTAATATCTGCTGTTAAACGCGCAAACATGAAATTCGTTCTTTCCGAAGTAACCCTTACCTGCTCCTCAAATAAAAATAAATATTCATACACGTTGCGATCGTATAAATGATCATATGCTAGCAGTTTTAGTAATACAGCAGTCATCTTCCCAACAGGATGCTGAATAGATTCATTGTAAAACTCTTGTTTTCCAATCTTAAAATCCGATTCCCCTCTCATAACTTGTGGAAGTACAGAAAAAGCAAAGCGTTTTACAATCCTTATACTATTTTCATCTAGCTCTTCTAATCGATTACTAATTTCATATAGAAAACTACTAATTAACCAATGAAAAGCAGTATTTCTAATAAATTTCTGCAATAACGGAATGATTTTTTGAATTTGTTCATTCGCCAAATTCCGGTTATTTCGCCACTCTCTAATACATACAAACCATACTTCATTACTAATTTCGTGCACGCCTACTAGTTGATAAGCAAACGAAATACTCCACTCTACATTCAATTTACACGCTTTTGATAACATCTCTAAAAAATGGCGTTGCTCAAAAACACCGTCTCTTGAAAATTGCCGAACTTGCTCCATTATTTCATCGTCTTTCAGCTGCAGTAATCCATCAGCTGTTACATTGCATGTAATACGTTGTTCATTTGCCTCTTTCTTTGGAACACTGTATAGATCTGAAGAAAAATGGGGGTGTTTCTGTTTCATTAGCTCGTATCCTTCCGCCGTACACTTACTATTCGAATCACACGTGAATAGTAAGTCTAATACAAGACAAGCATCAAACGCCCTCTCTTCTGCAAGATACTCTAATACATGTTGAATTACTTCTTCTTTCGTTTCCTCTAAAGCATCTGCGTAATAATTCTTTAAAAGTTGAAACACTTCATGTTTACATGTGAAATCTAACAGAACATCCACATGTAACAACCACTTCAGTTTGTCATCCGCTGTAACGAATACATTATTAATCATTGCTTCAATTGCAATTCGCTTTTGAAGTACACTATCAGTTTCTATCATTTCTGTAATATAATGATTTGCTTTTTTCTCATTGTTTTCACATAAATATGTAAGACACTCTTTTACAATTTGAATTAAAAATGTAAAATCATTTTGCTGTAACTCCTGCTCTGAAATTTCTCTATCTCTTCTTTTCAGTGCATTTTGTCTTAATGACAATAGTTGTATCTTTTCTAACCCCGTAACCATAATCGGATTTGCGTAGTAAGCGATATGTGGTCTCATTTTCTCTTTCCAAATTCGCTCCACATGAGAAAAAATAGGCATCGGTATACGACTCGATTCCTCGAGTTCAATCGACTCTTGCGTATCATTTCCCCATCTTCTTACACGCTTCAATTTAAGTTTCCCGTCTAAAATAAACGTTAATAGCAACAAGCCAATTTCTTTATGCTCAGGGAAAGAACATTTTTGCAATAAATATGTGATCATTTCAATAGAGCTACTATCTTTCTCTGCTGTTTCTAATAAAAGCAATGTCCATCTTGCAAACAACAAAGGGTCCATCGTTTCTTTCGTTTCGTTTAAGTAAGTACAAATTGTTCGCCACCATAACGGGGATATTTTAGAATGATTTTTAAAAATCAATTGAAATAGTTCTTTTTGATGACTAAATAGAAATTGCTCCACCAACCATTCCGCAAGCAATTCATCTACTTCATCATAATTTGCTGTAAGCAGAAATAAATTTCTTAGTTTCCCTTCTGCTTCAAGCCATTCCACCCATTCATAATCACGAGCAAATTCAACGAAGTACCGAACGGTTTCAATTTTTTTTATTGACTGTTTTATATAGGATAATTGCTCCTGCTCTACTGATGGAGGAACGGTTACAATATCACGAATACGCATTCTTTTCGTAATATAATTATCCCCCATTAATTCCGCCCACCGCTTCACCGCTTTCACAAGCGCCTGATGATTATTTGCTTTATTCGGATACACAATCGGTCTTATCCCTAAATGCTCCCAATGATATGTATTATCACCTTGTGCGACGAAAGCATAACGCCTTGTACTCGGTGGTAAGCCTGTTGCTAAATATTTCATTACAGGATCATTATGACTATACCCAACGAATAAAACAGTGTAATTTGAGAATAAATCAACTAAAAATCGTCTCGCCCATCCTTCTGTTAAGTAAGCCCTTCCAAAATCACCATCCGTTAAAATTAAAGCTTCTTTCTCTTGTTCTACATTCCCATGTATGTAAGCCAACCCTTTAAACGCTCTCCCTGTCGGTAAAGCAGGTGCATAATAAATATTCAGCTCTCTATTCATTTCTGTAATTACAGACGTAAAATGTTGATCAAAGTTTGTCGTTACAATTCGAACATCCGTATCTAACGGAAACAGCTTTGGAATCGCATAGTGTAATGGATTTGGTTTTGATTTTTCTATATTAACGAGGTCTCTTGCAACTTGATGCACATCTTTCGTTTTCGCAATTTTACCGAGATAATAATCGTGGGGTTCTGTCATCTCACGCCTTTCGACATATAAAGCTTTCGAAATTTCATCAACTAAATCATCGAAATTCGGTAAGTTTGATTTCCCCTTCATAGAAACTCCTGCTCCAACGAATAATACTAACTTACCTTGTTCAAGGTGATCGATTAACTCATCTGGAATTTCTACTTCTGAAGTTATCCACATCCCGGATTCCCCCTTACCTAAAAATGTCATACGCTCTCATTTCACTATAACATTTTTTAATTGTTTTTTTAATATTTAGATAAAATTTCAGTATGATAAAGTTTTATATAAATTAAACCGTTCCAATGTATGAACTCCTGAATTTATTGTAAAACTATGTATAAATGGGAGGTGTAAATATTGAGTGATATTACTGTAATACTTATCAAATTTATATCATGCATCATCGCTTTTAGTATCGGACTAGCTCTATTTTTCCCAGCAACGCTCGTCCAAATCATTTCTTTTAGTCTCTTCGTCACAATCGTTTCTTATATGTTTGTTGATAAAATTATTTTAAATCGAATTGGCAATTCCGCTGCCATTATGACAGATTTCTTACTTACGTATTTAAGCGTTTGGATTTTTGGTAATATTTTATTAGACAACTACATGCAAATTGCATGGGGCAGTATCCTTTCTGCCATCGTCTTTACATTATCAGAAGTAATCGTCCATCGCTTTTCTAATTCCCACACAAGGCACAGCAATGATAACATTCGAATTAATCGCCAGTTTGCATATGGTACCGAGTTTGCTGAAGAACAGAATGTGTTGGATAAAGATAAGAAGAAATAACGTTTTGGTGAAGGAGTACCCTTGTTGATAATGTGGTACTCCTTTTTGTTTTTTTGTGATATCAATACGGTGAATGAAATTATATCAACGATTCGACAAGAAATATCGATTTATCGACAACGTTTGATAGCCTATCTTCAAATAAAAAAGCTGCCCCGTTAAGAGACAGCAACTTCTGTAATTACGCTTTTACTTTTAAATCTTTTAACGTAATAACATCTGCAAATGATCCAAATACAACATTATGATGTTTTACAATATCTTCAGCGCGTAATACATCTGTGTCAAATGTGCTATGTGCATCACTTACTAATGTTACTTTATACCCTTCACTAAACGCTCTTCGCGTTGTCGTATCAACACAGTACTCTGTTTGCATTCCTGAAATAATAACATGCTCAATCCCTTTTCCTTGTAACACTTCGTTTAAGTTTGTCTTATGGAATGAGTCTGGAGTCGTCTTTTCAACGACAAGCTCCCCTTCTCGCGGTGCAATCGCCGCATGTACTTTCCAACCATCTGTCCCTTTTTCTAATGGATGATCCTTAGGTCCATTATGTTGGACATAAATAACCGGAATACTATTTGAACGACATTCCCCAATGAGCTCTTGCAACGTTTCTAAAAACTTTTCCCCATTATGTACTGGGATTCCTGCTGTATACATACCCGCTTGCACATCAATAACTAGTAATGCCTTTTTCATTTCACACAGCTCCCTTTATTTTTATAAGCCCCTGCATATTTATTATAATTGTTTATATTCTACCATCCAACAATCTTCTAATTTCCCCTCATGCAGTTCATGTTTCTTTAATATCTTCACCTTTTTAAATCCGCACTTTTCCATAACAGCTTATCGCACGTTCATTATTTACTTTAGGATCCATCGCTATCGCTTTTGCTCCTAAGTTCTCCATTATGTATGCAATTGCTGCTTGAACAAGTTTTGTTCCAATTCCTTTTCCCCAAAAGATCGGTTCACCGATGAATTGGTCCATGCCCCATACATTTTGTGATTCTTCATATCCATATAAAGCTTTCCATTCAGTATCAACAGGATACATTTGAATGTAACCGATCGGCATTTCATCGAATTCTACTAAGCATCTTTTTTCATTACTGTTTGGATTATGTATAAAATGAGCAAGTACCTTTTCTACAGATTGCGGATTATCTCGTCCTTCGTAATACTGCAGGACTTCTGGGTCTGTTAGCCATTTTGAAATGATAGGTGCATCGTTTTTTATTACGTATCTAACTAATAATTGTCCCTTTTGGAATAACATAGGTCACCTCCTTATTAGTTACTCTTATAATAACCTTTCTATATGCGGATAGTAAATTTTTCAAACAGCTTTACTTGCATAATCCCACAATAAGAAATTATTCTGTTCAACTTATACTAAGTATCATAAACTATTATTTAACTAACTAAAAGAATGTTTCCCATAATGAAGTTCTTTTGTAACAGGACCTAAAAAACTAAAACAATTTGGAGATGAGACTTTGAAATCAACATTAATTATTCTTCGAGGAAACTCCGCAAGCGGCAAAACAACAATCGCAAAAGAACTGCAAGAGCATTTCGGGCAAGGAACACTACTAGTCTCTCAAGATGTCGTACGTAGAGATATGTTAAAAGTGCACGACACAATGGGTAACTTATCTCATGATTTACTATTTGAAATTACGAAGTACGGAAAAGGAAAATGTGAATTTGTTATTTTAGAAGGTATTCTAAACAGCGGTAGATATGGAGATATGTTAAAAGAATTAATACATTATTTTGACGACGCACATACATATTACTTCGATTTATCACTAGAGGAAACCATTAGACGACATAATACAAGAGAAAAACGACATGAGTTTGGTGAAGATTTATTAAGTAAATGGTATAACCCTCACGATACAATTGAAGTTGATAAAGAAACTATTTTTACAGATGATTTCATACAAAAAGACATCTTTCATGCGATTCTTAATGATGTGACACATCAAAAATAAGACTGACTTTTTATGTCAGTCTTATTCTTTTATGTTCCTTGAATTTCAGTTTTCATAACGGAACAATCTTTACATACATAATAATATATATTCATTTCCCAAAACTGGAAATCAACTACTGAAATAAGTTCCCGTTCTTCAAGATCTTGTGTAATTGTAGCAACATATTTCATCTCTTTCGAACAAGTTGGACATCCTAAATCTTCTGGAACATCACCATATAAAGGCGCTCCTAACAATCTACATATATATTCCGAACCGAATAAGTCAAAAGCTTCCCAGTAACTATCTTCATCAGTAGGTATATCTTCATTTTTCATATTCGTTAAAAATAAAAGCCAGTCTCAATAAAGAGAACTGACTTCTATTTGGATAACTATAATTATTATAAAACTTTTACTTTAACAGTTTGTCTTCCCCAGTTCATAGCTTTACTTTTTGAACCCATTAAAACATCAATACGATTTCCTTTAATAGCACTACCAGTATCACCAGCAATAGCTTCTCCATAGCCTTCTACCCATACTTTAGATCCTAATGGAATTACCTTCGGATCTACTGCGATAATTCTCATATTAGGATTTGCCGTTAAATCATGACCCATCGCAGTTAAAACGCGTCCACCATATGTACCATTTTCACTTGGATCAGCAGTATATGCTGTCGCTACTACCGTTAATTCACGTTTAGCAGACTGTGTGTTATTTTTAGATACTTCTTGTGTCTTTGTTGCTTCTTTTGCTTTCGCTTCTTCTTTCGCTTTTTCTATTTCTCGTGCTTGCGCTTCTTCCTTAGCCTTTGCTATTTCCTGCGCTTTTGCTTCTTCTTTTGCTTTTTCTATTTCTCGTGCTTTTGCTTCTTCCTTAGCTTTTGCTATTTCTTGCGCTTTCGCTTCTTCTTTTACTTTTTCTATTTCTTGTACTTTTGCTTCTTCCTTGGTCTTTGCTATTTCTTCTGCTTTCATTTCTTCCTTAACTTTTACTCTCTCTGTTACTTTCGCTTCTTCTTTAGGCTTTACTATTTCTTCTGCTTTCGTTTCTTCCTTAACTTTTACTCTCTCTGTTACTTTCGCTTCTTCTTTAGGCTTTACTATTTCTTCTGCTTTCGTTTCTTCCTTAACTTTTACTCTCTCTGTTACTTTCGCTTCTTCTTTAGGCTTTACTATTTCTTCTGCTTTCGTTTCTTCCTTAACTTTTACTCTCTCTGTTACTTTCGCTTCTTCTTTAGGCTTTACTATTTCTTCTGCTTTCGTTTCTTTCTGCTCTTTTGTTGTTTCTTTCGCTTTTGCTATTTCTTGTACTTTTGCTTCTTTCTGCGTTTTTACTTCTTCCTTTGCTTTAACTGCTTTTTGTACTTTCGCTACTCGCTTCGTTTTCTCTTCAGCTTTCTTTTCCATTGGTGCTGTACTTGATAGGAAAGAAACATTTGCATAAGCTGTTTTTCCTTTATACTCAAATTGCAGCCATCCGTCTTTTACTTGATGAGTTGATTCAATTACATCATCTTGTTTCAGTCTGCCAAGAATTTCTGATTCTGTGTTTGCTTCAGAACGTACATTTAATAGGTTTGCTGTTACATGATAAATATCTTTTGTATACTCCGAACTTACAAACAATTCTTTACCATTTAAATCAATTTTTGAGCATCCCTCTTCAGTATGTATGACCTTTAACTTTTGTCCTTCTTTTACTTTTTCGACAACTTTTGATTCCGTAGTTGGCTTTTCACGTACGTTGAGTACATCCGCTGTTACGATAGTTTCTGCGATAGCAGATGTGGTAAAAGCCCCCAATCCAAGAACTGTTGCTGTTGCTGCGCCAATTATTTTTTTCATAATAGCCTCCATTGCGTTTTTTTGAGTTCTATCAAATGCTTCCATAAAATTAGGGAATTCCACAGAGTATCAAAACATTTGTAACAGTATATTAATACCACTTAATATATTGTTTTTAAAACTTTCCACTCCAATATTATCAAATTTTCATTTCTAATTCTATACATTATAAATCTACTTATCTTCTATAAACTCTTCATGACCTTCTGCTTCACACTAGATAGTTGTCGCAATTCCTGCCAAAAATAAACTTACAATTGCTAAAAATGGCGTTCCAGCTATTGCACCTCTTAAGTGAAACTTATAGTCTTTATATCCTTTCATTCCCTCAGTACTAGGAATAACAACACACCTCGGAGTAATCCAGCAAAATATAAGCCAATCGATTATTAATAAATCTACTAAATTGAAAATCATTACAATCCCAAAAGTATGTAAATAGGCTTCAATATACAATAATTTCCCATGGTGATGTAGTATATATGTAGAAACTAAAGGCGTTCCGAAGAGAATAATATTGTAAATAATTCCGAAATAAAATGTTTGTTTTTTTTCATTTATCGATTTTGGCAAAACTACTTTTTGAATATCTTTCGGATAATCATTTAACCAAAGGCGAGGATTATAATATATAGACCCTAATATCATAATAGATAGTATAAAAGACATGGAAATACCGACAATCACCATTTGTTCAAATTGCCCCACAAATGTCCCTCCTTATTTGAAATTTTGACGTACGTAATTCACTTAATTAGACATTGTATGCATGTTATGACTTAAAAATTATCTAATACCATTAATAAAAATTTTTCATTACAATCCGCTTTTTCCTAACGTCCATTCTTATTTCTTGCACTATGCATGCAAATTTAATAAAGTGAACATCTAATTAGTGTTGTTGAATTTCGCTAATTATTACAGAGTACATATTTTTTAATTTACATAAAGAATGGGTTGGTGAAACGAATGAAAATCGAACATATAGCAATTTGGGTAAATGATTTAGAATTAATGCGTACTTTCTATACAAAGTACTTTAACGGTAAAGCAAACTCTTTATATCATAATGAAGCGAAACACTTTGAATCTTATTTTATTACGTTCGAATCTGGAGCGCGCCTTGAAATTATGCGTAAGAAAGGCATAGAAAACGAGCCTAACCTAAATATAACTGGCTATGCACATATGGCTTTCTCTGTTGGTAGTGAAGAACGTGTAAATGAACTAACAAAAACGTTAAAAGAAGCTGGTTCTCCTTTATTAAATGGACCACGTTTCACTGGAGATGGCTATTACGAAAGTGTAATTAGTGATCCGGAAGGCAATCAAATTGAAATTACGATTTAACAATCGTTTATCTTTTCTGAAGAACAATTAAAAATTCGTTTGGAGGAATCCGATGCATAAACTACATTTCAAAAAATTTGAAGCAACAGATTTTAATCCATATTTCCAGCTCGTATCAAATGAAAGAGTGATGGCACAAATTACAGAGCGTGCTATTCCGCTAGAAGAGGCACAAAACGACTATGAAAAATTGTTAAGGCGCAATGAAAAGCATAAACTGTTTGGGTCTTATAAAGTTTATGACAGTGCAACAAATGAATTTATCGGCCTTGGACATGTAACAGTGAATGAAGATAATGTAAAAGAAGCTGAAATTGGGTATATGATTTTGCCAGAGCACTGGGGAAAAAGATATGGTAGTGCAATTGCAAAGGAATTAATAAATATAGCGAAGCAGACAGATGTAAGCGTACTAAAAGCAATTATCGATCCGAGCAATACCCCCTCTCGGAAGATTTTACTAAACGTTGGTTTTACATCTGAAAAAGTTTGCGAGATTGATGGATTGCCTGGGGAGATTTTGAGTACATATATTTAACTATATAAAAAAGCAATGCTACATTTGAACTAACCGTAGCATTGCCTTTATCTTTTTTTATTATAAAAGTCCCATTTTCACCTTAATACGAACTAAATCACTATTTCTTTATCTCGTCTACTACACTTTGAACTAAAGAGATAAGAGCTTTCTTTGTATCCTCATCTGTTACTTTTGCATCATCACTAAATTTAGTTCGCACAGATGGGATTAATAACGAGCCATTTTGAACGACAATTGTATCTAGCATACCTAGTGTAAGTAATAAAGATTCATGGGCTTTATCCCCTCCCGCAATTGATGGTGAAGCTGTTATAATAGCCACTGGCTTTTTATAAAGTTCCGCTGATGAAACAAGCCATTCTAAAGCATTCTTCAAAACTCCTGGAATACTTTTTGCATACTCTGGTGTACAAATAATAAGTGCATGTGCTTCACTTAATGTCTTTCGAAATTCTTCAACAACAACCGGTGCTCCAACTCGATCTACATCCGGATTAAAATGAGGTAGTTCCTCTATCCCATTATAAATAGTGTAATCTATACCTTCTGGAATAAATGCTGCTAAAGTTTTTAATATGTTTGTGTTGGATGATCCTTCCCTAATACTTCCTGAAATCGCTATGATTTTTTTGTGTATACTCATATGATCCCCTCCTACAAACATCATACTTATGCAGTCAGAGAAAAATCAAAAATATTGAACTATTTAACAAGCTGTACATTCATCAATTTTGTTTACATAATAATATTATGGTTTATTTTTAACCTTTTATAAAATAGGTAAGGAAACTCCATATTTGTTATCCTATTTGAGAACGGACAAATCATGTTTGTAAATGGTTTTCACGACTATTATGAATGTTGGCCAGCTGGGGTCCAATGTGAGGATTTGCTTGTAGTTGCTGCACCTGTTATCAAAGGTGAAAAGTGGGTTATGACGCAATGGATGAGTAGAAGAGCATTGTTGTAACAAGTAAATTTACCGACTTTATCATTTTAACCGAGAAGCCCTCCTCCTCTAGACCAAGTGAAGGTTGGGATAGTTCAATTCCAATCTACAATTGAAGTTTTTTGTGAAATTCATTAAAAACATACAAACAGCCATCGTTTCATGGAATGATGGCTGTTTCTGTTTACCATTATACATAATCTTAACTTGGTGGCTGCGTTATTTATAACAGCCGATCAACCTTCCTACTATACAATAGAAAACATCATGTACACTCCAACAACGAAGAAAACGGCTAATGTCTTAATTATCGTAATACCAAAAATCTCTTTATAAGCTTCTCGGTGTGTTAATCCTGTAACTGCAAGTAAAGTTATAACTGCTCCGTTATGAGGGAGAGTATCCATACCTCCCGCTGCCATTGCAATTACACGATGCAGCACATCTAACGGAATATCAAAGTTCGCTGCCGCTTCAATATATTTATCTGCCATTAAACCTAATGTAATACTCATTCCACCCGAACCTGATCCCGTCAGACCGCACAAAATATTCGTCATGACCGCTCCGCTAATTAAAGGGTTTGAAAATGTACCTGTCAAAGAATTTTGAATCATGACAAATCCGGGTAAAGCTGCTATAACGGCACCAAATCCATACTCGGCTGCAGTGTTCATGGCAGCTAAGATTGAACCACTTACGCCCAGGCTTGTAATAGATTGAAACTGTTCTTTTACCGCTTGGAAGTTTAATAATATAGCAGCAAGTATTCCGATAAGAAGTGCCATTTCCACTGACCAAATACCTACGACTTGTCCCATATCAATCGTTCCGTACTCCTTCAAACCTATAGATGCAAAATCAAATCCCTTTGTATACCAAACCGGGATGAATTCTGTAAAGACTTTATTCATCACTCCGACCAGTACAAGCGGAAGAAAAGCTACCCAATAACTAGCTGGAATAACATCGCTGGAAACAATAGGCGCTTGCACCAATTGTGCGCTAGTTGTGGCAGCCAGTTCAGAAGTGGCACCGCCTTTTCCGAAGTACCCCTCTCCCTTAGCAGCAGCCTTCTTCCTACACCTTTCCAAATACAGCATGCCACATATAAAGATAAACAGTGCTCCGATAATCCCTAATGTAGGAGCTGCATAAATATCTGTTTTAAAGAACGTAGTTGGAATAACATTTTGGATTTGAGGTGATCCAGGAAGTGAATCCATCGAAAACGTGAATGCACTGAATGCAATTGTCGCTGGAATGAGACGTTTCGGAATATCCGCCTCGCGAAATAATTGCGCCGCAAACGGATAAATCGCAAATACTGCGACAAATAAACTGACACCACTGTATGTAAGAATCGCTCCCATTAACACGATGGAAAGAATAGCTCTTTTCACGCCTATAAAATGGATGATAATTTTCGCGATTTTTTCTGCTATTCCAGTGATTTCTACCACTTTACCGAATATCGCTCCAAGCAAAAATACAGGAAAATATAATTTTATGAATCCGACCATCTTCGCCATAAAAACATTAGAAAAGAATGGTAAAACATTCGCCGGTTCCGTTAAAAATACAGCCAACAAAGCACATAACGGAGCGAATAAAATGACTGAGAATCCTCGGTAAGCTACAAATATAAGTAAGCCAAGCGATAGCAATACAATCAATAAATCCATAACCGCATTCCCCCTCAATAAAATAGATTCTCTTAAATTTACTTTACACCCTTTTATATTTATATATATTATTGCAACACCTGCCAGAGGCAGGCATTACTTTTTGTTATTTTATTTATGATGAAAAAGCGGTACCCTCTTTTCTATAAAAGCCTCCACTCCCTCTCTTACATCACTCGTTTGAAATACATGGCCGAAATTCTCAGCTTCTATTTTTAGCCCGTCCTCAAGAGAAGAAGATAATCCCTTATTGATAGATTGCTTCATCAAAGATAAAGCAGGAAGGGAAAATTGAGCCATCTTCGCGGCTAGTTCCTTCGCCTTATTCAGCGCTTCGCCACGCGGAACAACATGATTCACCAAACCAACTCGCCAAGCTACCTCGGCAGTGAACGGTTCACCAGTGAACATCATTTCTTTCGCACTTGCAGTTCCTATTAATCGAGGCAAACGTTGCGTGCCTCCCGCACCTGGAAACAATCCTAACTTCACCTCTGGAAGTCCGATTTGGGCATGTTCTTCTATAATCCGTAAATCACATGATAAGGCTAATTCACACCCGCCCCCAAGCGCTAATCCGTTAATAGCAGCGATTACAGGCTTCGACAATCTTTCTATTTTATTTAATGGATTCTGAAGCCACAATGATTTTCCCTCTGCATATTCATTCCCTTTCCCAATCCATTCCGGAAATGACTTGATGTCTCCTCCTGCAACGAAGGCCTTTTCTCCAGCGCCAGTTAGAAGTACAGCAATTACTTCATCATCCCGTTCGATTTCATCGACCACCACCGTCAGTTGCTCAACCACAGCACAGCTCAGTACATTCACAGGAGGATTATCAATGATAATCGTCGCGATTCCTTTTTCTTTCGCCCATGTAACAACCCGCTTATTTTCCAATGAAATCCCTTCTTTCCAATATGTAATGAGATAAAAAGCAAACTGTTTTACTACCCTTCAACACATCAACTCGTTCTTTTAATTACATAGCCGACCTGTTCGCGATCCCAAGCAGTACTGATTCCTTCCTCCTTCAGCTTGAACTTCTGAATCCGTTCCGTCGCGGTTTTTGGGAAAGTTTCACTGAACTGAACATATCGCGGCACCATGAAGTAAGCCATACGTTCTTGACACCAATCTATAATCTCTTCATGGGACATCGTTTCTCCTTTCTTTACAATCACATATAATTTGACATCCTCTTCTCCCACTTCCGATGGAACACCGATGGCCGCTGATTCAAGTACTTTCGGGTGATTATTCACGACTTTTTCGATTTCCCAAGAGGAGATGTTTTCTCCACGCCTCCGGATACACTGTTTGATTCGATCGCAAAAATATAAGTAACCTTCCTCATCTAGATAACCGCGATCTCCTGTATGGAACCATCCCTCATTCATCGCCTCCTCTGTTTTATCCCGCATTTTATAGTAGCCTTCCATGAATGCTTGTCCCTGTAAGGAACGTATAAAAATCTCTCCAATTTCACCAGTCCGCGCTTCATTTCCATCCTCATTGACAATCTTCGTCTCTACGTAAGAATAAGGCTTTCCAATAGAAGGCGGCTTATTGGCATTCAATGGATTCGTTACACAAAAACCCGTCGTTTCCGTTAATCCGTAACCTTCTACAATCTGGACGCCAAACCTCTCCTCAAACGGCTTCCAAAATTCCTTAGGCGTAGCAGCACAAGCCGTCACCCTTACAAAATTTTCATTATCGTTTTCCTTTTCTGGTTGCTTGCAGAGAATAGGAATCATAGATCCTAAAGAATTAAAAATGGTTGCGCCATGACCGCGAATTTCATCCCAAAATCCAGAAGCACTAAACCGCTTGCCAAGAGCAATTGTCGCATTGGAAGAAATAGCACCGAGTACTGTATGGGCCTGGGCGTTAATATGGAATAACGGCAGCGCTGTAAATAAAATATCTTTCGAACTTGCGCCAACCATATAGGTGGCAAATGACTGCGCAGAATTTACATAGGCAGAATGACTTAACATGACCCCTTTAGGTAATCCAGTCGTTCCAGAGGTATAAAGAATACTGTTAATAGAAGAGGAGGAAACAAATTCAGTTGGAAGGTGATGATTATTTGTATTCAGTACATCTTTCAATTCGATTACCAGCGGTTCTTTACCATCGTTCAAAATAATTGCGCTTTCATCATTTCCGTAAACGACAATTTGAATGTCCCTTTGTATAAATGGCAAACAAGAAGCAATTTGAGGAACAAATTCCTTATCAACGATAATCAGCTTGCAATCAGAGTGAGATAAAATATACTGCAAACCTTCCCCTTTTAAATGCACATTCAGAGGCACCGCAATTGCTCCCATAAAAGATAAAGCAAACCATACATCCAGATATTCAGGAGCGTTATGAAGCATAATACAAACCTTATCCCCTTTTTGAATACCGAGCTCACAAAATCCCGCTGCAGCTTTTGTAATTCGATGATAGAGCTCCTCATACGTAACTCTTTGTCCTTCAAATTGTAAATAGACCTTACTTGGTGTTTTTTCAATACTTTGCATAATAAAATGTGGCAAACTGTGATTTTCCAGCATTGAATTCCATCCCTTCTTGCTATAATCTTTTTTATTTATATAGCAAGAAACATGCCAAAAATCGACTCATTCTCTATTCCCTTATTCCTTCAGGGACATACCCCAAGTCTCCCTTACATGTCCACCTTCACATGTCGCATTTGCGCTACAAATGATTACGATCATGTCGCATCTATAAGAAAGTGTCGCAAAAAAGAGACAGTATGTATTACTGCAAACCAAACAAAAAAAGGGCCTGTTTGCCCTTTGCTTCCTTTCACGAAATTCCATATTTTTCTATTTTACGATATAAGCTAGCCCGATGAATCCCTAAAAGCTTGGCTGCCTCTTTTATATTTCCAGCTGTCTTTTCCAAAGCCCTTGTAATCGCCCGTTTTTCAGCCGATTCCACTTCCTCCTGCAGTGAATAACTCATCTCATTCTTCTCTTGATCCACCGCAAATATTTCATGATATAACTCTTCTTCCAAATCTTTTTTCCGCAAATATACAGGAAGATGATGCACTTGAATAATCATTCCTTCTATAACATTCATCGCTCGTTCTAACACATTCTCTAGCTCCCTAATATTGCCTGGCCAATCATGCTCCATGAATATATTCCTTACTCTCTCATCCAATGAAAGAACGCTACTACCCAGCTCCCCATTCAATTTCCGAATTAAAAATTCCATTATATGTATCATATCTTCCTTTCTCTCTCGTAACGGAG
Source organism: Bacillus sp. MYb56 (assembly GCF_002976445.1). NCBI lineage: Bacteria > Bacillati > Bacillota > Bacilli > Caryophanales > Bacillaceae > Bacillus > Bacillus sp. MYb56. The sequence goes on from NZ_PCOH01000002.1 coordinate 263,782, forward strand.
GAATATCGATCGCAAACACATTCAACCTATAATATAAATCCTCCCTAAATTCCCCTCTTTGCACCATTTCACGAAGATTTCGATGTGTCGCCGCAATGAAACGGACATCAATCTTTTGAATTTTCGTACCACCAATTCTTTCAATCTCTTTCTCTTGCAACACACGCAGCAACTTCACCTGCATGTCCAAAGACATATCACCGATCTCATCTAAAAACAACGTTCCCTTATGGGCCAACTCAATCTTCCCAGGCTTACCACCTTTTTTCGCTCCTGTAAAAGCCCCCTCTTCGTATCCAAATAATTCAGCCTCCAAAAGATCCCTCGGAATCGCAGCACAATTCAAACGAATAAATGAACCCCTAGCACGCGGACTTGCACGATGTACCGCATGCGCAAAGAGCTCCTTCCCTGTACCGCTCTCTCCTCTTATCAAAACGGTAGACCGACTTTTAGAAACCTTCAAGGCCATCGTTTTAACTTCTTTCATTTTCGCACTCTCTCCTATAATACTTTGAAAGGACAACCTACCTTCTTGCAACCGCTGTAATTCAGTTTGATAGTAAGATAACTTTGATTCCATTGCACTAATCTGATCCCCCAAAGCTTTAAACTGCTGTATATCATGAAACATAATTTTACCAATCGCACCAATAACCTCACCGTCCTTAACAATAGGTATACGAGTTGCGATAATATTCCGATTACTTATACGCTGGATATGCCCAATTTCCACCTGTCCCGTCTTCACGATAATATGCATCCTCGTATTCTCAACAACCTCCGTACAATGCTTACCTATCGCTTCCTTTGGATCATCAATCCCTAAAAATTGTGCATAAGAACCACTTAAAAAATTGACAATCCCTTGTTCATTTACCCCTAGAATACACTCCGACAGTAAATTCAAGGCATTTTCATACCGACTGATGATACTTTCCAAGGACTGTATACTTTTTTCCTTGTTTTCCAAAATGGCAATTGATCCATCTTCTTTCCCGCTCTGATATACACGGGATTCATTTATAATCAATACTTGGTTGCCCACCTTACACTCGTACTTGTACAAACTATCATTTTGATTCACTACTAGCTTTTTACGATCAGGAATAATCGTTGATATATGCTTACCTATTATTTCATTTTCTTTTTTATGTAACATGCTGCAGAATGGTTGGTTGCTGAATGTGATGATTCCATCATGACTTATGACAGCAATTCCGTTATTCATTACCTGAAGAGCCTGGCCTGTTAACTGCAAATTCATTCTTTCATCCATATGCATTTGGAAGCCCCCCCTATCAAATTGTGCTCTTTCTCGCATGTATTATATATTCATTTTAAACATTTACTTTCCTTCGGCTCTTCCGTTTGAAGTAATAATTTCTTGAACCAGTAATATAGCTGATTAACCGGTAGGTTCTTTTTTGACACCTGTCAGGTTTTAATAATCCAATTTCTTTAAATCCTTGGATGTAAGAAGATGAATCTCATGGGCTATTTACAACTTGTAGGTGAGGAATATTTGACGCTTACCTTAGATACCTAATGAGTTTTATGAAAAGTAAAAAACAGTTGATGGAGTGTCTTCCATCAGCTATTTTAATTACGAATTTTGGTGATGAAACCCATAATTATTAGATTTACTTTAGCATAGCTTCTTATCCCCCAATCCCCAACTAAACCATCTCCCATGCCCTTCCGTTTCCCCAACAGTTTCACAATATTCGTTTCCGTTAATATAATAATCAATATGAAGGTCCCGGTCCCACATATTGTTATATAGGTGGAATACATCACGTTTTGCACCGATTTCTTTAATTTGTTTTTCTAGCGCATGTTTTACTTGCTTAGGTATTTGATTTGCGACGTGTGTATGGAAAATGCAGATAACAGCATCTTCACTTATTTGTTCAATAATAGATGGCAACAGCTCTACACCGTCTCCTTCTATTAATCAGACGGATTCATTTTTAACTAAAGATGCTGCTTGATCGAACAGTTCAAGTCTTTCTTTATGTTCTGGCCAAATTAGTGCACGTAGCCATAAATAATCTTCCTCATTATGTAAATCATTCACATGTAAATCAAGCCCGATTCTTTCTACGACAGGTGGACTTTGTTTTAGAAAACGGGGCACATTCTCCCCTCTTATTTCAGAGGTTAAATGTACATTCGAATTTATATTTCCATATGTTTCATCTGTTCCGTACGAATAGCTATATTGGTCCCAGAACAGTTGTAATCCAGAACTTGTACCAATTTCAATTACCACTAACGGTTTATTCACTTTGTTAAATATGTAGCAGAAACTTGGGTATAAGTATGCACATCGTCTTACTTCATTCGTTTGAACGAGTTTCGTTTGTAATAAAGTAATGATTTCTTCTCGGTACTCATTACAGAAATCTTTAAATTGTTCAAAAGCTTTATCTAAATTTGTTTTAGCATTTTCAACTAAGCTACTATAATACGTTTTTAAATGATGGTCTTTCCCTTTTAGCAATAAATAATGTACTGCACCTAATAATAAGTTTGGGATTGGTTGTCCTACTTGAGCGTAGGAAGATAGTGTAAGCACTTCCTCATCTTCAGAAATCTTCATTGATAAGTATTCGTATAAATCACTTGATCCTTTACATTCCTTGATTGAAAAATTTCGAAATAAGTTTGCGACTTGTTCTTTTGTAAGCATTGGTATCCCTCCTTGATTATTTTCAGAATAATCTTATCATTTATTTGTTATTTACTCTATTTTTTCAAATTAGATGTTACAAAAATAGAATTTTACTAGTTTTCAAAGATAAAACATAAAAATAGAAGCTTTTTTGAGATAACATCAAAATGGAATTCTTCTCCAAATTCCGCTTTACTACTATGCTTTTTACCCTTATGACAGAAGAATTCTATGAAATAAAACGTTAAATAGTTTAAAATTATCAGATAACACTAGATATTTTAGTCTATTAATTATTATAATAGACTATGAGATGGTTATATAATTGAGACAAAAAAGGTAAGTACCTAGGTGGGGCCTAGGCGGTGTTTTCTTTTTACGGCTTAGATATAAAAACACCTACTCTTTTTTGCCAATATAGGGGATGGAGAGATTATCATGAGCAACATGCAGCAAAAAACAGACGTTATCTTAATTGGCGCAGGAATTATGAGCGCAACGTTAGGATCATTACTTAAAGAATTGGCACCTGAATGGGAAATTAAAGTATTTGAAAAACTCGCTAATGCCGGAGAAGAAAGTTCTAACGAATGGAATAATGCTGGTACAGGACATTCTGCGCTATGTGAGCTTAACTATACATCCGAAAAATCTGACGGGTCTATAGATATTGGTAAAGCTGTAAAAGTAAATGAGCAATTTCAACTTTCAAGACAATTTTGGGCTTATCTTGTAAAAAGAAACTTAATTCGTAATCCACAAGATTTTATTATGCCACTACCTCATATGAGTTTGGTGCAAGGGGAAAAAAATGTAGAGTTTCTAAAAAAACGTTTTGAAGCGCTTTCAAAAAACGCTCTATTCCAAGGAATGGAATTTTCTGATGCACCTGACACATTAAAAAAATGGCTTCCACTCATTATGGAAGGTCGTAATTCTAATGAAGCTATGGCTGCAACGAAAATTGACTCTGGAACAGATGTTAACTTCGGTGCGTTAACGCGCATGTTATTTGATTACTTAAAAACTAAAAATGTTGAGCTAAACTACAAACATAGTGTTGAAAATATTAAACGCACGAAGAATGGTTTGTGGGAAGTAAAAGTACATGACATGAATAGTGGCAAAATCGAACATCATACTGCAAAATTCGTCTTTATCGGCGGCGGTGGCGGTAGTCTACCTCTACTTCAAAAGACTGGTATTCCTGAGTCAAAACATATTGGAGGATTCCCAGTAAGTGGACTATTTATGGTATGTAAAAACCAAAAAATTGTAGAGCAGCATCATGCAAAAGTATACGGAAAAGCTAAAGTTGGTGCTCCACCAATGTCTGTACCTCACCTTGATACGAGATATATAGACAATAAAAAAGCTTTACTGTTTGGACCATTTGCAGGCTTCTCACCTAAATTCTTAAAAACTGGCTCAAACCTTGATTTAATTGGTTCTGTAAAACCGAATAACGTCTTAACGATGTTAGCCGCCGGTGTAAAAGAAATGGGATTAACAAAATACTTAATCCAACAAGTTATGTTATCACACGAAAAGCGTATGGAAGAATTACGTGAGTTTATTCCGAACGCTAAAAGTGAAGATTGGGATACTGTCGTTGCTGGACAACGTGTGCAGGTAATTAAAGATACTGATGCAGGTGGTAAAGGAACACTTCAATTTGGTACAGAAGTTGTTAGTGCAAATGACGGATCAATCGCTGCGTTACTTGGCGCTTCTCCAGGTGCTTCTACTGCTGTTCACGTTATGCTTGAAGTATTAGAAAAATGCTTCCCAGAACGTATACTAGAATGGGAGCCAAAGATAAAAGAAATGGTCCCTTCTTACGGCGTGTCACTTACGGAAAATCCAAGACTGTTCCAAGAGCTTCACGCTTCAACAGGACGCACACTTGGGTTAAATGAAAAAGAAGCTGTTCACAATTAATGAATAGATTAAAAAAACGACATAATAAAAACGTCCGATATATTCGGACGTTTTTATTTTCTACTAGAAAGTATACTTATCAATATTATCCTTCGTAAATACAACTCGTTCAGGTAATACGATAATACCATTTCCTTCTGCCTCATAGTCATACCCTTGAATAGAGTTCGGCTCTACTTTCACTTTTCCGATTCCTTTTACTTCAAAGCTATCCCCGACTTTTAACTTCTTCCCTTTTACAACAATTTCATTTGCAACATACGTTGCGAGGGCACCTTGTTGTTTTACATCCCATAATCCAAATTGTTGTACTGTTCCTCGTTTTACATAATCACGCATAACGTTCGGTGTCGAAAATCCCGTTACGACTACTTTCTTATCCATTTTCAAATTCTCAGCTGCTTGCGCCATTGCTGGTAGTGCTGTTGCATCTGGACATATTACTGCGTTAATATCTGGATACGTTTTTAAAATACTCTCCCCTACCGATAAAGATTTTTGCGCATTATTTTCACCGTATTGCGTCGTTACAATTTCCCAATTCGGATATTTTTCTTTAATAATCTCTTTCGCCTTCGTTACCCATTGATTTTGATCTGTTACAGTCGGGCTTGAATAAAAGAATGCGACCTTCCCTTTATCTCCAATTTGCTTAGATGTCATTTCTATTAATAACTTTGCTAGTTGGTCTGGTGTACCTTGGCTAATATAAAACGAACGGTCTTTCGGATTCACATCAGAATCCCACGTTAATACGGTCATCCCCTTTTTCTTTGCACGTTGTAATGATTGCGAGAGACCATCAACTGACGTAGATGAAACCATAATTGCATCGTAGTTTTGATTAATAAAATTGTTTATATATTTTACTTGCCCTGATACGCTCGCTTCAGAAGGTCCATCATATTTCACTTGTACACCTAACTTATCTCCCATCTCTTTTGCACCTTCACCGCCTGATGTAAAGAAGCCAACTCCCGTTAATTTCGGAATGAATGCAAATTTCACATCATCTGCTTTTTTCTTGTCCGCTGTTTGGCTAGAACAAGCAATTAAACCGATTAAACAAATACACATAATAATAACAATCCCCAGTTTTCTCTTCATGACATTTCCCCCTTATGCAAATTCCTTCTTTTCCCCGTAGTGAATCGTTGTAATTTAAAATGTCTCATAATAACAGAAACAATAAGGATAATACCTATTACTACATTAGATTGTTCATTCGTTAAGCCCGTCATTTGTAAACCGTACTGCATGAGTCCTATAAAAATACTCGCTAGTACTGTCCCAATAATACTCCCTTTTCCGCCTGTAATAAGTGTGCCGCCTAATACAACTGCCGTAATTACTGGCAAAATCGTTTCACTTCCAATATCTGCACGAGCTGAACCGAAATAAGCTGTTAAGAAAGCTCCTCCTAATCCACCTCCTAACCCAGAAAGTACGTAAGCAATAATTACTACTTTCTTCGTTCGAATGCCGGAATATCTCGCCGTACTTTCATTTGCGCCAGTTAATTTTGCGTAGCGACCATATGTTGTACGGTGAAACAATATCGTAAATACTATCGTTAAAATGACAAGGAGCCATAATAGATTAGGTATACCGATAAAACTACCATTTGCCATTTGCACATACGAATCTGGTAAACCACTTATTCCTTCATAGCCCGCTGCACCCGAACCACCTGAAATAACAAGGGCGATTCCTGCATATAAAAACATCGTTCCAAGTGTAACGACAAGAGGTTCTACATCTGTCATTTTTATAATAAGTCCATTTAATCCGCCCGCTATGCAACTTATTACGAGCGCAATGATAACGGCCAACAGTATAGGCATGCCATTCATCCAAAGTGCTCCGATAAGAATCGAAGTAAGCCCCATAATAGATCCTACTGATACATCAATTCCGCCAGTTACAATGACAAATGTCATCGGAATAGCCGCGATTGAAATAATGAGGAAATCGTTCATACTAAAAAGGAGGTTACTAATGTTTAAGAAATCACTATTTATGAAACTAAAGAGAATGAGTTCTACGAGAAGCAATATGAGAAGAACCCCTTCCCATCTATACAAACTACGTATTCCCCTCATAGATTCACCCTTCTTTCTTCTAGTTGCCGGAGTTTCTTCCATTTTTTCAAGACACTATCTAATATGATGATGAGTAAAAGTAAAAATCCTGAAATAGCACTATTCCAAAATGCAGGTATTTTTAAAAAGACGAGTGAACTGCTTATCACTTCTAAAAAAAATGCACCTAATGCCGCTCCAAATATAGAACCTGTTCCTCCTTTTAAATGTATACCACCTAAAACAGCAGCGGCGATAACTTGCAATTCTATCCCTGTACCTGTTTGATTTGGAACGAATCCAATATTCATTACGAATATACATCCAGCGAGCCCAGCGCTTATGCCTGATATGATAAACGCGTATATTTTCACTTTATCTACATGTATTCCAATAAGCCTTGCACCATCTTCATTATCACCGACAGCATAAAAATATCTTCCAATTTGTACTTTCATTAAAAAGAAATATAGTAGTAGTAATATGATAAGAACGGTCCATACCGTTACCGGAATGCCTAACATCATAATAGAAGAAATTTGTTTATACTCATTCGGAATATCTTCAATCCACTTTCCGCCCGTGAATAGTAACATTGCACCTCTAATAATACCGAGCATTCCTAATGTCATAATGATAGCTGGCACTCGAAATTTCGTAACGCCAATTCCATTTACCATACCAATAAGAGCACCAAGTATAATTGCCACAAATATTGAAATAAAGGCACTGTATCCATCTGTTAACAACATCCCGCAAACCGCAGCGCTTAATCCCATAATAGATCCTACTGATACATCTATGTTTTTCGTAAACAATACGAAAGATTGACCAATTGCCAAAATAACTAAAATAACGCTTGATTTCATAATTAAAGATAAAGAGCTAAACTGAACAAAACTAGGATTCATTACTCCAACGAAGGCTATGTAAAGAAGTAATAAAATAATAATAGACGTCTCATGCATTTTAAATAAACGGTTCACTCCGTTACACCTCCCTTTCCTCCGTACGCAAGGCGTGTAACTTCATCAATACAAATTTCCTTCTTCTCCAAATGAGAGACGAATCCTCCGTTTCTCATCACATAAACACGATTCGCTAATTGAGCGATTTCTTCCATATCTGAAGAAATTAATATGAGCGCAAGTCCCTTTCTCTTCAAACTTTGTATCGTTTCGTATACTTCTAATCTTGCTTTCGCATCAATACCACGGGTCGGTTCATCAAGAATAATCACTTTCGGATTACATGCAAGATATTTTGCTAGCACGACCTTCTGTTGGTTCCCACCTGATAAAGACGTCAGCTCTTCATTCATATGAGGGACAACAATTCTAAACTGTTTTATATACAATTCGGATAAAGCGCTTTCTTTTTTACTATTTAAAAAGAAGCTACTCATACTGTTTAAAGATGCAGATGTTATATTTTCCTTAACAGACGCAATTGAAAAAATACCATTCCCTGCTCGATCCTCCGGTACATACACCATACCTTCCTTTATTCGCTTATGTACCGAATACTTTGTAATGGATTTCCCATCTAATAAAACAGAACCTGATTTCAAAGGCTTTAATCCACATAACGATTCAGCTAGTTCAGTCCTACCTGATCCAACGATCCCAGCAATCCCAACAACTTCTCCAGCGTGTACAGTAAATGATACATTTTGAAACGCATAGCTTGATGCATTCGTGACATCTAATAGTTTTTCCGAATGCTCTGTTTCCTCTTGTATGATCTCTTTTTTCTCCTCAAATTTATATCCTTTCGGTAATAACCCCTCCATTAGCATGTCATATGTATACCTTGATACATCACCTTGACTTACAATAATTCCGTCACGTAAAATTGCTATTTTATTCGCAATTTCAAAGATTTCTGGAAAACGATGCGTAATATAAATCATGCCAATTCCTTTTTCTCTTAAACTTTTCATCAACACAAAAAGACTCTTAATTTCGTGAGTTGTTAATGTCGATGTTGGCTCATCTAAAATAAGAATCTCAGCTTCTCTTATTAATCCCCTCAATATTTCTACTAATTGTTGCTGGGCGATGGATAACGATACCCCTAGCTCACGAAGTTGAATGTTCCACCCTAAGTCTTCTAGCAACTTTTTAATTTTATTTCGAAGCTCTTTCTTTTTCGCTTTCATTCCGATACAAATGTTCTCTTCAATTGTCATATGAGGAAAGATGAGCGGCTCTTGTGGTATTAAGTAAATACCATGTTGATGCGCCTCTGCTGTGTTTGAAAACTTTTGTATTTCCCCCTTCACATACATTTTGCCAGCATCGTATGAATACAAGCCCGTTAGTATTTTCATTAACGTTGATTTCCCGGCACCATTTCCTCCAACTAAAGCGTATATATCTCCACGCTCTAATTGTAAATTGACTTCTTTTAATACGAGTTGATCTGCAAATGATTTACTCATCTTTGTAACTTGTAATAAGGGCACGCTCTCCACATGTTGTCACCTGCCTTTATGCAGAACATTTTTTGAGAAAATGATTTTTTGTTCTACTTGTTTTGTAGCATTGTATATTTCTTTTTTCATATCTAGAACACTTTTTTCACTGGGCTATTTATCGCCTCAACTGGAATAAACAAAATAACGAGCACATATGTTTAAGCAGTGGTCAATTGTTGAAAGGGATGAAGAGCATGTCACAGCTGAACTTTGAAGACAATTTGTTAACAAAAGTAGCTTGGTACTATTATAAAGATCAATTAACCCAGCAGGAAATTGCTTCACTTCTTCACATTTCAAGAAATAAAGTCGTTCGGTTGTTAGATAAAGCACGGACGGAAGGTGTCGTCACATTTCACGTAAAAGGTACTGGTTTGCACTGTTTAAGCATCGAACGTGATCTTATGAAAAAATTCCATCTAAAAGATGCTTTCGTTATTCCAACTCCAACTGAGGATTATGCATTTTCACTCGGAAAAGCTGCCGCACAATATTTAGAAACTCAGTTGCAACAAGGTGATTTACTTGGGATTGGCTGGGGAGAGACGATAAGTAAAATGCTAGAAAACATTCATTTTGATAGCTCTATGAGTCTTTCAATCGTTACTCTTACAGGAGGCGTAAATCACTATATTCCAAGAAATCAAAGCTATTTAAACTACATGCAAGGCGATCTTCATATTATTCCTACCCCTTTTCTAACATCTACAAACGAAATGACACAAATTATTCTATCTGAACCGAGCGTGAAAGATATGCTTCACGTCGCTTCACTCGCTCATACAGCAGTAGTTGGCATTGGCAGCTTATCTCAAGACGCCACAATTGTGAAAGAAGAAAAATTAACACTACGTGAAATGACTTATATACGTAGTCAACACGGGGCTGGAGATATTTTAGGGCAATTTTATAATACTGACGGAAAACAATTAGAACTTCCCCATCATAACCGTCTTATCGGCACACCACTCTCTGTTCTTCAAAATATGAAACATGTCGTTGGTGTAGCTGGCGGTACGGAAAAGATAGCTGCAATTTACGGCGCCTTAAAAGGAAAGTTCATTCATACATTAATTACCGATGAAGAAACTGCCCTCTCCTTATTAAGAAAGGAAGGTGACTCTTAATGTCTACTCTATTAGCTTACGACGCTGGTACAGGGAGCATTCGAGCAGTTCTTTTTGATTTAAACGGTAATCAACTTGCTGTTAGTCAAAAAGAATGGATTCATAAATCAGATAGTCGTTATCCCGGTTCTATGAATTTTGATGTGAAAGAAAACTGGAAACTCGTTCAAGAGTGTACGAAGGATGTTCTTCAAAAAAGTAATACGTCCCCCTCTTCTATTAAAGGTATTAGTGCAACGAGTATGCGTGAGGGCTTTGTTTTATACGATAAAAACGGGCAGGAAATATGGGCTTGTGCAAATGTTGATGGCCGCGCGTCAGCGGAAGTTAGTGAACTAAAACAAATTCGTTCCGAAATTGAAAAGGATTTATATAAAAAATCCGGTCAAACTTTTTCATTAGGTGCTTTACCTCGCTTACTTTGGATTAAAAAACATGAACCCGACGTGTACAGGAGCATTCATTCTTTCACGATGTTAAACGATTGGATTTTATATAAATTGTGCGGCGTACTACAAATTGATCCTTCAAACGGATGTACGTCCGGTATATTCGATTTACAAAATAGAGCTTGGGATAACTGGGTTGCTGAGCAATGCGGTCTTACTCTAGCCTTTTCTCCAAAAGTAAATGAAGCTGGTACAGTTATCGGGAATATCACAAAACGAAGTGCTGAGTTAACAGGATTACATGAAGGAACACCGGTCGTTGCTGGCGGCGGAGATGCACAAATGGCATCACTTGGAACTGGAGTTGTAAAGCCTGAACAAACATTTATATGCGGAGGCAGTTTTTGGCAACAAGAAGTAAATATAACAAAACCAGAAACTGATCCAAATGCGGCACTTCGCGTAAATTGCCATGTCGTTCCTAACCTATGGCAATACGAAACAATCGCTTTCTTCCCTGGCCTTGTTATGAGGTGGTTTCGAGATGCCTTTTGCCATGAAGAAAAACGGCTCGCTGAAAAACTCGGTGTAGATGCTTATGAATTACTAGAAGAACAAGCGAAAGAAGTTCCTGTAGGCTCACATGGCATAATCCCCACTTTTTCAAATGTAATGAATTATATTTCTTGGCGACATGCTGCACCATCCTTTTTAAATTTGAGCTTAGATGCTGATAAATGTGGGAAGAAAGAGATGTTTCGTGCAATTGAAGAGAATGCGGCCTTCGTTACACTTGGCAACTTGAAATTAATTGAAGCTCTCACTGGTAAATTCCCTTCTGAAGTAATCTTTGCTGGCGGTGCTGCTAAAGGAAAACTATGGCCACAAATTCTTTCAGACGTACTCGGAATTCCTGTGAAAGTACCAGTTGTAAAAGAAGCAGCAGCTTTAGGAACTGCAATTGCTGCTGGGGTTGGTGCTGGCATATATTCATCTATGGCAGAGACTGCCGAACAGTTTGTACAGTGGGAAAAAACATTTGAGCCAGTCACTGAAAATCATGAACTATATAAGGAATTCTATGAAACATGGAAAACTGTGTATAACAGTCAGCTCGCTTTAGCCGATAAAGGGCTCACCTCACATATGTGGATTGCACCCGGTGCTCTGTAACACATTACATAAAGGAGTGAAATGTATGTTAAAAGCGAATGAAAATGATTTCTCCTATCGCTTCGGTGATAACGGGCCTAAATATTTAATACAAGGTCCAAATATCGATCTTGGCCTAGTCGTGATTCAGCCTGGGCAAGAGTTTCAAAATCACTATCATACAACGTGCGAAGAAGTCTTCTATGCGTTAGAAGGCGAAATAGATTTCTATGTGAATAACGAGAGAGTTCCGATCAAACAAGGGGATGTCTTGCAAGTTCGACCTCATGAATCCCATTATCTTATTAACCATTCTGATAAGCCTTTTAAAGCTGTTTTTATAAAGTCACCACATTTACCAAATAAAGATACTGTACAAACTGAAAATCCAACATTAACGAAGGAGTGATTCCTAATGACTTGGGGATTTAAAAATCGATTAAACACAATTTTACCTGACGGCAGAGCGGTTATGTTAGCGATAGATCACGGCTACTTTTTAGGGCCAATTCACGGACTTGAACAACCGTTAGAAACAGTTAAAAACTTGCTTCCATATACTGATTCCCTCTTTTTAACACGAGGCGTATTAAGTTCCTGTATTCCTGAAAACTGCAACACACCGATGGTTATGCGTGTATCAGGCGGGGCAACTGTAGTCGGCAAAGATTTAGCGAATGAAACAATTGTTACACCTGTGAAAGAGGCAGTAAAACAAAACGCAATTGGCGTCGGCGTTTCTGTCTTTGTTGGATCAGACTATGAAACACAAACTGTTTCAAATCTCGCAAACGTAGTCTCTGAAGCTCACGATTACGGCCTGCCAGTACTCGGTATTACCGCCGTTGCGAAAGAACTACAAAAACGTGAAGCTCGCTTTCTAGCACTCGCCTCCCGCGTATGTGTTGAAATGGGAGCTGATATTATTAAAACGTACTACTGCGAAGGATTCGAAAAAATCACAAGCACATGCCCTGCTCCAGTCGTAATCGCGGGAGGACCGAAACTAGATTCAATCGAAGACGCATTAAACATTACGTACAATGCGCTGCAAGAAGGCGCAATCGGAGTAGACATGGGCCGAAACATATGGCAATCCGAACATCCAACTGCGATGATTCAAGCGATTCATGGCATTGTAAAAAATAGATTGAATGTGAAAGAGGCGCTGGAACTATATAATGATGTGAAAAATTAATGTGAAAAGATGGACTATTTATTATAACGGGTTCAGTTAAGAGGAGTAAAACTTGTTTTGACACTCAAACTACACAAGGAAAAGGATGGCAAGTGCCATCCTTTTTGACATACATTGAACTTTTACTGTTTTCAAGTTTCCTTCTTCGACTAACGAGCCAAAAATTTTAATCAACCTTTAACTTTATAGCTTTTGTAGCAATAAAAGTTTTAATATGCTTATCTAATATCCTTGTTCCACCAAAATCATCCTCGTAAAAACCCGTTATAACAAAACCAGCTTCAACTTGACCTTGGATTTGATCTTCTAGAGTATGTGCGTATTCTATTGTTTGATTTAAATTAATATAATCTTGAACTTCATCCTCTGGTAAATAATCCAATGTTGATGAAGGTATTGAATGTTTAACATCCAAAATACCTTTTTGTTCTTGGTTGTCATCAAAAATCCATAGTAAAGGATTTGTAAATCCAGAAATAAGAATACCTTTATTCTTTAAAACCCTTGAAATCTCATTCCATACAAGATGAACATCTTTTACAAACAAATTAGAAACAGGATTTACGACAATATCAAAATATTCATCTTCAAAATCACTAAGATCTGACATATCTCCTTGTACTGTTTTTAAAGTTAATCCATCCCGTTCCGCTACCATTTCATCTTGTTCCAATTGCTTCTTAGATATATCAGTAACTGTTACATCTGCTCCAGCAGCAGCCAGTACTGGTGCTTGTTGCCCTCCACCTGATGCTAAACAAAGTATCTTTAATCCCTCTAATGACTTTGGAAACCAATCTCTAGGAACTGATTTTTCTGTGGTGACTGTGATTTCCCATTCACCTGATTTACTTTTTTCAATAACCTCACTACTTACAGGTTGAGTGTATCTAGAACCTTCTTCAACCTTCTTATCCCATGCATTACTGTTTTGTTGTGTAATATCCATTATAATCATTCCTCCTAACTATCTAGTTGCATTTTAATTGTGACATTATTAACTATTTACACCCTTTTTCTATTAACCTGCCGATAGTTAATAAATAGTTTTCTATGTTTATTTTAACACATAAACATCCTATTTTTCTAAATATTTAAATTAATTGATTATATTGTAAAAAATGAGAATTGTTTCAGTTATAATAAAATATGAAAACAAAATAAAGGAAAAGGGAAATGATTATGCAACGAATGCCTTTTGAACGCCCTACTGATCATTATGATGAACGCTTATCTTCTATTGATGAAAAAATTTGCTCTTTATTAAAAGAACGGAAAGAACTTTCGAATGGGAATCCGGGTTTCCCACCAGATGAAGCCATTTCTAATTGGGCAAAGCAGAACGGGTTATATCCCGATTATTTAAATTCATTATTCTCATCTATGATGGACGAAGATGAGTTTAAACCTCGCGTCGAACCGACTAAGTTTAAAAAACATATACCCGTTTTAAAAACTTATGAACATAAAGAAACTGTGTATACTGTAACCTTTATTCGTCAATATTCTAACGCTAGTGTAATTAATTTATATAAGGAATGGGATCCAAAAAACAATACACTTAATGAGAATAATACACATAGCCTTGTTGAATTATCGATAAATGATACATACGATTGCTGGGCAGAAGGATGGACTGGAACAGATGGACATACAAGTTACCAATTCGTCATTTCTCCTGCTCTTCCTGATAACCCGTCTGGTATTAGCTTTTTATTTACAGAACGTAGTATGCCTTTTTCGGACAAGCATGAACGGCTTGAATTTGAAATTAAGTTAGATTAGATTAAAATAACGGACATATTATACGGTTAATATGTCCGTTATTTTTTGTTCTCTAGATTCACTAAAACCCACTCAATCACGATAATTGCCGAATGAATACGTTCCTTCGTATCCCCTAAGAACACTTTATTAAGCAAATCATCAAAATTAGTCGGTCTACTAGGTAATGCTTGAATATACCTTAAAGCAGATCCAGCTGGAGGTGTTGGTCTGTTATTAATAGCCCATATTCCCTCTAGCAATGTCCACATTGATGTGTGAACTATGTATGAAGCTTTTAACTCATCTTTTGCTTTCAAAGCAGCCTGAATTTTAATAAGCGAACTATGTAACCAATGAGAAATGCCTTTTACTTTATCACTAGAAACAGCATAATTTTCATAATTATGTTGAGCTATTTCCTTTAACCTTCTCAACTCACCGTTACTATCAAATAAAATTTCTCCTTCTAAAAAAGAGTATAATTCCATTGGATTATTTTTAAGGTTTAATTGAATTCTATTAAAATCTGCATACTTATATTCAATTAAAATACCTTCTCTCATTTCTGAATGAAAATCCTTCTTTTGTCCATTCTCTAAAAGAACATATACGTCTATATCGGATTCGGGGTATGCGTCACCTCTTGCGATAGATCCGATGAGCATTAACCCACTCACTTCATTCCTAGCGATATATTCATTTAGAATTTTATGTACTAACTCTTTATGGCTTTCATATGTAATAAATGAAAGATTTTCTAACATTTCTATCCTCCAAGTTATCGATCTATTCTTATAAGAATAGATCGATATTTCTCAGTTTCTAAAATAAGCAAACACCTTTTAAACGATATTGAATTATATTTTTTCTCATACATTTCCATTATACACACTGCTAATTTTACATACCGAGCTCTATTTTATTTTCACATACTTGTGAAATGCTTAGTCGCATTGCTTTCTATTAATTCTTTGTGCAATTGTGTGATCATCCTTTAGTTGCAGTAGATCCCATAAATTCCCGTATAAGTCCTTAAATACTGCAACAATTCCGTATGATTGCTCTTTCGGCTCTCTCACAAATTCTATTCCTCTTGAAATCATTTCATTATAATCTCTCCAAAAATCGTCAGTATTTAAGAAAAGAAATACTCTACCGCCTGATTGGTTACCAATAAAGGGCTCTTGCTCAGGTTTAGATGCCCTGGCTAGTAATATTGTTGTGCCGACTGAACCTGGAGGAGATACCACTACCCACCGTTTGTTTTCTTCTGGCTGATAAATATCTTCAACTAATGTGAAATTTAGTTTCTTTGTATAAAATTCTATTGCCTCATCATAGTCTTTTACTACTAATGCGATATGAACTATCGATTGAACCATTATTGTTCCTCCTAATCTTACTCACTGATCGAGTTTATATTATAACATTTCTAGTTTTAACTTATCCGTTAATTCTTCTTACATCACATGCGAATCATTCTCTTTATTCAATATAAATAACCATCTATCAGTAAGCAGATAGATGGTTATTTATTCGAAAGAATATAATTAAACAAATGTATTTTTACGACTGTTGATAAGCCGATTTCGATGATTTCACATAATAAACCCCGTGCTCAACCTTAATGATATGATCTGGTTTTGGCTTACCGCGGCCCGCTCTATGTCCAGCTAAGTGCTCTTCACTCGTTTCCCAGTTCTTCCATGCTTCTTCCGATTCCCACCGAATCATAACTACAACTTCTTCGTCTCCGCGTCTTACTTTTTTAACGAGAACACTTAAGTCGATGAATCCTTCAAATTTTTCAATAATGCCTTCTCCTGTGAAACGCTCTACAACTATATTAGATGTACCTTCTTTTACTGTAAATGTCTTCGTTTCGATAAACATATATTCCACTCCCTCTTTGTAATACGAATACTAGTATTCTTCTATTATAATTGATTATGATAATTGTTTTCAATTATAAAGTTTCAAATCTTTAGAATTATGCTGACTTCTCCTCAATCGCCTCATCTAAAAATTTGAAATACGGTAGCAATATCCCTATTAAAGAAGTGACACATATAATCAAACCAATGATAAAGTATAGTACTCTCACTCCCCACATTTCACTCAGTATGCCTCCTAATAACACCCCTAACGGCATAGCTGATCGTATGAAAAATAGTCGCACTGAAAATACTTTTCCTATCATATTGTTTGGGACTGTTTGTTGGCATATCGTCGTATTATGAACATTGAAAAATGAAATACAAATACCTGCAATTACTTCAATAATTACCGCAATTATAATACTGTGATTGAACCCTAAAGAAATGTATGTAAGGCCACCTATAAACAATCCTCCAAGCATAAGTATTCGCCGGCTTTTATATGTTACTTTTCCGACTAATATTGATCCAACTACATAGCCAAGTGGGAAACCTGCCATGAAGTAACCGTACTCCGCATATCCCGCTGACAGCTCATCTTTTATATAAGGTAGGTTTGTAACCATCGTTACCCCAACTCCAAATTGAACGAAAGTAAGAAATATACCGAGCCAAACGATTATTGGTTTTGTGAAAAAGTATGTAAAACCATGAAGAAACTGTTCTATCCACGTTTTTCGAATCTCTTGCTGTACCCTCTTTTCTTTTATGAAAAGCAATAATCCTCCGCTTATAAATAAACACATACATACGAAAGATAGCGTAAGTTCGATTCCAATAAATTTAATGACGATACCACCTATTACTGGCGCGAGAAACATCATAAGACGCGTCATTCCATCAATATACGCATTCGCGTCTTGAAGCTGCTCTTTACTTACAATGCTCGGTGTAATCGCTTGACTGGCGGGTGTATACAGCGGCGTAATGAGCCCTACTATAATTTGGACAACGTAAATGTGCCATACTTCTACACTGTTAGTAACTAGCATTACTAAAGGCAGTAAGAAAACAGAGGCCCGCATCCATTGCGAAAAAATCATAATCCACTTTCTGCTCCATTTATCAA
Organism: Bacillus sp. MYb56; assembly: GCF_002976445.1. Classification (NCBI taxonomy): domain Bacteria; kingdom Bacillati; phylum Bacillota; class Bacilli; order Caryophanales; family Bacillaceae; genus Bacillus; species Bacillus sp. MYb56. The sequence continues at coordinate 281,599 of NZ_PCOH01000002.1, forward strand.
TATATGGCCCGCTTATAAGTTGTAGTATGAGCGACGGGATAAAATATAGTAACCACATGCTACTTAATGCTGTTTTTGATCCTGTTAATTCATAAACGAGAATTGAATTACATAACGTCCCGAAAGCCCCGCCTAATTCCGAAATTGCACTACCAATCCACATAAAAAAGAATGAACGATTTTTCAATACACTATTCACTATAGCTCACCAACTTTTCTATTAAATTCCTCCCTTTATGTACATTCTCGTTGTATATTATCTATTCAAAAATGCATCTAATTCTTTCGCTAAAGACTGCACTGCTTTCTTTCTCAATACATATTTTCCGTCTTGAATATCAACTAACTTTGCTGAACGTAACAATTTCAAATGATGATGTACTGTCGATTTTCCTAGTTGTAATCTTTCCGTTATTTCTTGCAGCGTACGCTCTTGTTCAAATAGTAGTTTTACAATACGAAGCCTTGCCTCGTCTCCGAGCGCCTTATGTTTATGAACTAAAAAATAACTCGGCTCATACGGATCTTCTGGATGTATACTTTCATTTGCGACTGGATAATGAAACACTTTCGTATCTTCAATATCAGCTTCTATGTTCCACGGTCTGTATGTAATTTGCGGGATAAGAAGTACGTGATGAACACTTGGCTCTGGCATATATGTAACGCCACCTGTTGCCCACTCTACAAACTCTTCCGGTTGCATCTTTTTATTCATTTCATTTTTCGCTTCATAATCTCGCTCTAGTATAGAAACAATTTTTTCTGCCTCTTTTTTAACAACACTGTCATACCACCCTGTCATAACGGCAATTAAATGCGTTTTTAGTTCACGCACATCGGCATGACATACAAACTCTATATACGTAGAGAAAAACTGATGATCATGTGTCAGTTCCTTTAGTTCGTGTATTACAGATGCTTCTCCGCTTGCGGCTAAACGTCTTTTTTCTTGATGGATTTCTCCTAAAAACGGTAAACACACATATTTAAAATCTACTTCCGATAACGAATTGATATTATGAATAAACTGAGTTAAATCCGTAAAATCTCCATCATACAGTAACTGTAGCAACGCTTTCCACGTATTATGCCTCTCGACAAATTGTAAATGTTCTATCATTTCATGAGGTAACGATTTTCTAATTTCTTCCCATTCACTTTGAGTCTTTTCAAGAGTATCGATTAACCTCTTATGAGTAATTGCCGCAATGCCAAGTGCACATTCGAAAAGTATCGAATACTTCATTTGAACGTTGTACGTTTCCCTCTTTCTACTCGTTACGTGAAAGACTTCCATTTTATCCCCTCCTTATTTGCTATGTATTAAATTCTATATTTATCGAATTATACCTTCTAATTTTTTAGAATTTCAAAACTTTCTGAAACTTTATATTGCTACAAGTTTTTAAATTTAAGCTATAGTTAATTTTCCTGTTCAACTATGAGGCAGGTTTATTGAAGAGAAAGGAGAATTTATTACGTTTATAAAAATGATTTTGAAAGCATAAGTTTATTTCTGCAATTACTACAACGGCGCCGTATTGTTCTTTTAGAAACTTCCAAACATCAATCAGATGATAAGTAGGTACGTTTCTACCTAATTTATCTAACACTTATTGTTGGTCTATCTCATAGTTAAGGAGGCTATACGAATGGGTAAAAAAGAAATATTACAAAATGGGATCAAGCAAGTTTTTTACGAAGAAGAATGGTATCCACCGATATCAGAAGCGTTAAAGAATCTTACTGCTGCACAAGCATGTTGGCACCCAGAAGGAAAGGCCAGTAATACGATTTGGGAAAATGCAAACCATTTACTAACCTTTAAAGAGCGTTTACTTTCCCGCTTACATCAGGATGACACATTTGTTGCTCCACAAAATAATGATGACACGTTTGTCCAAAGTGGACCTAATGATGATGAAGCGTGGCAACAAATAGTGAAGCGAACGCTTCAAGTACATGATGCCTTACAATCTTCATTAACATCCCTTCAAGAAACAGAACTGGATCAACCAAGTCCTTCTCTACCAGTTTGGCAACAATATCTGAATATCCTATTGCATGATGCTTATCATACAGGTCAAATTATACAACTTCGTAAACTCCAAGGTTCATGGCCATCTCATCGTTCATATTTATAAGCAATGGTTAAAGATGATAGACAAGCATATGATTCTACATTTAGCAGAATAAGTACAAAAAAAGCAAATGAGATTCTAACTCTCATTTGCCTTTTTGCATGCTGGAGAAACGTCCTGCAATGATTTATTAAGCTTAATTAAAATTCAACAAAGAATGTTCAATGGATAAAGTAAAACTTTAATTAGGCATTTACGGGCCATTATCTCCCGCCTAACTTCCTCGCATTCGCCGCTTATCAATTCATCTGCGCATCGTTCAATATCCCAATTATTTCACTTAACATTTCTTCTGTAAAAGCACCTGCGCTAAAGTTCACTAATGCTCGTAATGGCATATAGTTCAGCATAGCGTCCATCATTTCAGATGCATCACTATCCCCTTCAGTCATACTACCAAACGGACTGTCTTTTAATGCTTTTTCCATAAGCCCTTTTGCGATTGGTGCTAAGATTGGGTCTGTAAATATGTCCCCAAGTAACGTATTACGATGCACTGGTTTTTGAGTTATAGTCGTTGATTGAACATACATGCTATCATGTAAAACGATCTCTTTTGAAGACTTTCCTACTAAAATCTCAAATTCACCTGTTTCAACATGCCAGTCCTTTAATTCAACATTATAATAAGCAAATGATCTTTTATTTAAAGTAAAGCTAACCGTTTTTTCTTCTCCCGGTTGCAATTCTACTTTTTCAAATCCTTTTAGCTCTTTTTCAGGACGAGTCATACTGCTTTCAACATCTTTTATATAAAGCTGAACAATTTCTTTCCCTGCTCTACTACCAGTATTTTTCACGTTAATACTGACAGAAACAGTCTCCGTATCCGTTATTTCTTTCTTATTTATTGAAAGATTACTATACTCAAAATTTGTATAGCTTAACCCAAAACCAAATGGGAACAACGGTTCAATATTTTTCGCATCGTAGTAACGGTATCCGACGAACACACCTTCTTTGTATTCCACTTTGTCCCCTTCACCAGGGAAGTTTAAGTAAGAAGGATTATCGCTTAACACTTTCGGGAATGTTTCCGCTAATTTCCCGCTTGGATTCGCATCACCAAATAATATATCGGCAATCGCCCCGCCTAATGCTTGGCCACCTAAATAGCCTTCAAGTATTCCTTTTACTTTACCTATCCATGGCATTTCAATTGGAGCACCGTTACTTAAAACTACAACGATATTACTTTGAACTTCAGCGATAGCCTCAATTAATTGCACATGATTTTCTGGCATTTGTAAATGTTTTCGATCAAAACCTTCAGATTCATAACGATCTGGAAGTCCAACAAAAAGGACCGCTGTATCTGCTCGCTCTGCTATTTTTTTCGCTTCATTAACCATGCTTTCATTTACATCATCACTGGCAATGTCATAGCCTTGGGCAAATAATATGTTCGTTTTTTCACCTGATACCGTTTCAATTTCTTCGAGAATACTTTCAAGATTTGTTGGATTGATATGGGAGCTTCCGCCACCTTGAAAACGTGGTTGCTTTGCAAATCCTCCAATTACTGCTACCGTTCCCTCTTTTTTCAGCGGAAGAATGGAAGCTTCATTTTGTAACATAACCATACTTTCACTTGCAACTTCTCTTGCAAGCTGATGATGCGCGTCCTTACTATACGCAGCGTTTTCTAATTGGTTATCATAAGCTTTAAAAATAATGTATAGAAGACGCTCTGCCGCTTGATCAAGCTTTTCTACAGATAGCTTACCACAGTTAACTGCGTCGACAATTTTCTTCTCACCAATTCCAAAGCTTGAAGGCATTTCTAACTCCAAACCGTTAGCTAAACTTGCAACACGCTCATTTACTGCACCCCAATCAGAAACGACAAAACCTTCAAATCCCCATTCATCTTTTAAAATATCATTTAATAAATAGTTATTTTCCGAAGCGTATTCACCATTTACCTTGTTGTATGCGCTCATTACTGTCCAAGGCTGTGCCTCCTTAATGACATATTCAAAGCTAGCAAGATAGATTTCACGCAATGTTCTTTCATCAACAATTGCATCTACAGACATTCTGCGATGCTCCTGATTATTAGCAGCGAAATGTTTTAATGACGTTCCAACCCCTTGACTTTGTACGCCTTTAACATGGTTTGCAGCCATTTGTGATGATAAATACGGGTCCTCTGAAAAATATTCAAAGTTTCTTCCGCATAGCGGCGAACGTTTAATATTTGCACCTGGTCCAAGGAGAACTCCTACATTTTCAGCCTGACATTCTTCTCCTAATGCAACTCCTACTTGTTTTATTAATTCTTTATTCCATGTACTAGCTAATCCTACTGCTGATGGGAAACAAGTCGATGGAATACTGTTATAAATCCCTAAGTGATCTGCTCCCTCTGCCTGTTTTCTAAGGCCGTGTGGTCCATCAGTTACCATAATTGAAGGAATTCCTAATCGCTCAATCCCTTTTGTATTCCAAAAGTCTAATCCAGAACATAGACTTGCCTTTTCTTCTAATGTCATTTGTGAAATGATTTTCTTAATATCCCTTTTCATGATAGCCCTCCTAAAAAATAATTAAGTAAACGCTTTCTTAATGTTATTATAGTTATTATTTTTTAGATATTATGGTATATTTTTTAGAATAATGGTAAAAATTTTAACTTATTATATTTATGGTTATACCGTACTCTCTTTCGCTCTTATTTTAAAACCTTTGCTTAGGAGAGGATTTTAACTTGTACATATATAGGCCAATGTTTAAAGAATAGAGGTTAAAATAATGAATTGCTCCAAACTTGAAGATTTATATTATATTTGTAAGTTGGTCTTTGACATACATAAAACACCTATCTTTTTCATTGATAACAAAGGGGATTTGGCATTTGAAATCTCGCCCCATTTTCAGCATAACCCATTGTATTCTTCAAAAGAGGTGTTACTTAATCAAGTATTTAGAGAAAATCCTCCCTATACTTTTCCAGTACTTGAAGAGACTGCCTTTCTTGAAAATTTTTTCTCAATTAACTTACGTTTAAACGATCAACTTAGCGGGAATATCCTCGTTGGACCAGTCCTTTATTCCAGGTTATCAGAAACCTCAATTAAAGGAATCGTTAATGATCTTCAACTAAAAATAGACAAAGAGGAAATGATTCGCTATTATCAATCTCTCCCTGTTTTAAGCAATTTGCAATTTTTAAATATAAGCATGGTTCTTTATTACATGCTGTATCAACAAAAATTAGACATTGCTGATATTTTGCAAAAAAATATACTGTTAAAAAAGGATGATTTTGAAATTGAACAGCCCGCTATACATATATCGGAGCAACGTCAAAGTACACTAACTCATATCGATCCACTAGTTGAAAGGAAAATATTTGAGTGTATTAAAGAAGGAAAAAAGGATGATTTAATTAAAAATCTAAGAAAATTACCTGAATCAGGAGATCTTGGGGTGTTGTCAAAAACAAGCCACCTGCGAAGCCAGAAAAATTCTGCCATCGCAGCAATTACACTTGCGACAAGGTCGGCTATAGATGGCGGACTATTCCCTGAAATTGCATATACCCTCAGTGATTTATTAATTCAAAAACTCGAAGAAATAAAAAAAAGTGAAGCCATTTCCCCATTTTTAGAGAATGCTTTACTTGAGTTCTCAGAACAAGTTAAAAACGGGAAAATGCAAAAACATTTAAAGCCTATAAACATATGTCAAAATTATATATTTACTCATCTTTACGAAGATATTACACTATCCCATCTAGCAGAAATAGTCGCATTAAATCCTAGTTATCTATCTTCCCTTTTCAAAAAAGAGGTTGGAATTTCATTAGGCGAATATATTCAGCGCGCTAAGATAGATGAGTCAAAAAGCTTAATGACCTATACAAAACATTCTATATCAGAAATCTCCACACTATTAAATTTCCATGACCAAAGTTATTTTACAAAGGTCTTTAAAAAACATACTGGTATTTCACCTAAACAATTTAAAAATGGATACAGTTATTAGTTTAGAAAATTTCATCATACTTCCAATAATTGTTGTCCTTCGTTCTACCAATAGATTTATTTTGTTGCTTTACATTATTAATACATATCCTTTATAAAGCGAAAAAACATTAATTTTTAGTACATAAATTGAAATAGACTAATCCCAAACATAATTTACATTCTTCATAACTTCTGATCATAATCCAAATTTGGAAGAATAGGGGCTTTTTTATATACAAATAATAAGCCTCAAGGAGTTGTTGACATGCATTTCATATTAAATATGTTAGGGATTTTCGTTGTAATATTAATCGTTTTCCTATGTTCGCCTAATAAAAGAAAAATAAAATGGAGACCCATCGTTATTCTAATAATATTGGAGCTTTTTATTACGTGGTTTATGTTAGGCACGAAATTGGGCAGTATTATCATTAATAAAATTGCGTCATTTTTCAGTTGGCTACTATCATGTGCGAATGAAGGAATTCGATTTGTATTTCCTTCAGCTATGGAAAATCAAACAGTTGATTTCTTCTTTAGCGCCTTACTTCCTATCATTTTTGTTATCACTTTCTTTGATATTCTTTCGTATTTTGGAATCTTAACTTGGATTATTGATAAAGTTGGTGCAATCATTTCAAAGATTTCTCGTTTACCAAAGTTAGAAAGCTTCTTTTCCATTCAAATGATGTTTTTAGGAAATACGGAAGCACTTGCAGTTGTTCGTGATCAATTATCTGTGTTAAAAGAAAATCGTTTGTTGACTTTTGGAATTATGAGTATGAGTAGCGTCAGCGGATCCATTCTTGGTGCTTATCTATCAATGGTTCCAGCAACATATATTTTCAGCGCTATTCCTTTAAACTGTATTAATGCATTAATCTTGGCTAATGTTTTAAATCCTGTAGAAGTTACTAAAGAAGAGGATGTTATTTATTCACCTTCAAAAAATGAAAAAAAAGATTTCTTTTCTACTATTTCAAACAGTATGTTAGTTGGGATGAATATGGTTATTGTTATTTTAGCGATGGTAATTGGCTATGTAGCATTAACAGCATGTTTAAATGGTATTTTAAGCTTTTTTGTAGCAGGGTTAACAATTCAAAAAATCTTCTCGATTATCTTTAGTCCCTTCGCTTTTTTACTCGGTTTATCAGGAAAAGATGCTATGTATGTAGCTGAATTAATGGGGATAAAAATAACAACGAATGAATTTGTTGCAATGATGGATTTAAAATCAAACCTAAAATCTTTACAACCACATACAATTGCAGTTGCAACTACATTTCTAGCTTCTTTTGCAAACTTTAGTACAGTAGGTATGATTTATGGAACATACAATTCTTTATTTGGTGGGGAAAAATCATCAATAATCGGTAAAAATGTTTGGAAGCTTCTTGTTAGCGGAATGGCTGTTTCCTTATTAAGTGCTATGCTTGTGGGGCTTTTTGTGTGGTAAATGAATAATTGTAATAAGATGAAGACACTTAAACTGAATTGGGTGTCTTCATCTTATTACTTGTTCTTTTATAATTTTTATCTTCGAATTTGTCCATTTCCACGAATCACATATTTTGTGGAAGTTAATGCAGGAAGCCCCATTGGTCCCCTTACATGTAGTTTTTGCGTACTGATGCCAATTTCTGCGCCGAAGCCGAATTCAGATCCATCTGTAAAACGAGTCGATGCATTATGGTAGAGTGCTGCGGCATCAACAGATGTGAAAAACTTGCTGACATTTCCCTCGTTCTCTGTAATAATCGCTTCGGAATGCATGGATCCATACGTATTTATGTGATGAATCGCTTCTTCCGCAGATGAAACCACTTTGACTGCTAGCGTGAGAGATAAAAACTCTGTTTCCCAGTCTTCTTCTGAAGCTAATGCAATAGAAGAATCAATTGCCAATGCTTTATTATCACCACGTAGCTCCACGCCTCTTTCCTTCAAGGAAGAAAACAGCTCGCTACCAAATTGCTGCGCCCAATTCTCATGAAGTATAATCGTTTCAATTGCATTACATACAGATGGACGCTGCGTTTTTGCGTTTATAATAATATTAAATGCCATTTGTTTATCCGCTGTTTCATCAATAAAAATATGACAATTTCCCGCACCTGTTTCAAGTACTGGAACAGATGCTTCTCTCACTACAGTATCAATTAATTGTTTGCCACCTCTTGGGATAAGAACATCCAAGTACTCATTCAATGTAAACAACTGCTTTGCACTATCGCGCGTTGTATCTTCTATGAGCTGCACACTTTCTGAAGGCAAGCTTGTTTGTTTGAGCGCCCTGTGAATAACGCTAACGATGGCTTTGTTAGAATGAATAGCAGAAGAACTACCACGTAGTATTACTGCGTTTCCTGTTTTTAAGCAAATTGTAGCAGCATCCACTGTCACATTCGGCCTTGCCTCGTAAATCATTCCGACAACACCAAGTGGTACGCGCATCTCCTGAATAGATAATCCATTTGGTCGTTCCCATGCACTAACACATTCTCCAACAGGATCACGTAAATCAATTAGTTGCTTAATACCTTCAGTCATATCAATGATACGCTGTTCATTCAGCATAAGACGATCAAGGAGTGACTCAGAAAATCCTTTTGTCTTCCCTTCTTCAATATCCCGTTTGTTTTCCTCTAAAATATAAGCTGTTTCTAATATCAGCTGATCAGCAATTACGGCAAGTGCTTCATTTTTTTGATCTGTAGATTTAAGCACAAGTTCTCTAGCAACCTCTTTCGCCTTTTTCCCCTTTGCCAACACTTCATTCATTTTTATTTCCTCCTTTTTAAGGTTAATCAGTTTTTATTTGAGAACCATTTAACACCAGTATCTAAATCTTTCCTGCCCATTAAAATTTGAGTGCTCTCTTTTCTTAAAATGAAACCCAGTGATCTCTATGGATGACTTCATAATTATGCCTTTCGCCTCTTGCTTGAATATCTTGGCTTTGCATACCTTTTAAATTCCTTAGTTCCTCTGCGCTATATGTGCATTGTCCTTTTCCTATTACGCGCCCTTGTTGCGTAACTACTTCCACGACTTCACCCACTTGGAAAAATCCAGACACACTAGTAACACCAGCAGGAAGAAGACTCTTACCATGCTGAATGATGGCAGAAGCTGCCCCCGCATCTACTTCAATTTGTCCGCTAACAAGCGAATGCAAGGCGATCCATTGCTTGTTCATCTTAATCACTTTTTGAGGAGCATTCCCGATATATGTTCCATCACCTTTGCCCTTCATAACATCTAAAAACTTCTCCTGTCCACATCCCGTTCCGATAAATACACTCACTCCAAGAGATAGTGCCATCTTTGCAGCATCGATTTTTGATTTCATACCGCCAGTCCCAAGTTTTGAGCCAGCATCTCCTGCAAGAGAAGCAATTTCTTCCGTTACCTCAGGAAGGAAATGATATTTTTTCGCATCCGCATTTTTCTGAGGATTTTGGTCATATAAACCGTTCACATCTGTAAAAATCATGAGCATATCCGCCGATACAAGCCCGCTTACTAAAGCTGACAGCATATCATTATCACCGAACGTTAGCTCTTCTAAAGAAATGGAATCATTTTCATTGATTATAGGAAGAGCAGAACGGTTTAGTAGCTCTCCTAAAGTAGCGTAAGCGTTACTGTATTGTTCTTTTCTAGAAAAATCACTTCTCGTTAGTAAAAGTTGTGCAGTAACGATACCATATTTACGGAATTCCTCCGTGTATGCCTGCATTAATAAACTTTGCCCGACAGCGGCAGCAGCTTGTTTCCCTTTAATTGTCACAGGTCTGCTAGGATACCCTAGAGCAGAAAAACCTGCAGCGACTGCCCCGGATGTAATTAGTAAAACTTCATGCCCTTCCTCTTTCAATCGAGCCAATGCGGCAACGTGATCTGAAAGTTGTTCTTTAGAAATGCCTCCGTGACTATCTGCCAAGGAACTACTCCCAATCTTTACAACAATTCGTTGTTTTTTCACTTTTGTATCCCCCAAGTCTAAAATCAAAGTTTTTTATAAATTTCACTTCTATTCATACAGCTTACAGCGGCTTCTATTCTTATCAGTGCTGCACCTAGCCTATTAAAGAGCAAAATAAAAATGACCACTTCGCCCTTAATAAAATAAAAAGGACGAAACGGTCATTGTTCCGCGGTACCACCTTAATTGATATACATAGATATCCACTTGGCGCCTATAACGCAGGCGAACGCCTAAACTTTCATTTAAGACTCAGGGATAGGTTCGATATATTCTATACGAGGAATCTTTCAGCCGGTGAATTCCACTCTCTTTCGCAAGAAGACATATGTACTATTTCCCTTCAACGATTTTCGGTTTAATTTTTTATATTATGCGATATAATTTGATTTGGTGTCAAGAAGTATTTTTAAAAATAAATAGAGCGGCAAGTTACTTGTATGAAATTATTACCCTACTGAATGAAAATACAAATCGATATAAGTTTAACTCATATTCATCAACATAAAACCTAAAATTAAAGTGTATATATTTACATATTGTCGAATATAATTGATTTTCAACTTTTGGTGTTGCAAAAAGGAATATATTCTCTTAGAATGTTTCTTTATATTGCATGGAGATGTTATTGTTATTTTAAGATAACAATTTCAAAATGATATAATTTATTATAAAAGGAGCAAGATTGAGTTATTATGGATAAACAAATTGGATTCATCGGTTGCGGAAATATGGGAATGGCTATGATTGGTGGGATGCTAAACAAAAAGATAGTGTCTGCAAATAATATTCTTTGTTCGGATTTAAACACTACGAATTTAAAAAATGCTAGTGAAAAATATGGGCTAACTACAACTACTGACAACAATGAAGTAGCTAAAAATGCTGATATTTTAATTTTATCAATTAAACCTGACCTATACGCATCAATCATTAACGAAATAAAAGAAATAATCAAAAACGATGTTATCGTCGTAACGATCGCTGCCGGGAAAAGCATTAAAAGTACTGAAGAGGCTTTTGCTAAAAAATTAAAGGTTGTAAGAGTAATGCCTAACACCCCTGCTCTTGTTGGAGAAGGAATGTCTGCGTTATGCCCTAATGAAATGGTGACAGAAAAAGATTTAGAAGATGTGCTAAACATTTTCAATAGCTTTGGTCAAACAGAGATCGTAAGCGAAAAATTAATGGACGTTGTAACATCTGTAAGTGGTTCGTCGCCAGCATACGTATATATGATTATAGAAGCGATGGCAGATGCAGCTGTATTAGATGGTATGCCTAGAAATCAAGCATATAAATTCGCTGCTCAAGCTGTGTTAGGCTCTGCAAAAATGGTACTAGAAACAGGCATACATCCAGGTGAATTGAAAGATATGGTTTGTTCTCCTGGCGGAACAACGATAGAAGCTGTAGCAACATTAGAGGAAAAAGGCTTACGAACAGCCATCATTTCAGCTATGCAGTGTTGTACGCAAAAATCTGTTGAACTATCTAGGCAAACTAAAAAGTAATAAATTAGTGTAAAGGAACCCACTTTAAATACATTCACATATCTTTAAACAGTTTTAGACTATATACACATTTCATTTACATACTCCTCCTTTTTCACCAGTAACTGAACGGACAAATTCAAGGGTAATTGAGTTTGTCTGTTTTGCATTTTATTATCCTAAAATAATTAGCCTGTTCTTATTATCATTTATTTTATAGCGTAATACCCTTTTATTATTAAGGGAACATCATTTTCATATGTATTTGCTGCAGATTTTATCAAGTTTTAAATTATACGTTTCTTGTAAGACATGATACACACCAGATGAAATATACTCAAAGACTAAGCATCATATCTATTGAAAAAAGTAATATCAATCTCCTCAAATTGTTAACATAATATTTTTATCGTCCTCTAATATTAATTACTATTTCCTAATCCACCTCCATTACAATTTAAATCATTTAAGTTTTCTCCATATCGTGCATCTACTAGTTAAACAAAAACTCCCCTTAAATCGAAAATGATTAAGGGGAGTCAGTCATATTTGATGAAGTTATAGTTCTGATTTCACTGGAATAGAAACATTATTTTTCACTAAATTTTTAACTTCTTTAAAGCTAACAAAATTGTTGTTTTGCTCATCCCAAAGACGGAAACGGAGTGACCGCAAACTTGTAGCAAGAGTAATCGTTGGTACATTCTTTAAAGGAAGCGTATTATTGTGTGCCTCTTCTAATTTATAATTAGGTACTCTTGGACTTAAATGGTGAACATGATGAAATCCAATATTACCAGTTAAAAATTGCAAGATTTTAGGTAGTTTATAAAAAGAACTTCCTTCCACTGCCGCTTTCACATATTCCCACTCTTTATCTTCTTCAAAATAAGAATCCTCGAATGTGTGCTGTACGTAAAACAGCCAAATACCTATTGAACCTGCTATTAAGAATATGGAACCATGTACTAAAAGAAACGATTGCCATCCGAGTGTCCAGCAAAGTAACCCTACTAAAGCAACGATTAAAACATTCGTCAAATAGGTATTCATGCGTTCCTTCTTTCTAGCACCTTTTCTGTTAAATCTATTTTTAAGTAGGAAAACATAAATCGGACCTAACCCAAACATAACCAATGGATTGCGATATAAACGATATGCTAAACGGAGTCTAAATGGCGCTGCCAAATATTCATTCACTGTAAGTGTCCAAATATCTCCTGTACCTCGCTTATCCAAATTACCACTTGTAGCGTGATGAACGGAATGCTCATGCCCCCATTGATCAAACGGGAATAAAGTTAAAACACCCATACATGTCCCTACTATTCTATTTACACGACGGCTTTTAAAGAAAGAATGATGGGTACAATCATGAAAAATAATGAAAACCCGTGTCATAAATCCCGCGGCTAACACAGCTGGAACTAATGCTAACCAATAAGAAACGGACAAACTTTTATAAGCAAGGTACCATAAGATAATAAATGGCACTACCGTATTGATGATTTGCCAAACACTTTTTTTTGCCGTTGATTTTTCAAAAGGAGCAACTTGTTTTTTTAAATTTTTAGTATTTTGTAAGGTCATTTTTTCTAATTCCTTTCCTTTATGTTGCTAATTTGTATTATAACACATTATTAGTAGTAGGTGTTATACGTAGGTATAATAAATATTTTATACTATGAAAATCTCTTTTTTCTTACTCATTCCTTACAAATTACTTACGTCCAGAATAGCTTCTATTATAGGATAGAAGGAGCATTTGTGCCGGAAATTTCGAAGTTTTTCCCAATAAATATATTAATTAAAAAGAAACACAGAATTTTTCCACTTCTGTACTGCCCCGTTTCCACAATCAGAAGTGAACTGTCCCATAAGTCGGTGTCACCGACTTTGATATGCTCCTCTTAGTTTCGTAATGTTCACTTGTTGCAATTGATTTTACCGGAACTGGATCTATTTCATGAAACTAATCAAATTACATTTCAAATAAAAAACTAGTCTATTTTGAAAACTTCCCTCACTTTTATTCTATATAAAATGTAAAAATTTAATGTCCGTTTATTTAATTTCAAATCTATGATATATTCAAAATATTAATCAAATAAAGTTAATAAAATGAAACTAAGGGAAATTTATGAAAAACACATTTTATATTCATACTAAAATCATATGTTTTTAGTATAGAAAGGAGATTCAAAATTTGAATAAGAATTTAACCAAAATTACATTAATAAGCGGTATCGCTCTTATACTTTATCATTTTTTCAAATGGTATTTAGTTGAATTCCTTACCCCATTTGTTATGCCATTTCTTTCAATAATAGTTCATGGATTGTTTTTTTAAATATTAATTTTTACAATCATACATCTCATTAAATACAAAAATTGGAAACCGTTAATTGTTCAACTAATCATAGTGATTACTTGGATATGTATACCATTTAATGAGATTTATATAAATTTAGATTTTATTATCTATAAAGAAGACCGTGAAAAAGTTATAGCACTTATAGAACATAAAGAGTTAACTCCTAATGTTCATTATGATAGTAGACAAATTCATTTACCTAAACAGTTTGCATCCACTTCCAAAAACGGTGGGGATGTAATTATTCAACAAAATAAAAATGGTATTTCTGTTTTCTTTTTTACTTATCGTGGTATATCAGATAATTTTTCAGGATTTATTTACACACCAAATGATACTAGACCAAACAAATACGACTTTAATAATGAATATAAAGAGATCACAAAAATAGAAAAAAACTGGTATTATGTCACATCATATTAAAGAACACAAAAATCTTCTTTTAATTATATTAAAAACATACCGTATTTATAGAAAGGGAATGCTTGTATACTATATACTGATTTGTACTGCATTCCCTAATTAGGCCCGACACGAATTCTTGTCGTATTAGCTCATTCAAGGCGATACATCTTTTTTATCATATACGTCGCTTTAACACCACTCAATATAGAGGTTGCTGTTTCAAATGACTCGAACCTTAACATAGGAGTAGCATCATACATACATCAACTTAAGAATTTTCTCGTTTTGGATTATTTGTTTTTCTCAGCTTGATTGTGACAGGGCACTGCCAACAAAAAGCGATTTTCGTACGCTAAGCGATCTTTTATATAAAAAAGTCGATTTCCTGTAATCTAAAGGATAATCGGCTTTTTACTATTCATTTATTTGTAGTAGTTGAAGACATTCTAAGGGTATAATCATATTAATTATTATCTATAAAATAATTCGCTTCTCAGTTTTAGAGTCGAAACAATGAACTTTATCCATATTCAAAACTAAATCTATATTAGATTGACTTTGCACATCTAAAGATGTGTCCACACGTGCAACAAAAGATTGACCATTAATGTTAGAATATAAATATGTTTCTGTCCCCCATTAATTCTGCTACATCAATCGGTACTGTTACTTTTGCGTTATATGGTAAGGCCTCGATTGCTTTTCCATAATAAAAGTCTTCCGGACGTATCCCTATTATGATTTCTTTATTCGTATATCCATTGTTTCGCAAGCTCTTCATCTTCTCTTCTGGCACTTCAATTTTCCACTTATCAATAATTACTGCATTATCTGTTAATACTCCTTTGAAAAAATTCATTCCAGGAGAGCCAATGAATCCTCCGACAAATACATTCTCTGGATTATCATACACTTCTTTCGGTGTACCGACTTGTTGTACAATCCCGTCTTTTAGCACAACAAGGCGAGTGCCATCGTCATAGCTTCTATTTGATCGTGAGTAACTTTGTTCGGTGCCTTTTTTCATAAAGAGCAGTACTTTTTATTTTCATCTAAAATTTAAATTTACTTAACAATAAAAACAAGATTAAAATAAATAAAAGCTTATTGTTAAACGATAAATTTCATGTTAGATTAAATAGATAATATTTAAATGAGGTGCTTTATATGAAACAAGGATCAACACTCTTTTTAAAGACAGCTATTATTCTGATTGGAATCCCTGTTCTTGCTTTATGTATATTTTTAGTTCCTAACATAGGGAAATATGCAGCGGAATTGTTCCCGGATATTGCATTTATAAAATATCTTGTTTTAATCAATCTATATGCAACCGTGATACCTTTTTATTTTGCTCTATATCAAGCCTTTAAACTTGTAAGCTTCATTGACAAGGGTAACGCTTTCTCGAAATTATCTGTTAGTGCTTTAAAAAAGATAAAAAACTGCGCAGTAACAATCAGTATTTTATATGTGGTAGGTATGCCACTCTTCTATCTTGTAGCAGAGAGAGATGACGCACCAGGTATTATTATACTTGGCATGCTCCTAATCTTTGCTTCAATGGTTATCGCAGTCTTTGCTGCCGTTCTCCAAAGACTTTTAAAAGATGCGATAGATATAAAATCAGAAAATGATTTAACGGTCTGAGGTGAATAACATGGCAATAATAATTAATATTGATGTAATGTTAGCTAAAAGAAAAATGAGTGTAACAGAGCTTTCGGAGAAGGTTGGAATTACAATGGCTAACCTTTCTATATTAAAAAATGGAAAAGCAAAAGCAATTAGAATTACAACTTTAGATGCTATTTGTAAAGCATTAGAATGCCAACCTGGGGATATTTTAGAATATCAACCTGAAGATACCGAATAAAAAAGAGTCCTTCTATTAATGAAGGACTCTTTTTATTGCTCATTACGGCGCGAAGCTAACTTGACCCGTCAAAACTAAAATAATTGCGATGATCCAAAATATAAAAAATGATGAGGACAGTACTAATGAAATAATAGCTATCCCCTTTTTCTCTGTTTTTTTCGTCATTGTGATTATTGAAAGTATAATACCTACACCTGTAAGAGCAATCGTTACATAATCTCCAACTATATTTCCCGCATTCGCTATTCTCGTCGGAGTTATAAAAACGAATAAAAAACACATAATTCCGATGAGTAAAGATATATAGCTTATTATACTGTACTTCTTTTTGGGAACTATTTCGGTTTTCATAATACCCACCCCTTTTATATAGCTATGTGTTCATATTAGCGTGAATAACCATAATTTGGTTAAAATATAAAAAACAGATACAGTGGAAACTTCCACTGTATCTGTTTTTTATTTAATATATAAACCTGCTATTTCCTCTTTATCATTATAAGTTATGATAAAGGTACGTTGTTCTTTACTATATTTTGCTACAAGAACAACAGTATATAAACCATCTTTTTCTTCAATCGACTTTTTTTCAATCTTTTCGAATATACCAGCTTTTTCAATTACATGTAAAGTGATAATAATGTTATTTAATTCTGATTTAATAATATAAGAGCCTCGCTACAAATCATATTGTAGTAAGGCTCTTTAAAGTTGTTTAATTTCTAACCTTTTAAATGAGTTTTTAGACAAATATAAATAATAAATTTGTTTAAATCTTGTTCAACTAAAGCTCCCATTAGTTGAAGTGTAATTCTTCACAAATTATTGAGATTCTTCTTCTAAAAAATTAAAATCACCATCAATAAGATCCTGTAAATACTCATCAAAGCTGTTTGCAATCACTTCATATTCATCAGGGTCGTGCAAAAAACGAATTATTTGACCACATACACCTTCATCAGAAGGGTTAAAATCAATATAGAGTCTTGATGTTCCACCATTGTTCATACAGTCTGAAAAATGAATATAAGTGCCAGGGAGAAGTCCTTTTGGATTTATCTTAGAATCAACAGTATCCTCGTCATCTTGGTATTCTAAAAGATAGGAGACGTCTTCTTCTTCTTTTGAACTTTCGAGCATCTGCTGTGTAGAAAGCAAATAATATGGATACTCTTCAACATCTGAGCCTAAAATACATACCGCAACTTTGTTTGCTCCATATTTCCGCCAATATGTACCATCAATATTTTCAATTAAAGAGATTAGTGATTCTGGACAATTTGGATATTCTGACCTTAATGTATCAATATCATCTTTTGTAGCACCGTACGCTTTATTTAGTGCCTCGAGGTCATCTGTTGATAATGCTGCTCTCAAGCCGTTTAAAAATTTGTTTACCAAATCCATTATTTCGTCCTCCCAATAATAAAATATAAAAATTTTTTATTAGTCTATATACCTAACATAAATAAGATTATTCACTTTTATCGAAAGCCTTATTTCATCTTTTTGTTCAAGCAAATGTAAGCAGATAATCCCATTGTAATTATTGATAGGATGAGTTGAGCATATTTTCCCACTTGAAATATGTCCGTAAATATCAAAATTAGGTCATTTTCACTCTACTATGATAAAACCTTCTAACTCGAATGCCATTGATGGTTCACTATTTACTTGTGTATGTAAGTTACCTTCTTCGTCTATTACTACAACTGTGTCTATTAACCTATCTGCACTTAATATATCACCTAATTTTAAGTCTTGACCCTTTACCGTTTTGATACCTAGTTCTATATTTTGAATCATGTTCCTACCCTCCTATTAGAAATTAGAAATTATAATTTAAAAATGGTAACTTTACACTAGTGTCTACTTCTCCTGTATACAACTCTACAAATACATTTGAAGTTTCATGCGGTATATAGATTGTTGTGACTTTCTCGTCAATATGTACGTAAGCAATTACTTCCATGTATTCATCACAGTCTTTCATAGGTACAAAGGTTAGACAAGGAGATACCCCTAAAGGTACTTCTTTCTTATCTATAAATTCCTTACACATGACAGTCTTCTCTACTTGATATGTAGTTATATGTACATTGTCTACTTCTGTTATTTTTACATTAGTCGGTATCTCTATCCCTAATAGATTACACCAACTGTTTAAGATGGACCTTTTCTCTGTACTTAATATAATGTCACCTTCACCATTTAAAACAAAAAGAGACTCCTTTTGGTCTCTCCCTACTTTTACCTGTTTCATCTCAATCATATTGCATACCCCTTTGTGAGATATTAGTTGAAGTATTGTTTCAGTAACTCACTACCTGTTTTAAGTCTTGTATAATATTGCCCATCTTTCTTCTCGAATTCACCGTTGTTAGCAAATTCTTTCTTTACACTTTCTAAGTTCGATGAATCAATAATACCAAACACATCGCCTATTTCAAAGTTACCTTCTTCATTTATACACTCTTCTAATAAGTAGTATTTGTCTTCTTCTAAAGGAACTATCTTACCTTTTGTAATCGAATACAGATGTTTTGTTTCCTCTACCTGTACCGTAATAAAAATCCAACCAACTTTTACAATGGTACATGGCGTTAACCCCTCAAATGTAAGTGCAACTACTTTTTGGTCTTTCTTGAATTTCCCCATCCTTGATACCCCTTTAAATAGATTTATTTCTCCTAAAGTCTACTATTTTATAGCGTAACCATAGTCTCTCAAACATCTATCTGCCCTAAGTAATACATCTCTAAGAGTTTCCTTTTCTGTATATCCTAGTTCACTAATCTTTTTTTTTGCATATTCTAGTTCACTATCAATCGTATTCCAGTATACTTTACCGTATTTCGTTACAGTTTCTACATGAATATCCTCAACATAAGCTTCGTGTCGTTCCATTACATCTTTACCGTTTTCTCTATATCCTAAATACTTATAGAATTCACCTACCCCTAGTACCACTTACCTTAGTAAAACCTGCTCTTGCACTACCTATATGGAATGGCATGTTCTACCCCTCTTTTATTTTAATATGCTATTATAGCGTTCTCTTTGTTGTGAACTCATAAACTGCCCTACAAATTGTAGTTCATGCCATTTAAACTCTTTCATGGCAACATAGATGACAGTTAACTTATTGTCTACCATTCCATAATATACCCATTCTTGCTTTGCCTTTGAAAAATTATGCTTTTCTACACTTTGTAATAAATTGAATTTTTTTTATAGAGCTAACCTGCATGGTTAGTTCTATAAGAATTAAAGAACTTTATTATTTTTTAAAGGATTTTATTATTTTTTAAACAACTTTATTATCGCTTAACATTACAGGCGTAAGATCTTTCATTTTCCCCTCTGATAATGCGGTTTTCATCTTGCTATCAAATTTTTCATGCATTTCTTGATACTTAGCTTCATTTTGTAATTACTAAATCCGCTCTCTCCCTCGGCAATTCCACTTCCAAATAATACTCCTCAGCCTTCCAATACCTACTTTGAAACTTTGGAAGGTTCTTCTGCGTTTCCGGACTTTCACGTAGAAACCTTGTCTCTCTTGAACAATCCAAATACACCATATAATGAAAGAAATCTCTCCATTCTTTTCGTTGAAGAAAAACTCCTTCTACAATTATTACACCTACTAAAGGAAGCTGTATTTCTTTCATTTCACATGAGTCTGTTTCATCATGATAGTATGGCAACTCTAATTGCATGTCACTTTGTAACTTTTGAAATAAGTTTTGCTGCAAGCAATCGATATCCCATTGAAGGTTATAGTACTCATACCATTCTGCAAATCCAGTATTATATCGCTTGTTACGCTCGGTTATGTGATCATCAATATGAAAAATATGAAACGGGATTCCATTTCGTTTCATATTTTCTTCTAATTTTTTAACCAACTTTGTTTTACCCGAACGACTTAGTCCGTCTATACCTAATATAAATCGCTCATCTTTATGGTCCTTAATAACCTTCATTATCTCATTTGTGCTCATTACTTTTGCCAATCTTCTTTTAATAATGAATAAACGACCGTGTCATGAGAAACATCATTTTGAATCATATATTTTCGAAGTAATCCTTCTTCTTGAAATCCGGATTTTTTTAATAAATTACGGGAAGCTTCATTTTCTATATATACGACAGCTGCAATTCTTATAAAATGCAACGTTTCAAATCCGTAAGCTAGCATTGCTTGCAGTGCTTCGGTTGCGTATCCTTGTCCCCAATATGTATCATCTAGCTCATAACCAATTTCAGCTCGTTTATGATGCTTGTTAATTAAATGAAACCCACACGTACCAATTAATTGATCCGTGCCTTTCTTCTCTATTCCCCAGCGAAATACGCTTCCCTCTTCATTACGCTTTCTAAACGTTTGAATAGTCGTTTTCGCTTGCTCAATATTTTCGAAAGAGTCCATTCCGAAATAACGAATAACGGATTCTTTTGAAAAATAATGGAACATCGCTTCTGCATCTAATAGTGTAAGTTCTCTTAATAGTAAACGTTCTGTTTCTAATTTTGGAAACCCCATCCTCTTTTTCTCCTTCTATTCTAATGAACTACAAATTTCAATATAATTACCGTCTGGATCGGCAATGTACGCAATTGTTTGTCCCCACGGTTTTATGATTGGCTCAACTAGAACTTTAACCCCTTGTTCTTTTAATTTCTCAATCGTTTCCTTAACATCATCTACAACAAACCCTAACTCAAAATGAGAAGATTGTAGTACACCTTCTGTAAGAGGTAGTCCCGTTAACTCCTTAACATCCTCTCGTGTATTCATCGCTAAAATTGTTGCTCCTGTTTCAAATTCAATATATGTACCGTGCTCTGCTCTTATTGGCAATCTTAAAATTTCTTTATAAAACTGAAGACATTGCTCAAACTTTTCTACATATAAAATAATGTATTTCATTTTTAAGTTCATAATTATTCCCCCTTAACCTTCACCTCTAAAAATTCGACAAATGTTTTTAAAAACCTTGTAACTTATTGAGATGAGCACAAAAAAATGAGGCCGATTTCTCGGCCCCCCAGCTTATTGGCATAAAACAGGAGATTTGGTTTGGACATAACCAGTTCTTACATTTATTATATTTTATTTTTTCTGAATTTTAAATATAATAAACACCTATTTATATTGAGAAAGTTTTTTTACTTGCATAAAATCATACCGCTTAAGAAATGCTACAAATGGAGGTGTATACATATGGAACCAATGCTTTGTCCAAGTTGTAAAACGAACCGAACTCGCTTTAATATTCTCGAGCAACAAGTAAAACCAGTAAAATTAAATCCACAAACTGGTCATGTAGAAGAAGAATACACGAATGAAACGATGAACGCTTTTCATATGGCTTATCAAGGACCTACTTACCGCGTCCAATGTGCTGTATGCGGGCTTGTTGAAAACCCAGAGCAATTTATAAAACCTGCGCAAAATCAGTCTTTCTCATAAAATCATTACTATCCCTTATAGAAATAGATTTTTCTTTAAGGGATTTTTCCTTTTAATGAGGTAGTACAAAACGTATTCTCCATACTCTTCTGGTAATATTTACATAAGAGATTAGTTTGCCACATGATCATACTCTACTTTTGGATTTTCGATTGGAAGAAGATAACAACTCCTTACGGTCTAGCTATTTGGATTGTTTCTACTGTTTGCGGCTTTTTACTTTATTACCACTTTAAACATCAAAACTCTAATAAAATAGTATTAATCAGTAGTTCATTATTATTAATCGTTTCTTCATCATTTATGACTTTTTTAGGTATTATTACTAGTATTATCTTTGTAACCGTTAGTTCTATGCCTTAAATATACAGTCTTTTATTATGTAAAAAAGAGTGAACAAAATAAAATTACATAGAAATGAAAGAAGATGATTCCCGTATATAATATCTACGAAATCATCTTCTTTTAAAATCCAATCTTTATTATAATATTTCGCTTTTCAATTTCTTAATTTTCCAAGAGAGCCTTATAAAGAGATACATCCACATACAACTAACAACCCCCACCATAACTTTCGCCCAAATAGGCACTCTTGATTCTATCGGACTTAAAAATACGTTATACATTGATGGTAATATAGTTGCTAACATAATAACAAAGAATAGTGATAACTCCTTTAGTTTTTGTATCCTCGTCTCCTTTTCTGAATATATATCCGGCAACTCATTTTCCTCTTCTACTTCCTTACAAAAATAATTCCATTTTGTAAAACTCGTTACATGTTTCCAGCCACACATTTCATATAGTTCAATATATTCTTTTTGTTTTTCTTTTGAATCTTTATAATCCAATCTAAAATCCGCTTTATATATTACATCTTTCGGCTCCGTTTTCTTAAACGTATACATCACATTGTATTTTTGTAGTGCCCAGCCTTGTTGATGCATTTTTCTTAAAAAAGCTTCCTCTTTCTCTAAACTCCATGCCGCGAAAAATTTGAGTACCTTCTTTGTCTCCATCTTCCATTCACTCCCCTAATATACTGCTTCCATTTCTTACAGATCTCTGCAGTCTGTTATACTCTAGCTCTAACACTTCTCTCCCAAACGGTGTTAACTCATAGCACTTCTTTCTGTCTGTAGAGGCAACTTCAACAATCAATTTCTCTTTTAATAACTTCGTAGTATTCCCATATAAAGTACCAGGACCGAGCTTTACTTCCCCATTTGTCATCTCTTCTACCATTTGCATAATTCCATAACCATGCATTGGCTTTACAAGTGACAACAATATGTAATATGTCGCCTCAGTTAATGGAATGTATTTTTGCGTTTTCCCATTCATTATAACTACCTCCGATACATCGCTTCGTGATATATCGACTAGCGATACATCGTATAACGATATTGTATAATCATATTCCAAAATATGCAAGTGTAATATTAAAATTAAATATCCATTTCTTTGAATTAAAAAATCATATCAATTTTCTGAATAATTTGTTAAAATATAGAAATATCCGCTTTTATTTTGAAAGGAATGATACATATGATAACTAAATTGAAAGAAAACATAGGATCTGTTTTTGTCGGTAAGGAAAATGTAATTGATTTACTCCTCGTTTCACTGCTTGCTGATGGACATGTACTGCTTGAAGACGTACCTGGTACTGGAAAAACATTACTAGCAAAAACAATTTCTAAAAGCATTGGTGGTAATTTTTCTCGCGTTCAATTTACCCCTGATGTACTTCCGAGTGATGTAACAGGTATTGAATATTTCAATCCAAAAACTAGTGAATTCGAGTTAAGACTTGGACCAGTCGTGACAAACATATTACTTGCGGATGAAATTAACCGTGCGATGCCGAGAACACAATCTAGTTTGTTAGAAGCGATGGAAGAACGACAAGTAACGCTTGAAAAGCAGTCTACTCCTCTTCCGAAACCGTTCTTTGTTATTGCGACGCAAAACCCGATTGAATCACAAGGAACTTTCCCTCTTCCAGATGCACAACTTGATCGCTTTTTAATGACGATTTCAATTGGTTATCCGTCTCCTGAAGATGAATTAAAAATGATGCGCCGTTTTCGTAACAATGCACCGTTAGAAAGCGTCACATCTGTCATTTCTTTAGAAGACATTTTAGAAGCACAGAAACAAGTGAAAGAAATTTTCGTATCAGAACCATTAGAACATTACATTATTAAGCTTGCTCACGCTACAAGAAATCATGATTACATTGCTAACGGTGTAAGCCCGCGTGCTACATTAGCTTTAGTACGTGCCGTTCAAGCATTAGCCTTTTTACGCGGGAGAGAATATTGCACGCCTGAAGATATACAATTTTTAGTTCCTTCTGTTTGGAATCACCGTATCGTCTTGTCAATGGAAGGAGCTTTACGTACGACAAAAAATGAATTAATGCAAAGGATTTTAAAAGAAGTAGACGTACCTGTGGAGATTGAACAAGCATGAATGGACAGCGCGTTGTAACTGTACCTTTATTTTTTCAGCTCCATATTATTCAATTAACTGTGCCAGGCGCTATACTATTTACGTTTTTTCTGCCGCAACGAATTATTATGTTTCTCTTTTTCTTCTACTATTTATTTGCGATTTTTATTTATAAATATGTCGCTTACATAGAGAAAAAGGTTCAAGTAATAAACGAGAAACAAACAACTCGGCTTTTCCCTGATGAATCTGGACAGTTTTTTATTCATTTAAAAAATGGGGCAAATATACCACTCGTTAATGGTGTTTGTTATTTTCATTTAGATTCTTCCCTTATACCGCATAAAGATCAAGGGATTGAACAAATATCAAAAACGTTATTTTCTTTCCCATTTTCACAACCTGCTCATTCGGCACAAAAATGGGATTTAACATTAACCGCAACGAAGCGTGGTGTCTTTCAAATTGAACAATTTGAATGTGTTTTAAAAGATCCTTTTCATCTTTTGACTGTACATTTACCTGTTTTCGATAAGTTAAAGACTGAAATTATTGTGTACCCTTCTCCTAAAGAGATAGCCGGTTTACAAGAACTTCAGCAACTATTAACAGGTTCGTATCGAACGAATTTCTCTTTTTACAATGATGAAACATCCATTATCGGTGTTAAACGATATGAACGTGAATCTTTCCGCTCTATTCATTGGAAAGCATCTGCTAAAATGCAGGCGTTACAAGCGAAGCAATATGAACCTGTAAAAAATTATAGTTGGACAATTTGTCTTTCTTTAGCTGCTGATCGTGGGTTTGGTTGGAAAGAAAATGTAGAAGACCTTATTTCTTTTACAACATACATTTGCCAATACGCAACGCAGCATCAAATTCCGTTTGAGTTATTTATTAGTGTTTTAGCAGAAACTGGTGCATTACATTTACCATTAAACGAAGGACAAACACATTACGGGAAGGCTTTAGAGGAATTAGCGCGTATTTCAGATGATAGTACGTTACTTCCGAAACAAGGATTTCTTCATTATGTAACGAGAAAAAGGGAACGCTCATCTACAATGATATACATTGGTTTGCAGAAAAAGGAGCTCCCTCTTCTATCTCAGCCTACGTTCCTCATTAATAATGAAGGGATGGTGGAAAAGCTTGAAAACTTGGCTCTATCACGTTAATGACTTTATTCTGCTCCTCCTTCTTTCATTATTAACGGAAAGAGATGAACTCATTGGTATTGCTATATTTTTAGTGACCGGTTATGTAGGAGTATTTCTTATTCATAAATTTATGAAGAAAAAAACAACAGGTTTTGTACTACTGTTAGTTATTCAAATAATCGGTTGTTCTTTATTTCTACCTTTCTCTATTTTAGGCACAATATTATTACCACTGTTTTTCTTTATCGTACACTCTGTTGGACCGGGATATCCAGTACAAAAATCGTTAGGCGGTATTGTATGGTTTGTCGTTTCAGCTATATTTTATGCCCCCTTTCCACCATTGTGGAAATTGTTACTATTAACTTTACACATTATGATTACATTTTGGTTAACAGGTTCCAATCGTAATCAACAGCTATTGCGTTTCACTTCTATTATTACGATTGGAATAATTAGCGCTTTACTTATTCCGATATTTCCTTATATTCGGCTTCTTTTTTCTTATATCATACAAGTAGTTGCCTTAGGATTTGGTTATGCTTTAAATCCATTGTTCTCGGCAGCTGCATTAAAAGATACAGACGACTTTTGGTCGAATAAAGGAAATTTAAAAGATCCTCAAATTAAAGAGGAATTGGGGCAGCGTCCTTTTGATCCAACTCTCATAAATAGCATTACAATAATAGCCTGTACAGCCATCGCTATTTACGTCGTTTGGAAAATAGTAAAAAAACGAAAACATTTAAGTTTACCAAATATGCCTGTCTTTGAATCTACAATCATTACTGATAAAGAAGGCATTAACCAAAAACGCTTCAAACGAAATAAACCACCACATAACGAAATTCGAAAAGAAATTTTCAAACTCGAGAGTAAGCTATCTCCTCCTTTAAACCGAGAACGAGGAGAAACTGTTGAAGCTTGGCTAGAGAGAATTAATGATGAAGAAGAGGTAAATATTCAGAGTCATATTATTATAGACGCGTATAATGCAGTGCGTTATTCAAATGGTGAAAACACTGTACTTCTGCATGAATTTAAGGAAGAGGTTCATAAGCTTTATGCGTATCAGAAGAGTTTGAAGAAGAAGAGAAAATGATGTATACAAAAAGACTCCTATTAAACTAGGAGTCTTTTTGTGTAAAAGTCCACGTTGCTTTTCACAAATTATGCTTTTTTTCCTGCTTCAATTTCTAAAGATTCTTCATGCCACCAAAGTGTTTCTTCAGGATCCTCTTTAGCAATTTGATGTGCTTCTTTTTTCGATTCTACAGTAGGATAAGAACCTTTTAGTGCACGTCCTGAGGTTGTGACAAACAGTACACTAAACACAATTAATCCAATTACACTTACACCTGTTAAATAAAATGCTGGTGCCAGTGGATTACCAGTAGCATGAACTAAGTATGAACATACGAGCGGTGTTGTACCACCGAATATAGATACAGAAATATTAAAGGAGATAGAAAGCGCACGATAACGTACATCGGTGAAAAAGAGTGCTGGTAATAACGAAGGCAATGTTCCTTCATATACACTAAGGAAGAAACCTAAAATGAAAATACCCGCAAACATGGCTACAATATGTCCGTTACCAATTAATAAAAATGCTGGAATTGAACATAATGCTAAACCAAGTAAGCCAATTTGTACTACTCGTTTATTACCTACTTTATCACTTAATTTACCGAAATAAAGTGCCAGTGGAATCATAAGTGCCATCGTAATTGAAATAATTAATAAGCCCGTTGTTTCTTTGACTTTTAGTACTTGTGTTAAATAAGAAGGAATATACGAAAGGATCATATAGTTTGTAATGTTAAAGAAGGCAACAATTACTGTGCTTAATAAGAAGTCTTTTTTGTGATATTTTAATATATCCATAAATGAAAATTGTTCGTTGTCTTCAGATTCCTCTTGTGCTTTTTCCATCTCTTGAAAGATTGGAGATTCATCTAAATGACGTCGTAAATATAAACCGACCAAACCAATTGGTGCAGCAATTAAGAAAGGAATACGCCATCCCCAGCTGAGCATTTGCTCATCTGTTAATAATAACGTCAAAATGGTAACAATTACCGAGGCAGCAATGTAACCTGAGAGTGTTCCAATTTCAAGACCACTACCGAGTATACCACGCTTTTTATCTGGAGAAGATTCTGCGATATAAACCATTGCTCCTGAATATTCGCCGCCTGTAGAGAAGCCTTGAATCATTCGAGCAATTAAAAGTAGTATTGGTGCCCATACACCAATTTGTTCATAGGTTGGTAGTAATGCGATGAATAATGTAGAAAGTGCCATTAAAATAATAGTTGTACTTAAAACAATCTTTCGGCCGTATTTATCTCCTATTCTACCAAAGAAAATACCTCCGATTGGTCGAACGAGAAAGGCCGCCGCAAATGTACCAAATGTTAGTACAAGTTGCAAACCACTATTATCCACACCTGAGAAGAATAATTGACTTAATATTACCGCTAAATACGCGTATAATCCAAAGTCAAACCACTCCATTGCATTCCCAATGCCAGTAGCAATAACTGCTTTTTTCGCTTGTTTAGAATTGACAATATTAACGTCTTGAGGTTCAAAATTTAAATCATTATTTTGTTGCATATAGTAAAACAGCCCCTTATTTAATTTAACTTCTTTAAGCACACCTTCTCTTACTAGAATAAATTCAATACGAAGCACTTAAGGAAAAGCAACGTCTCCTTATCTGTTATTATTGTTTCACATAATTAATTATTTGTCCAACGAGATGCTTCCTAGATTAAGTAATTTACTATTTTAAAAAGCTGAAGAAGGCGCTATACGAGTACCTTTTTCAGCTTTTTATTTTAATATGTAAATTTATTTTTTTCACCCCTATTTTCTTCCTATTTGAATTAAAAATAAGGTGCTTTTTTATAAAGTTTTTTAAACACTCGCTATAGCTGATAAGCTATGAATACAGGAGATAAACTCATAAATAAATGCATCAATTTCTTCTTTAGTAATTATATATGGAGGAAGTAAACGGATGATGTTCCCTTGTGTAACATCAACTAACATTCCTTTCTCCATTAGCTCCACCTGTAATTTCTTAACATTTTCATTCTTATCATTCAAACTAATTCCAAACATCATTCCAGCATGACGTACTTCCTGAATATAATAAGAATTTTCTTTCTGAATTTCTTGCAATTTATCATTTAGATAGTGTGATGTTTCATACGCTTCTTGCATTAAACCATCGTCAATCAATGTATTTAAAACCGTTAACCCTAAAGCCGTTCCCATTGAAGAATGAGCAAACGTTGTGCCGTGATCTCCTGGTGCAAATACATCACATAACTTTTCACCTACAATAATTCCGCCAAGCGGTATCCCGCCTCCTGCTCCCTTACCAATTTGAATAATATCCGGTGTAATATTGAAATTTTGATAAGCAAATAGTTTACCAGTTCTGCCCATACCACTTTGAACTTCATCAACGATAAGAATGACATTATATTTATCACATAAATTTTGAACACCATGTAAATATTCACCCGATAAAGGGTATATCCCCCCGCTACCTAATACAGGCTCTAGCATAATCGCAATTGGATTTTCTTTAACAATTGTTTCTTCTAATTGCTCTATATTCTCGCGCTCTACTTCATATACTGGAATCGATGTTTTAGGGAAATTTTGATATACACTTTCTTGTCTCGTAAAATGAAGTGCCCCTAACGTACGCCCGTGGAAGCTATTCTTCAGCACTACGATTCCTTCACGTTCCTCATGCGTATTCGCTCTATATTTATCAATTAATTTCAACGTTGTTTCTGTCGCTTCCGTACCAGAGTTTGTAAAAAAGACTTTTCCATTTTTTAAAGAGCAATCAACTAATTTCTTTGCATACTCAATCGCAACTGGGTTTAAAAAATGAAACGGAAGATGCAGAGATTTCGTAACTTGTTCCATTGTCGTTTGCACGATTTTCGGGTGATTATACCCTAATACGTTCACTCCGACACCAGAAAATAAATCTACATACTCTTTACCATCCACATCATAAAGCTTGCACCCTTCTCCTCTTTCTATTGCAACCTTCGTACGACAATACGTAGGCATCATATATTCTTTATCTAATTGAAACCAATCCGACATTTTAAATTCCTCCTAGTTATTTTCCCTGTTTATTTATGTTCATTCTCTATAAAGTCATGTATAAATTCATTTTTAAGATTGTAATTTTAATAGTAATTTTCTTCCCGATATTCATTTTTCCATAATTTCTTCTATTTCAACAGGTCCACTACATACACGTTTTTTTCATCTAGCGGTCTGTTACTATTTTGAACTTTGCGTGTCATACATAATCAAGGCTATAAAATCATATTTAGTAACAATGGAAAAAAAAGATTTGGAGGCTATATCGATGTCTGAAAACTATGATAAACAGGGACAATCTTTACTAGGGAAAGGCTTTAATGAAAATGGAGAACGTAATGAACAAGCTATACTTCAATCTCAAACAGTTGGTTCACGTGGACCTATTTTAAAGCAAGATAATGTACTGCACGAGGCGTTACAAGAATTTATTCACGAAAAAATTTTAGAAAGACCTGTTCATGCAAAAGGATTTGGTGCATTCGGTTATTTTCAAACGATATATCCGATGTCTGAACATACAAAACTAAGCTTTTTACAAAATTCTAATGAGAAAATTCCTGTTATGGTTCGATTTTCATTAGCTGTTAGTACGAAAGGAACACCTGATACTTCTAGAAATGTACGAGGTTTTGCTACAAAATTTTATACAAAAGAAGGCCTATTTGATCTTTTATGTAATCACCTTCCTGTCTTTTCTGTTCGTGATCCGATGCGTTTCCCTGAAACTATTAATGCGTTATTGCCTTCACCTAAAAATAACTTAATAGACCCTGATAGATTTTGGGATTTTGTTGCTAGAGCACCCGAATCCATTCACTTTGTTGTCCGTTTATACTCTGATGCTGGTACGGCAAAAAGTCTTCGCCACATCCCAGGACATAGTGTAAATACATATGTTTGGAGAAATGCTCAAGGTTATCGAAAGTATGTAAAGTATCATTGGTATCCATTTGAAGGTGTACAATTCATTACTAGTGAGGAAGCAAATAAACTGGCCGCCGAAAATCCTGATTATAGCGGGAAAGATTTATACGATACAATTGAGGCTGGTAAAGCAGTGGAATATGGTTTATATGTCCAGCTCATGGATCCTAAAGATGAAACACACCTTTCTTATGACCCTTTAGATGATACAAAAGTATGGGATGAAAAGGAGTATCCTCTTATACCAGTAGGCAAAATGGTATTAAATAAAAATCCTGAAAACTATAAAGAACAAGTAGAAAAAGTCGCTTTCTCCCCTTCTAATTTACTAGACGGTGCAGAACTATCAGATGATAAAATGCTACAAGGTCGTGCTAACATTTATAGTGATTCTCAAAGAAGAAGAATTGGACCTGAATTTCGTAAAATAGCGATCAACCAACAGCAAGATTGGACACCTGCTAATCAAGCAACTAGCGGTGACGGAAGATACGTTGAAGGAAAACTTGAAAGAGCTTCTATAACTAAGAAAGACGACTTTGGGCAGCCTGGTGAATATTATGCGAAGTTATCACAAATCGAAAAAGAACATCTTGCCGAAAACTTAGCTAGTGATTTGAAAGTTATCTCCAATGATATAAGAAAGGTAGTTTTAGGGTATTTCCATGAAGTGTCAGCTGATTTAGCAAAGAGGATTGAGAGTGCGATGCAAAGGCTTTAATAATAAAAAAAACGTCATTTTCAATGATGAAAATGACGTTTTTTTATGGCGAACTTACTAGTGATTTCTACCGATTAATTTACATTTATTTACGAAAACTTTCCCATTCAAGATTTTCGTTACATCATTTTATATTATGGTATTCATTTCTCTTTTTCAGATAATCTTTTTCACATTGTTATGGTCTGTATTCCACGATTTTCCCTTGCTTCTTTTTCGTTTCGGTAACAATCCATTCCCCTTTTTCAAGGTTTAGGCGTTTCATTACATTAGTATCGTCTATTTCTTTATAAAGTAAAAATGCTTCTTGCGCCTTCACAAATAATCTAGGCTCTCCCCTATATCCACCACTATCATAAACTTTAGTTAGCGAATTATAATAAGAATCATTTTCCCTTCCGCCATACATCAAATGCGCAGCCTCTAGGTCTCTTTTACTAACTTCCAAAAAACTATTTTCATCAATCTTTAAATCAAATGTAGATATAATGTCATTCATAATGTTTTTCACATACTTTTCATCACGAATTTTACTTTCTTCCAGACAATCTGAAGATAACCTTGGTGCATTTGACTGAGAATGTACCACATGCTGTATAGATACGCACAAAATAAATACACTTAAAACATACAATAGTTTTTTCATATTTAAGTATCACCTCAAATGATTTAGATACTATATTATTTGAGGTTTAGGATATTCTTATGCTAAGAATGAGTAAGGTCCTATAAAATAGATTTTTTATAGGACCTTTCCTTTTAATATTGATTTATCAGTTTCATCGGCGAAGCAAGTACCTTACTACTTTTCACATCATATAATCCTATAGGTGTTACCCGTATAAAAGGCAAGTGCGTCGCAGAAAAGAATAAAATCGTAAATGCTGGATCATTATAGGTGTATCCTCGCTCTTGTAGTAATTCCACCATTTTTTTCTCTTTCTGTATTAATTCACTCATTTTCAAATTAGACATAATCCCGAGCAATGGTAATGCAATTTCGTGTAACACTTCATTTCTTTCCGCTATTACTATACCGCCACCTAGCTCTTTTACTCTATGAAAAGCTGTAAGCATATCTTCTTTCCTTTTTCCAATAAGAATGATGTCACCTGTACCGGAATAAGAGCTAGCAAGACCTCCTAATCCATTCGTAAAACCTTTCACAACTGTATTCACTCGCCAAGTGCCATCACGAGCAATCATCATAAGGAAACATTCATCATGCTCAATAGAAAGTTCTTCACCGTTTAAGTCGATTTCAGTTACATATGGTTTTGAAATAACATCATTTAATAATTTTATACCTGTTGTTTCAGAAAAAATCATATCTTCTTTCTTTAAAGACCAGTCTAATGATAATTGAGTTACTTTGAATTTACTCCAGTCTATATGTAATGATGCATTTTTGTTTATTCCGTCACGCTTCATCCATTTCCCCTTTGCAATTACACTTATTGGAATCGGATTTTCTTTACTTTCCAAAATATTAATATTTGCAATTCTTCCTGTCGCGATCGCGCCGTGTAAATGCTCCATATTATAATAACGAGCAATGTTATAGCTTGCCATATTATAGGCATCAATTACTGGCATTCCTTGCTTTATCGCGATTTCTATCATCCTATTCGTCATTCCGTTTTCATAAAATGACGGATGTGAACCATCTGTTGTGAACATGAATCTATCAAATTGCTTGACACCTAATTCCAGCAATTCTTTCAGTAAAACTTCTAAATCTGGACGGATAGAAGAGTTTCTAAGAGTAACGGTGTAACCTTGCATAAGGCGTGTTAATGCTTCCTGTCCTGTCATCGCTTCATGATCGCAATCAGTACCTAGTAACTTTAACTTCGCTAACGTTGATTCAGACGCACCGGGAAAATGACCTTCTACTTTTTTCTGTAAGCGCTTTGTTTCCTGTACCCAATTTAACATCTCATCATCGCCATTTAATAGTTTTGGCCATGCTGTTAACTCGCCGCCTTGAAGAACCGCTTCATGCTTTAGCCACTCTATTATTTCTTCACTATTAAATAAAGATTCACCATTTTGCAGCTCAGTTTGTCCATCAAAACGGCACCACCAATACATACTTGCTGGAATCTTTTCAAATTCATCTAATAAACGAAATGCTACTTCACGTTGTAACGTGAAAAATAAAGTTAAATTATCATTAATGAAAGTCGTTGTCCCAAATTGCATCGCATAATTTGCTAAAGTCTCTGGATTATATAATTGATATGGATGTGCATGCGGTTCTATGTAACTAGGAACTACATACTTTCCATTACAATCAACGACTTCACATTCATGTATTTGCTCTGGTAATTTTTCTCCTACATATATAATTCGGTCATCATAGACCCAAATATTTGCTTGCACCCACTCGCGCATATAGGAATTTAAATATGTTGCATTCTTGAATAAAATGTGCGGGCTTCTTGTGCCATCTATTACTTCAACATGTTCTCGTAATTGTGTGTTACTCCATCTAAACTGATTTTGTCCCAATGTATTTCACTCCACATCAATTTCCTTTTATTTATTAAAACAAAAATAATTAACTAACTAAAGTATTCTCCATTCATAACTCCCCTGTATATCCCCTATACCCTTTATTATATGGAATGATTACAAAAATGACAATTTTCAAAATTTACAAACATACCTCTTTGATCCTCAATAAAAAGGATGTCTTGTAACCGACATCCTTTTTTATACTAAACTATAAGATTGAATTACACTTGTATCCGTATTTATGTTCTACATATACTTGATTGCTGCCATACCATGAATGCTAATACTGTCCTTTAAAGCAGTATCTCATTCGCTTTCTTTTCATCTATTTCTTAAATTCAATTTGCATCATTTTATTAAACTGCGTATTAATATCAATCGCACCTAAAGAGTTAATACTAATAGCCAATGTATGTTTGCCTCCAATTGCTCCCCCAGCAAAAGTGGTAAATCCAGGAATCCCTCCTGTATGCCCCCAAACTGAAACACCGTTTGGAAGCTTAGTCTCATAGATTCCAAGACCATATCCATGGCCAAGTTCTTTAATCCCTGTAGGAACTGTAGTAAGCATTTCTTTTAGCTGCTTTTCCTTCAGTAACTTACCTCCAAGTAAAGATGAAAAGAATTTGTTTAAATCGTCCGCATTAGAAATCATATCTCCAGCTGAATTAGCTATACTTGGATTATAATACGTCATGTCTTTCAATTCACTTGTTTCTTCTATTTTCATATAACCACGAGCATGATCCTTTCCTGGAATAACGGGTGAATTCCCTGGTAAAAACGTATTTGACAGATCCAAAGGTTCAATAATTCGCTTTTCAATTTCTTCCGCATAACTATTTCCAGTTATTTTTTCAATAAGCATTCCCAATATTACGTATCCTGTGTTTGAATACAGCCATCCCTTACCTGGTGAAAAATCTGGAGGTAGAGAAAGTCCTATTTTCACTATTTCTTCTGCTGTATACGTTTTTCTCGAATTCATTATGTCAGCATCTTTTGACTTTAAGTATTCAGCTATACCACTCGTATGATTCAAAAGTTGACGTATCGTAATTTGATTGCCATCATACCCATTACCTTGAATGAGACCCGGTAGCCACTTTTCAATTGGATCGTCAAGTTGCACGCGATTTTCTCCTACTAATTGAAGAAC
Source organism: Bacillus sp. MYb56 (assembly GCF_002976445.1). Classification (NCBI taxonomy): domain Bacteria; kingdom Bacillati; phylum Bacillota; class Bacilli; order Caryophanales; family Bacillaceae; genus Bacillus; species Bacillus sp. MYb56. Next base: position 316,428 of record NZ_PCOH01000002.1, read on the forward strand.
AGTCGTAGCGGTAAAAGTCTTCGTCACACTCCCAATCCGAAAACGATAATCCGATTTCATTGTTTTCTTTGTATTTAAATCCGCGACGCCAGCAGTATAACTACTAATCTTTCCATTGTTAGACGTCTTCGCTAATATTCCTGGGGTTCCAAGCTGTACTGTTTCCTGCATTACTTGTTTCCAACCATTCCGATTCTTTTGATCATGTGATTGTGACGGACTAGATAAATTTTGAACAGACTCTGCTTTCACAGTAAAACCTGGTGTGAATAGAGTAGTACCCGCTAATAAAACTGCCAAACTTGCTAACTTAATTGAATTACATTTTTTCATAAGGCTCCCTCTCCTCTATTAATATAAGATTAATTCAAGTTATACTTTAATCCTATATGATAAAACTCTCTTTTTTCTTATCCATTCCTTACGAAATACTTACGTTCAAATTTTGATACGATAAACTGAGAAAGAGCTATGCATGAAAATAAAAAGGGCATATAAAATAAAGACAGCCACTTAACTGCCCTTATTTTCATTTCACCTCGTCTTTATTATTTTTAAGATGATTCATTAATTGTGTTCGTTTCAAAGGTACATATATGTTTGTTCCAGTAACATATCTTTTTCTCAATCGAATTATCTTATAAATTTAAGGAGTTCATATTAAGATTAACAATAAAAAAGAACGTGTTTTCAATTTATCAGAACACGTTCACTTACATACTTAAAACCCTATATCAACTTTTTATTTCATTCACTTTTACCATCCTGCACTAGCATTCATGCCGTTTCCAATAATAGTAAGAAATAGTGGCCACAATACTGGTCCTAACGTAAGAAGTAAATTTAGAAGTATAAGTAATCTATATACCCCGGGGAAATTTTGCTCTTTACGATTTACAAATACTAAACTAACTAATAATATTATGGTCGTTAAAAATAAAAGTAGAGTTAGCAACCAATACCAAACCATTAAACTGAGACTCCATGGTGTTAATAGCTCGTGTATTATACCAAATATGATTCCTAATACTCCAAAACTAAAGGTAGTAACTGTTGATTTTATAAGCACTATATTTAATGTTTTTTCGTATGTATTTTTACAATATAAATCTATTAAAGTGTATAAAGATAAATATGCCATTAATACACCTATCCAAGACAATAACCAGTCTCCGCCTCCTCTAAATAACATGAACAGCAGCCAACACATCCCTACTGCAGAAAAAGTAAAGGAAATAAGTATGCTTTTCAATACCGGTTTCATTATATTTTCACACCCTTAAAAATAAATTATAAGTTTTTACTAAACTCATGTAATTTTTTATTAACATGCTACCCATTAATCGTTTAGCTCTAACGTATCCTTTTTTCATTCTATATTAATAAAACAAAGATATACTCATGAACAATTAAAGAAGCAATACTCTACAAAGAGTTCCATATAGCTTGTATATTCTTTTTCCATTGGTAGAGATATTAAAAAATTAAGTATACATTAACATGCAATTAAATATAAGTAAATAAAATTAATTTACAGCTAATTTTATTTACTTATATAACTTTCATATTCAGATTAACTCAGCCACCATTTTATTTTCATATAATACATTCTACTATTCATATCGCCCTTTTCCATCCCGCTCTATCCACCGCATAGTCTTCTTAACATCTAACTCCGTATACGTCTTTTCACCATAACGAACAGACTCATATATTGGAATAATGTCTATCGTTCTACAAATTCTTTTCAGCCATTGTTGCATCGTTTCATAGGGCCTTCGCTGTTCGTGAAATGGTAAAGTTCTTTCCCATTCAACTAATGTTTTCCTTATCGTGTCTTTAGGTAACGGCTGTTCAAACTGATGCTTCACTTTCTTGTTCTTTTCGGTTCTATCCGTATTTTCTTTTGTTATCGATTGTTTATCCTGTTCTATTTCTGATTTCGTTACCTTTTTCCTCATTAATTTATAAAAAGCATATAGAATGACCACTGCAATAATTACATAAAAAACGACACTAATCCATGAATTTGAAAGAACAGAAAACACATCAGTCCATGAATTTTTTCGTACAAAAAGTGGAATTTTCCTATCTATTTTTGTTCTTGTATCTACAACTCCTGTTTCTTCATCTATAATTCTTTCAGGTTCATCAAACTGTTCGTCTAAACTAGTAAAATCATAATTTCTTTCTGATATTGTCTCCGTCTTACTAAAAAAACGCTCTTTTACTATGTCCTGTACATGCACAACACCTTGTGATAACGTTATCGCACTAACCGCAAAGAAAAGTATGATTAAAGCTTTTACACTCCACAACTTCACCTTCATATGCCGCTTTTTATTCACCATGACATAAGCCCTTTCTTATTCTTTAATTACAATCCATTTATTCGTTCTACTATATTCCCTAGGTGAAGTACCAAGAATTAAAGGAACTGCATCCAATTCCTTACGACGAAATCCTGCTGTGTAAAAATAAGTAGAAGATACAGGCGTATCTTGATCCGATATTGAGGCAAGTATCTTTAATACATTTTGCAAATGTTTCCGATTATCCCCGTTCTTTACATGTAACAATCCGTTACCTTTCACACTGTTAATCCATAACTCAAATGAACAATCTTGCATGAGCAGTTGTTTGCATATGCCTGCGGTTAATTCAATAAGCTCTTCAATATCATTTCGTAAAGAAACGCCACTTTTATTTTGTAAATTGAGATAAATCGCGTATTTATCAGATTGTGTTCGTTCATATTTTTTCGCAGTTATCGTCCCTGTTTTTGCTGTTGCACCCCAATGGATAGAACGAAAATCTTCATTTTCATAAGACTTCACTCCCATTACTTTCGTTTCATCATATAGCGGAGAAGACATCGCTTTTCGAAATCCGCGTGACCATTCTTGTAATTCAGGAACTTGTATTTTCGGAACGGCTGGTAAAACTAAATAGGACGGCGTATCAACTTGTTTATATGTTATATGTTTCGTTATGAATCCAAAGGGATCAGTAATAACAATTTCAACTTCTTCCCATTTCGCGATTCCTCTTTTTAAAGCTACAGCTTGCAAATCAAATGAAACTGCCTCTCCTCCTTTTATATTGAAATTCAAATAATAATTTGAACCTGTACTATGATTTTTGTTTAGTTCATCATGATTCCAAGTTAGCTTGTTTTCACATTTAAATCGAAATACGATATTAAGAATAGGAAATAACGACTTGTTTGAAATTTTTATTTTGCACATATTCGTTTCACCTATAAAAACGTTTGAATTCCCTTGACTGTATTCCCATTCAACACGAGATACTTTACGTATGTATACATGCATAGTACCTATTAAAATTACATACAAAAATACGAGAGATAATATGAGTAGATTACTTGAAAATACACATAAAATAACGGCTACAACTGACATAACTCCTATTACGAAAGGCTCCGCTAAAGGTGTATACACAAGCTGTTGATTCATCGTACATTCTCCACTGGCACACTAATCGTATGAAGAATTTCTTTCATGATTTGTTCTTTTGTCGTTTTCATCTCCCCTTCAATCGTTAACGTTAAACGATGAGCACAAACGGATGCAGCTAGTAGTTTTATATCATCTGGTGTACAGTAATCTCTTTCATTTAATATTGCTCGTGCTTGGATTGCCCGCATAAATGCCAATGTGCCTCGCGGGCTTACACCAATTTCAATTAACTCATGCTTACGGGTTGCTTCAATAATTTCAAGAAGATAATCTTGCACATCATTCCCTACTAACACTTCCCTTGCACGTTTTTGTATATTTATTATTTCTTCACTTGAAATAATAGAATGTAGCGTTTCTAATGGATCATTCGTTTGGAACCGATTCATCATTTCCTTTTCTGCTTCTCTCGTAGGGTAACCTTGTCGAATAGTAAGTAAAAATCGGTCTAATTGAGCATCAGGTAAAGGAAATGTACCCGCCGATTCAAGAGGATTTTGCGTTGCAATAACTAAAAAAGGTTCTGGTAATGAATGTGTCTGTTTCGCAATCGTAACGGTACGTTCTTCCATAACTTCAAGTAACGAAGATTGCGTTCTCGGCACAGCTCGATTAATTTCATCTACTAATACTATATTTGCAAAAATAGGCCCTAACCTCGTTTTAAAATCCGATTCCTTCACATCAAAATATTCGAGTCCAATAACATCTCCAGGCAAAGTATCAGCTGTAAATTGAATTCTTTGGAACTTAGCGTCCACACTTTTAGCCAAACTTTTCGCTAATGTTGTTTTCCCTGTCCCAGGTACATCTTCTAATAAAATATGTCCTCTTGCTATAAGAGCTATAGCTGCTAGTTCAATCGATTCATCTTTTCCTATAATGACCTTTGAAATATTGTTAGTGATTTTCTTTAATATGTTCATATATTTCACTACCACCTTTAAATGTTTTTAAAATTAAGAATATTTATTTTCCAAATTATAACACATTACGTTAGAAGTAAATATATTCCTATCTAAATAAAAAAGATGACCTCAGCCATACGCTAAAGTCATCTTTTTCTACCTAATTATTTTACTAGTTCACCGCTATAAACCTTTATATCAAGCGGAGCAGTTAAAAACTGTGATGCTTTACTAACGAAAGATGTGAAGTGTTCACTCGTATTATGACTCGCAACTGCTGCTTCATCTTTCCATACTTCTACCATCGTATAAACACTTTCTTTTTCAGTATCTTTATATAAATCGTAAGATACATTTCCACTTTCTTCTCTTGAACCATGAAGTAGTGGCTGAATTTCTTCTAAAAATGATTGTTGTTTTGCTGGATCTACTTGAAATATTGCGTGAATAATAATCATGGTGTTTCCCCTCTCATATCTCACTTATTTCTGTTTTGTTATAAAATTACTTCCACTCAGCAACTTTTTCAATTGGAAGACGTACTGATGGATAACCACTGTCAGCAGCTTTTCCGATTGAAATTAACATAACTGGTACGTGACGCTCTTTGTCTAATCCGAAAGCTTCTGCGATTTGGTCTTTTTCAAATCCACCAATTGGGCAAGTATCATAGCCGTGAGCACGTGCTGCTAACATAAATTGCATCGCTACAAGACCACCGTCAATTAGTACAGTATCTTTCATTACTTCTGGTGTAACCATTGAGAAGTAACCTGAAAGTTTTTTCATTTGATCTTCTTTTACTTCAGCTGGCATAAGTCCGCGCTCTACTGCTGTACCGTAAATTTCTTCTGCGTTATCAAAGTTGTTTAAGTCACCAAATACAGCAATCATCGCTGAAGATGTTTCTACTTGAGATTGATTGAATTTCGCTAGTGGCGCAAGTGTTGCTTTTGCTTCGTCACTTTCAATAACTAAGAATCTCCATGGTTGCATGTTTACTGAAGATGGTGCAAGTGTTGCTTCTGTAAGAATTTCAGTCATTTCTTCTTTGCTAATTTTCACTGAAGGATCGTACTTACGGATTGAACGGCGTCCTGTTAAAATTTCGTTAAAATCATTTGTTTTTACTGAGTTAGTCATAGTTGTATTCTCCCTTTTTTAAAGTTCTTTTATATTTTCTTGAATGCGGTCTAACATCGTTAAAAGATTGTCGCGTTCTACTTCACTTAATCCTTTAAATGCTGAAGTAGCGAAACGCTCTTTTTCCTCTTGATACACTTGAATTTTATTTCGTCCCTCTTCTGTAAGAGAAACTAACGTAATTCTGTTATCATCTGGATTTTTACGTCTTGTAATCATTCCGTTTGCTTCCAGCTGTTTTAAATGCCTCGTAATCGCGGCATTATCAATATTTACTTCTTGCTGAAGTGCTTTTTGACTAATTTCATCTACTTCAAATAACTGAAGTATAAGCTCTAATCGAGACTGACTCATACCCGTACACCCTTCAAATTTCGAACTTACTTCTTTGTTGAGAAAGTGTAATTTATATAAAATTATTGCTTCTTTTGAGCATGAACTTGTCAAATTACCCCTCCTTTACATCCAATACAAAAAACATTTGATGCATCAATAGTTGATATGTCAATTAATATAATCTATATCGATTTAGAATGCAAGCATTTTGTTTTCATTTTTATTTTTTCCAAATTAAGGCGCTTTGTCGCGTTACAAAAAATGTAAATTACATTATAATAGTAATAATTTAAATGACTGGAGAGTGATTGTAATGCGGCAATACACAAATAGAAATGAGGAATTAAAAATGGAAAATGAAATGAGGATATTTATATATGACAACAATAAATATAGGGATTGTCGCGCACGTAGATGCTGGCAAGACGAGTTTGACTGAGCGTATTCTTTATGAAACGAATGTGATTAAAGAAGTTGGCCGAGTAGATAGTGGCAATACGCAAACTGACTCAATGGAATTAGAAAGACAACGCGGAATTACGATTAAAGCATCGGTCGTTTCTTTCTTTATTGATGATTTAAAAGTAAATGTCATTGATACACCTGGACATGCTGATTTTATCGCTGAAGTGGAGCGATCATTCCGTGTTTTAGACGGTGCCATTTTAGTTATATCTGCCGTTGAAGGTGTGCAAGCACAAACGAAGATTTTAATGCGGACATTACAGAAATTAAACATACCTACTATATTATTTGTTAATAAAATAGACCGTAGTGGCGCAAATACTGAAAAAGTTGTGAAACAAATAAAAGCAATCCTTTCAAATGACGCATTCCCCTTCTACTCTGTAGAGAACGAAGGAACAAAGAAAGCTCATATTATTGAATATAAATCATATGACGATTGTATTGAACTATTAGCGCCATATAAGGAATCATTGCTTGCATCCTATGTAAATAACGAAATAATACCGGATACACTATTAAGAAAAGAACTAGAAAAACAAATGCAACAAGCAAATGTGTTCCCCATCTTTTTTGGTTCAGCAATGACAGGTGTAGGTGTAACTGAACTACTTGAAAATATTTCAGCGCTAATTCCAGTTAATAAACCGGTGCAAGATAAAACATTATCCGGTGTTGTTTTTAAAATTGAACGTGAACCTTCTGGTGAAAAGATTGCTTACGTAAGAGTTTTTTCAGGTAGTTTACACGTTAGAAAATATGTTGATATACAGCGTGGAGAGTCTCTACCACATAAGGAAAAGATTAAAAAAATGTGCATGTTTCATAATGGAGATGCCGTTCAATCTTCTACTGTTCATAGCGGAGAGTTTTGCAAAGTATGGGGACTTACGAATATTAAAATTGGTGATATTATCGGTGAACGGACGGATTATATAAAGGATATTCACTTTGCCGAACCACAAATGGAAGCTGCTATTGAAGCAGTACAAAAAGAACGAATTCATGATTTATACGCTGCACTTATGGAACTATGCGAAGAAGATCCTCTCATTAAGGTTTGGAAAGACAATGTTCACAATGAACTATACATTCGCCTTTTCGGTGAAGTGCAAAAAGAAGTTATTGAAACAACACTTTATGAAAAATACCGTCTACAAGTTACCTTTTCAAACACGCGAGTTGTATGTATTGAAAAACCAATTCGTATAGGAAATAGCGTTGAAGTAATGGGCGAAAAAGCGAATCCATTTTACGCAACAATTGGGTTCAAAGTTGAACGTGGCGCGCTTAACTCTGGGATAACGTATAACTTAGGTGTCGAACTTGGATCACTGCCTTTAGCATTTCATAAAGCGATTGAAGATACTGTATTCCAAACGTTAAAACAAGGATTATACGGATGGGAAGTTACTGACATTATCGTCACGTTAACACATACTGGTTATGCAAGCCCTGTTACAACAGCGAGTGACTTTAGAAACTTAACACCGCTCGTATTAATGGATGCTTTGAAACGGGCTGAAACATGTGTATATGAGCCATTAAACGAATTTGAATTAACTGTACCAGAGCACGCAATTAGTACCACAATGTATAAGCTCGCTGCCATACCAGCAACTTTTGTAGAGCCTATATTAAATAATGATTCTTACCAGTTAACAGGATCATTACCTGTTGCAAAAACAGAGGATTTTAAACGAATACTCCATTCATTTACTGAAGGAGAAGGTATCTTTATAACAAAGCCAACTGGTTTCACAAAACTTACGGCTCCCTTCCCTACTCGAAAACGTGTTGACTTTAATCCGCTAAATCGGAAAGATTATTTGCTTCATGTTTTGAAGGCTTATTAAACAAAAGAGAGGTGCAATTTGCACCTCTTTTTGCATGTGTTGATAAATTAGTTTGTCCTAACAACTTCTTTAAGTTTTTCTATTACTTTCGCTATAGCTTCAATTGAATTCTCCGTTTCAAATTCCCCAACATTTAAAGAATGGTTTGCATTTTTAACAATCTCAATCTTTAAATTGGATTGCTCTAATCGCTCCATTTGACTTGCATTATATTGATGATCTTTGTCTCCAATTACTAAAAGCCCGTCGTGATGACTATGTAAGATGGACTCAAAAATCAAATCAAACGTCAGTAAAGGTGTAAGTAGTATCATTTTTGACTGTGCAAATTCCTCTTTCTTCATTAAATCATTCGCAATGGGAATTGTTCCGAGTGATTTCCCTAAAAACATCGAATCTTTGTATTGTCCACTTCTTAGCACTTCATTAATGATAGGATTAATATCATCCATCATTACTTTCGTTACTTCTTCCATTGGTTTTTCCATTAACTGTCCATCATAGGAATAATGAATATGTACTACATCTATTTTATTTTCAAGCATAAGCATCGTTGCATAATAAAATAACGGCTTGTCATAATTGTAGCCTGAACCTGAGAACATAAAACAGATTGTATTAGAACCTTTTTCGATATGTGTGTAACGAATGACTTTATTATCTATATGTATCTCTTTTTTAGTCCCCTTCACCGTTTTCCCCTCCAAACACGCTTATTTTTGCAAAACGATATGTTCTGTATGAATTGATATATCCTTTACTTTATCTTTTATAAACGCTGGCTGTAAGTTATACGCATCTAACTCTTCTACCGGCACCCACATAAATAAATACCTTCTACCTTCTTCTTCTAGAATATATTGATCAGCCCCATTTGCAGGTAATTCATGCAATTCTACTTCATAATAAAAACTAATCTCATGAAACTTTCGCTCAGAAAGGGTGAAGAAATTTTCTACTGACCATATTAATCTCTTCACCTCAATAGGAACACCTACTTCTTCTGCAAGCTCCCGTTTTAACGCGTCCTCACTATTTTCTAGCATTTTCACTCGTCCACCTGGCACGTACCAATAATTTTCCCCTTCGTCTTGAAGGATAAGTATTTTATTATCATATTTACAAATTGCTCCGACGCGGTAATTAAAACATGTTTCCTCTACTTTAAGTGTAAGATCCACAATTTTGTACCACCTTTATATAGTTTTGGATTATGATATTAAGCAATTGTAATTACAAGTAAGTACACTAAAAAACTTTTTTCACATGCACTTAACCTAATTACACTCTATTATTTATAAATTAAGGTTACTAAATCCACTCAAGTCTTTCAATGTTTTTAGATAAAAACCACTATTCTAACTATTGATTCATTATTTGTTGTTAACTACCTCGTAGTAATTTATAAAAATAATAATCTTCATCATCTAATTCCAGTTTGAATATTCTCAATTTTTTTATTGTTTCTTTTGTTATTATCAATTAATATAAATATGTGGAAGAACAGTAGATATTTGGATGTATCTACCGCTATTAAAAAACAAAATTGTTTCATGGGGGGGAAATATGTGTTTACTAAGTGGAAAATAGGAATGGTTACTTCTCTTCTAGCTTTCACAGCATTTACATCTGTGATTTCTGCTGAAGAGAAGCCGAAAGATCAGCCCAAATGGGAAGAATGGATAAAGGAAAATGCACAAAAATTAAACGAACCAAACGCACAGACAAATGAAGATTTATCCTTTTTAAAAGAAAAAATAAAGGATAAACGAATTGTTCTGCTGGGTGAAAGTACACATGGTGCTAAGGAAATAAACCAATCAAAAGTACGTATGATTAAGTATTTACATGAAGAAATGGGATATGATGTAATTGCATTTGAAACAGGATTTGCGGAGGCAAATGCTGTAAATCAAAATCTCGACCAATTAACTGCTTTGCAGGCTATGAAAAAATCTTTATACGGTGTTTGGCATACTGAAGAAATATTGGAGCTCTTTCAATATATAAAAGATCAAAAGGAAAAAGGAACACCTCTTATATTAACAGGGTTTGATACTCAATTCAGATGGTATTCTTATTTCCCTGAGTTTGCAAAAGAATGGTTAGAAAAAATTAATCCTGAAATTGCTAATGATATAGAAATAGCTCATAAAGAATTACTCAATATAGAGGAGAAAATTGAATCTATAGATAATAAGTACCCCTACGAACAATATAAAGCGGACGTTCAGCAAGTAATAGCGAAATATGAAAAAATTAAAACGTTTGTTCAACAACATAAAGCCGAATTAAATAAGATAGCTCCATCAAATACATACGATGTAAATCTATTAGAAAAGACTATCAGTATACGCATTGATACAATTAAAACACTCCAAGATGCTACTGTAAAAGAAAAAAACTTTATTTATCCAACAAACTTTAAACTTACAGATCTATCTCTTTATATTCGAGATCAAAAGATGGGACAATCTTTAGCTTGGTTAAGTGATATTCAATACAAAAATAAAAAAATCATTGTATGGGGACATAACTACCATATCCGAAAACAAAATTCAAAAATGATACTCGACTTGTTCAAATTCCAACAAAACAATTTGAAAGCACCCAATATGATTGATTATTTACCTCAACGGATAAAAGATCAAATGTACACAATTGGTGTATATGCATATAGCGGAAATAGTTGGGATAGTAGTGACCTTAATAAAATAGTCCCTATAGATACAGACCATGCTGAACAAAGTATCGAGAATATATTACGAACATCTCAAAATCCTAATGTATTTGTTAATTTAAAAGGAGAAAGCAATCGCCCTGAAACATCTTGGATGTTTACTCCTACTACCGCAAGACACTGGGGCGTTAAAAAATCCGAAGAAATTTTGAGGCCGATTGAACAGTACGATGGCATACTATGGCTAGACCGCATTTCACCATCACAATATAAGTAAGGAAAAGAGCACACTTTCGCTATGAATAAGTGTGCTCTTTTCTATTCATAATAATTACTATAGTTTAGAAATTTATAGAATATCTTCTAGAATAATGATATATACAATAAATTATAACATCCTTTAAAATCAAATCATTCTAAAAGTACCCTTGTTTGCCCTTCTTTATACCACTTCTCTATTAATACTCTCTCCCTCTCACCTGAAATACCTGCCTTTAATTCCCTTCCTTGCATCTCTTTCATCCACCCATACACGTCTGTAACTGTATCTTCTAAACTTCTAAAAGTAAGCCCCTCTTTAACTGCGCTCTCTATATTAATAGAAAATCCACCTTTCCATGGCTCTGTTTCACCTTCTAATGCAAAAGTTTCGGGAAGCCATAATGGTATTTCCGTCCATGGCTGCACTTTATTCTCATGCATAAACGACTCATCAACCCAAACGAATTCAGCATCGCTATTCGTAACCTTTTTACACGTATTTAATAACTCTTCCATCGTCAATTCATCTTTCTGACCCGTTACATTGAATGTACCTACTTTATTGTTTTCTGCCATGTTTAGTCCAAAACTTGCGACATCTTTTATATCAACGAACTGTACTGGGCGGTCTTTCCTTCCTGGCACTAATACTTTCCCACCCTTTGCTACACGCTGAACCCAATATGGAAGCCGATCTGTATAATCAAACATTCCTGAAAGAAGTCCTGCTCTTACGTGTAAAACACACCCCGGCCAATACTTCTCTGCTTCTTTTTCACATAGTACTTTAAGCGCACCGTAATACTCATAAGGGGATACTTCACCATTCTCCACAGCCTTTATTTGATCACTTGATGGTTCGGGTTGTAATATATAATCTTCTTTTATGTGATACGGAATCCAATCTTTATATACGGAAAGGCTTGAGATGAATGTATAATGCTTTATATTATCTTTAAGTACTTCTCCTACATTCCTAATGTGATGAGGAGAAAATCCACACGTATCTATGACCAAATCCCATTTTCGATTTTCTAAACTTGAAACATCATCATTTCTGTCACCGATTAACTGCTCCACTTCAGGAAAAATTTCTTTATTTGTTCCACGATTAAATAATGTAACTTCATGCCCTCTTTTTAAAACCTCTTCTACAAAAGCTCTTCCTAAAAATCGTGTACCACCTAGAATTAGAATCTTCATGGTTCTCCCCCATTCGTGATAAAAAATCTATTCATTTGTTTAACGATTTTTTGTTGTGAAAAGTTACGGGGGATTTGTTGTTTTACTTCAATTAAATATTTAACTATTTTCGGGCCGTGACCTCATTATATAAGAAAAAAACAACAGAAAAGTTAAAACATTCTTTTAATTAACGTTTTTACGTATTTTTTACATTTACTCTAACAAAATGACATAAATTCTAAGTTACGCTATTTTTAAAATTGACTGCTGATTTTCATACACTAAGATTTTTCCTAATCCTGCTTTATTTCTCTCTGTACATTCAGATGAGCAACTTACTGATCATTAATATCCCAATAATATACCCTGTTTTAAAAAAGCCTTCTGTAGTTATACGGAATGTTTACTTTTCAACATTTTCATAGATTTAGACCTGATTAATATTAAATCTTAGTTGCTCATGTCCACTCATTAATCTATAACATGAGGTCATCTAATCTAAATCATTCATATTCATACAAACAATGCTCCTATCAAATTGACAGGAGCATTGTTTTTTTCAACCCCTATTTACTTTTATACATTTGAATTGAAATTATCGAAATTAAACTGAGAAGCCCCATAAATAAACAAATCGCACCTAGAATTGTATAAGAATTTCCGTATCCTTGTAATAAAGCTAAATACGTACTTGTATCCATATGACCGCCCTGCTCTGCAACAGATTCACTTGTTGCCTTACTCCCCATTTCTGGTGCATTTATTAGTACATACACACCGATAATAGCTACTAATGCTGAAATGATTTCTACAACATTAGACTTTGTCATCATACCCTCACCTTTCAAACAACGCCTTTTATCCATCTAGTGAAGTCTCTTTCTATCTCTTACTATACTAGCAAAAAAAAGAGATATAATTTAATCCCCTTCTCTATTACTAGAATCAACAATATGAAAATATCCAATATTTGATTAACAAATTATACGTACTTAGGTAGGTGATAAATATTAATAAAAACATAGTTTATCATTCAACATTTTACATTTATTCTCTCACATCGTTCTTTTATATCTTTTTGCTAAACATAGAAAATGGTCGTAGTTATTTGGGTTTCACGATGGTTGTTCCGTTGTTAGCCGTTCTTTTATATCAAAAAGCATATAAGAAACAAGAAATTTTTCATACATTTGGCATTTCACGTCCAACATTAAAATCACTAATTTTCTCCATTTTATTCCCACTACTTCTAGGTCTATGTCTCCATTTCTATTTTTATATTTATAATATAAAGTTCTTATTTAATCACTGCAATGAATTGGGATTTCTCCTACTCATTGGTCTTACAATTGCAGCTTTGTCTGCATTTTTAGAGGAAATTATTTGGCGCGGAAATCTTCATTACTATTTACGAAAAAAATATTCATTAATACAAACCGCAATAATTACAGCTTCACTTTGGTCTTTATGGCATTTACCAGTAGCACTCTTTTATAAAAACTATGAGTTATGGTTTGTAGGAATATTAAGTTATCTATCGTTATTATTTATATTATCTATAATTTTGACGTACACGAGAGAGTACGGTCGTTCTGTACTACCACCCTCAATTTTACATGGTATGTTTAATGTATTTTTTTTAACAGATGGATTGCAAAACAAGTGGGATGCCAGCCTAATGGAGTTAATTAAATTTATCTTTTTAGCAATTGCGCTCTGCATTATGCATCTTATACATCGAAAAGTTAAAAAATAGTTAACAATTAAAAAAAGTGTTGAAGTACTTAATGTACCTTAATTAGCTCATTAAGTACTTCAACACCTTTCAATTATTCAATAATCGTATAAGGTGTTGAAGTTTTCTAATTTTAATTGAACGACTCCGTTCTCACAGCACTTATTTCAATCATGGAGAATATAACAAGTATAACTAAACCTTTCATTTTCATTTTCATTTTCATAAAAATACACATCTTAATCTTTTAAATAAGGAAGTATGCAGTCTTTAATTAACTTCCATCTATCTCCCACATTCGCCATAATTTCAGAAGAAATCACCACCACCAATTCCTTCTCCGGAATACAACAAATCACATTCCCACCATCGCCCATTGCACAGTATGAAAAGATTCCAGCCTCTTCTCGTAACCACCATAAGTAACCATATTGATTTTGGTTCATTTTTGTCGATTCTTTTATCCATGATTTTGATAGTATTTGTTTTCCATTATGAATACCTTCATTCAAATACAGCTGTCCAAACTTTTCCATATCTCTAACCGTTAACGTCAGTCCCCAGCCACCCGTCGAAATACCATTTGGATCGTGAACCCATCCTTTTACATCTTTTCCGAATAAGTCATCGAATCCAAATGCTTTCATATTGTAGTTTGGAATTTCTCTCATGCCGAGTGGTTGAAATAAGTACTCATTCGCAAATTCACGCGCACTTTTGCCTGTTGCGTTCGTTATAATCGCTGATAGTATATGAGCTCCTGCAGATGAGTATTTAAAAGATCCGATTTCTCCACTATCCCCCATTCTATTAAGTGTATACTGTACCCAATCCTCTTGTGTACATAGTTCTTCTAACGGTTCCTGCCAGTCTACAAAAGGATGTGGAGCCGTCATCGTAAGAAGATGTCGTACTGTTATTTCAGATGAATTAACGTTATATTCCGGGAAAAATTCTATTACTCTTTGATCAACACTTTTTATATACCCTTTATCTACACATAGTCCAATTAACGCAGAAATAATCGTTTTTGTGACTGACGCTATATGAAATGCATCATCTGGCCCGTGTCCGTTATAATATTTTTCAAAAATAACATTACCTTTTTGTACTACTAACATACCATTAATATTTTTATATTCTTCTTTTATAATATTATCTAACTTTTTAACAGTTTCCATCCTTCTTCCTCCTTAATTTACAATTTAAAAGGTTCGATAGGTACATATATATCAACTATATGTTTATGTTCGGGATGCTGCCTTGGATCATTTCTATATACTTCAAAAGGGTACGAATCTCTCGGCTTATATCCGCTATTTGGAAGCCAATCACCGTATAAGAAATCCCATGCTCCTTTATATTCATCTTGGAATATTTCAAAATGACCTACCGCATACTTTCCAGAAGGTATTACCATTATTCCAATGTCGCTCGTTTCTACTGCGGACTCATTCGGAATTGTTATACATAGACTTGTTCTTAAATGATAGTCTTCTGTGAACTCATGATGATCATGGTAAATTGTTAATACCTTCGTATCCTCGAATGCATGATAGTTTTGCTCCGATGCGTAATGAAATAGTTTTTCGATCATTTTCGGAAAATCTATAGCTAAATCTTTATATGTACCTACATGTCTTATGTATGCGACGTTTACTTTGTCCGCTGTTACAATTTCGACCTCTCCTCGAACCTTCTTACACTCATTGTATTGAGAATCTTCGCTAACGTCTTTGCAATTCTTGCTATTGTGATTTCTATATTGAGACGGACTTACTCCGTAATAACTTTTAAATGTCCGGGAGAAAACTGCTGAATCTGTGAACCCGAAGTAATACGCAATGTCTGTAATCGTCATATCTGTACGATAAGTAAGAAGGTGTGTTGCCCTCTCTAACTTCAAACGATTCACATACCGAGATAACGGCTCATCCATCATCCCTTTAAAAATTCTATGAAAATGAAATTTTGAGAAGCCTGCCACATTAGCTAAATCTTCAATTGAAAGTGAATCATTTATATGTGATTCTATATAGTCTTGCACTTTATAAATACGTCGTAAATACTCGTTTCTACTTTGAGAACTCTCCATATTTATCCCTCCTCACAACAAAAAGGCTAACTTTACGTCAGCCTACTTTACACATTTTTTAAAAATAAAACTCTACTCCCGCCGTTCCCATCATAATTTGTATGTACGGATACACCTTCTATTTCATCATCCCCAGCTTCAATTTGAAATCCGATTTCTTGATGAAATTCAATTGACTTTTTATTAACTGGTGACGTTATCGCTTTTACAACTTTACGGTTATTTGCACGAGCGACATCGAAGAAATAAGAATATAACGTCGATGCGATTCCTTTTCGTCTAAACTTCGGATTTACACCGATAAAATGAACGTACGCTTCATCTTTATGCGTTTGCGAAAAAAATCCACATAAGAAACCTAACGTTTTTCCATCTTCTTCAATGATAAAACTCGTTTCTTGAAAATGGACGAAAAACAACTTCGGCAACATACTAGCCATATCTCTTCCGCCCCACCAATCATTTAATACAGAATGAATCTTTACATAATCTTCCCCTTGAATGTTTCTTACTCGCATGTATTTCTCCCTCTCACTCACTTCATTTTTTCATATATTTTAATAACCGTTTCGACTAACAGAATGAATACCCAAATACCTGAAAATACAAGAACAGACTGGAATATCGATCCAATTATCATAACACCAACTGCACCTGTTATTGAAAATGATATTCCACCAAGCCCTGGATCCTGTATAAGTGCTCCAGCAGAAAAAGCAGTTATAATAGATACTATTAAATAAATAACACTCATTATTTTTAATATTTTTATAGAAAGATACGAGGTTTGTTCTTCTTCCACTTGTGATAATTCGATTTCCCCGCTCGCAATTCCTTTTTGTAGACAATCTTCACACAAAAATTCTTCCTTTATTTTTTTACCCCCATGTATTGTACCCGTTATTTCTTTACACCTTGAACATTTTCGATTTATCATGTTGTTATCACTCCACTCCTATAAGATTATACTTATATAATTCTACATTTTCCTTAATATTCCTTTTATGTATTTTATAGAGAAAGGTCGTGTTTTATGATTTCAAAACTCACGTTTGGCTCGAAAAAACGTACCGTTCATTATGTATTAAGGCCTAGTTGTTATTCGGTTATTTTTCATTCATCTTCTTCAAAGATTGCTGTTATCCAAAAAGGAGACCGTTACTTTTTACCTGGTGGCGGTATGGAAGGTAATGAAACAAAAGAAGAATGTTTACATCGTGAACTACTAGAGGAATTAGGATGGGCAATTGAAATTGATCAATATATCGGTAATGCAGCAAGATATTTTTATGCAGAAAAGGAAGATACATATTATTTAAACGATGGGTTCTTTTATAGCGCAAACATGGTACATCAGCAAAGTAATAACTGTGAAGATGATCATGTTTTAAAGTGGATGTCTCCTTTACTTGCTGTAGAGCTTCTCATTCATGATCATCAAAAATGGGCCGTTGAACAAGCGCTTTTATTACGAAATAAAAAAGGATCTCCTTCTATATGAAAGAGATCCTTTTTACTGTTAGCTTACTTTTTTCAAATTGAGAGCTGGCTTTTTGATTCCACCTTTTTTTACAACATATAAGCCGATAAAGATAATAAGTCCGCCAACGAGTTGCATCATATTGATTTGCTCTCCAATTGTTACAGCTGCAAAGATAACTGCGAACAATGGTACTAGATACATATAAACCATTACTTTCGTTGAACCTATTTTACTAATACCGACATACCACATTGCAAGTCCGAAAATTGTCGCAAAGACGATTGAATATGCTAGTGATCCCCAGCTTGGCATATCTACTGGCCACGTTAATGTATTTACGTTGAATAAACAGTATATAACGAGAGGTACAATTCCAATTAAAGTAGACCATGATGTGACTCTCATTGCGGAGTATTTTGTAATAAGTGGTTGCGCTAAAATGGGATACCATCCCCACGCAATTGCTGCGACTAATCCAATTACATTTCCGAGCCACGCATACTCGTATGTAGCTCCTCCCGTATGACCTGTTAATAAAACGAATGCTGCACCAATAAATGCTACTATTGAACCAATTTGTACTTTCATCGAAAAACGTTCTTGTTTGTGCAATACTGCTAATATCCCTGTAAATATAGGTGACATCGCAATTAATAATGAGGCGTTCGTTGCTGAAGTATATTTCACAGATAGCATAAACATCGTTTGGTACATTGTCGTTCCAACGATACCAACTGCTAATAATCGTAACCAATCTTTTCTTTCAATACGTAATGAGCGTTCCATAATAAATGTAATAAGTAATAATACCGGTGATGCTACTAAAAATCGTAAACTATTAAATTGAATGGATGACATAAATGCCACGCCATACTTTCCAATTGTATAATTTGCTCCCCATACTAATGCAACTGATACTAGGAGCCACTCCATTTGCCATCGTTTCATCCGAATCTCCCCTTCCCTATTTAGCATAGTAAAATTGGCTGGATATAACACCGTCCAATTGGCTGTTTTTTTACCCAGCCAATTTGTTATACTTAATGTATATAAGATTTGCGGAGGCGTTTGTATGGAATGGAAGCTAGATAACGACAGTAAAATCCCTATTTATCAGCAAGTTGTTGACTTTATTGAAAAACGTATTACATACGGAGAACTTCCTCCAGGTAGCTTCCTCCCTTCAGAACGGAAATTAGCTACGCAGTTAAATGTAAACCGAAGTACGGTAACGACCGCTTATAATGAACTACGTGCTATGGGAATTGTAGAAAGTACGACTGGTAAAGGTACACGTGTGAGTACACATATGTGGGGCGTTTCTCCAACATTAACGCCGAACTGGAGAGGTTTCGTAGAAGGTGGTACTTTTTTACCAAACTTACCGTTACTTCGCCATATTCGGGCAGAAGTACAACAAAATGAGAACATTATAGATTTCGCAAACGGAGAGCTCGGTTGTAATCTCTATCCTCACGATCAACTACAAACAATTTTGCGAGAACAACCGTTAACGCAGTCATTAAGTTACGATCATCCCCAGGGGTATCTCCCGCTAAGACAAGCGGTAGTAAAATATATGAAGGAATATTTAAAAGTTGAAGCGACCGAACAATCGATTATGATTACATCCGGCGCCCAACAAGCACTTCACCTTATCGTACAATGTTTATTAAATCCAGGTGACGCAGTCGCTTTCGAAAGCCCTTCACACTGTTATTCATTACCGTTATTCCAATCGGCAGGTATTCGTATTTTTCCATTACCTGTCGATGAACACGGTATTAATCCAGACGATGTGCAAGAGTTATATAGAAAGCATCGTATTAAAATGATCTTTTTAAATCCAAATTTCCAAAACCCTACGGGAACGATGCTGCATCCAAACCGTAGAAAGAAACTGCTATCACTTTGCGCAGACTTACGAATCGCGATCGTTGAAGATGACCCGTCCAGTTTACTTACGTTAGAAAATAAACAACCTTGCCCTACTTTAAAATCGATTGATGAAAACGGAACAGTCATTTATGTTCATTCCTTATCAAAAATGATTGCGCCAGGGTTACGAGTTGGCTGGCTTGTCGCTCCGCAGTCTGTCGTAGAGCGATTATCAGATGCGCGTCACCAAATGGAATTAGGAATGAGTATATTCCCGCAGTGGCTTATACAACAATTTTTCGAAACTGTACCATTTCAGTCGCATATCGTACCGTTACGAAAACAACTTGCAGAAAAAAGAGACATTATCGTTCGTTCCCTAAACGAGCAACTTCACGATAAAATCTCTTTCTCAAGCCCGACCGGTGGTATATACATATGGGGAAAATTAAACGAACCTATAAACGAAAAACAACTTATTATGCAAAGTTTAAAACAAGAAATTGCTTTTATGCCAGGTAGTATTTTCGGCGCGAAAGATGGTTATATTCGTTTATCTTATGGAAAAGTGAATATTGATCAAATTGAGGAAGGTATTTCTCGTTTGCGTGAGGCTATTTTGGTTTGTGGAAAATAACTTTAAATAAAGCTTTCTCGTTTGACAAAAGAAAAATCTACCATTATCATCAACTCGAACCTAGTTTTAGGAGTGATAAAATGAAAATTTACGTTGATGCAGATGCTTGTCCTGTAAAAGATGTGATTATTTATGAAGCTACGAATGCTGAAATTCCTGTTACCCTCGTTACTAGCTTTTCTCATTATTCTAATGCTAAGCAGCCAACAGGAGTAGAAACAATTTATGTTGATTCCGGAGCGGATGCTGCGGATTACCGGATTATGCAGTTAGCAAAAAAAGAAGATTTAATCGTAACGCAAGATTATGGTCTTGCTTCGCTTGCTTTAGCAAAAGGCTGTATCGTTCTACACCATAAAGGCTATAAGTATACGAATGAAAACATTGAACAATTGTTACAAACACGGTATTTAAGTGCAATGGTTCGAAAAAGCGGTAAGCGTACAAAGGGACCGAAACCATTTACAGCAGAAGATAAAGAGAAGTTTAGAGTGCTCTTTAAAAGTATCATCGCACTTTAAAAATGAACCGTCTATTTGCAAGGAAAACTTCGCAAAACAAAGAAGAGAATATCCAAATGAACATTCTCTTCTTGAGGTTTACCTGTTTAAAATGAAGGTAAATTATCTAAGTTATTTTCCTTTATTCCATCAGGTTCACTACGTATAATATCTCTACCATACTTATGAAATACGTCCACATGAACTAACTTCCCTGATTTCGCTTCACTAAGAGCAGTAATATAATCTAACTCTCTCCCGCTACTTGTCTTAAAAGCAATTAAATCCCCATCATCATTTTTACGAACGGCAACAATTTGTTCTGCTCCTGAATCAACTTCCTGAACTACTTCAAATTGAGCTTGCTCTTCTCCTTGATGTAAGTAATCATTATAAACTTTTTCAAAGTCTTTTTTGTCCATAAATTTCACCTCCAACACATTTTATTAGTATGGTTGTGAGGTGTTGATTTTATGTACTTTTCCCATCAAGTTAACAAAAATACACTACCACAAAGAGATTACCCCAATCATATTTTTTTCAATCTATTAGAAATTCATTTTTAAATTTTATAGAGTAGCTCGCAATATAAGTGAATTCGAACTGTTAATATTTACCTGATGATATTATAATTTATTATATCGAAAATATTTAAGAAACGGAGAATTATCATGTTGAATATAGATATTAATCGTTTAACTGATATTTGTTTAGAATATCAGCAGTCTAGATTTTATGTTACTAGAATCCCTAAAGATTTCTTATCAGTCGCAAAAAAACGTTTTTCTATACCAATTGATGACCGAATTTTTGCTTTTTTAAGTTATAACTTGTTTGGATCAGGAAAATATGGTGTTTACTTTACAAGTTCGGGTTTATACTGGAAAAATTGGTTATTAGGTACAGGGAATATGACATGGGATCAATTAAATGAAGTGCAACAAATTGAAATTGATAAAGATGGCTTTTTATCTTTTGATGCACAAAAAAGCTTTAATATTAGCGGAAGCGATTATCCGCCACTGTTATTTAAAGAATTACTTATGACTCTTATAAGTTCTTTCCATAATTCAAAGAAAAATGATATACATCCAGTTATAAAAATTAATGAGATAAAATCAATCTGTTCTTTGTTTGAGACGCATGATGAATTATTAGAACCTGATAATGGTTTATTTGTAGATACTCATATTTCACACAAAAAGTTAAAGGAAATTGGAGCAAAATATATTATTCCAAAAGAAGAAAAAATCATTGCTTTTTTAGATACATCAGTCCTTGGTAATTTGGGTAAAGGATCCGATGGAGTATTAATTTGTGAACCTGGTATATATTTTAGAGAAACTTTTGTACACTTGTATTTCCCATGGCATGCCTTTAGAAATGTTCCTATTACTTTGACTTCAAACGAATTAGAAATCGGAAAAGGAAACATATTTCATCTTCAACATGCTAGAATGCCTAGTCAGGATATTCTATTATTCATCAAGAATTTAAAACAATATGTGAATACTTTATATGAGGAAAATCCGCAACTACATATTTAATAAATTCGTTACATATAAGCTCGTGTATAATTAATTCTAAAATTTCAATTCAACTAAAAAACCGATTATTTTTGTAGGGAACCCACAGAAATAATCGGTTTTTAAATCTTATTCTTTGTTTAAATGCTCTTTTATGATGGAATCTGGTGATGAACCACATGCTCTAATTCGGTAGTCTTTTTAATATCTATGTCGTTTCTTCAAAATCTTCAATATAGCATCTGTGTAAAAAACGTACTCCACTCTTCTTCAGTTAAAAGCTTTTGGTTCTGTAACGACATGATAGATGTTACTAATACAACTTACACTAGAAATTTAAATATTCTTTTGAGTGTTTTCAAATGAAAACATAGTCCCCTCACTATTTGATTGTAAAGTGTATTTTATATCGAACATCTTTGATATATCTTCAATATTTTTTAAGCCGAGTCCCGTTCCTTTACTATTCATATCAAACCCAATCCCGTTATCTCTAAAGGAAACAATATCATTGCCTATGAGGATCTCAAGTTTTCTAGCTTGTGAATGTTTAAGGACATTTTGAAAAATGTTATCAAATAGCCTTTGAATCCATAACTCATTACTATTCCATATCAACTCTTCATCTTGTGGATTATATACTAATTCAATTTTATGAATGCTATACAAATAGCTCCATTTTTTAATCATATTTTCTATTAAATTATGTATATTCACTTCATCATTCACAATATAAGTATTCTCTAATGTCTCTGTAGATTGAACATTAAATTCGTTAGTTAAATCACTTATATATTGTATCTGCTCATACAGTGATTCAAGTACTGGTGCTTGTTCCTCGTATTCGCCTTCTAAATAATATAATTGTAATCTAACCGCTGTTAAGGGTGTATTAATATCATGCCGTAATTTATTTAATAGTTCTTTTTTTATTTGTTCCTGTTGTTGTAGTTCTAATTCTCGATAAGTCGTTCTTTCTATTAGCAAGTTTACTGATCTAATCAGTTCCCCCATTTCATCATCGCTTTTGACATCTATTATATTAGGGATTTTTTTATCACTTGCTAAATCTCGAATCGTTTGATTTAATACATTAATTTTATTTAATAATGAATTAATCGATTTTGAAAATACAAAAGCTAATACTAATAGTGATAATAAAAATATGATTAACATAGTAGGATATGCAAAGGATTCATGAAAAGGAATGTTCTTGTTTTTAGTTTTAAAGGCAACATTATAAATAACTGATACAAAGATACTAATCGACAATAATAACAATGGTACGCTAATAATAGCAGTGAATAGTAATAACTGATATTTCTTCTTTAATTTCATTTCTTCATAAAGGTATTTAATCTATACCCTTCTCCATATATGTTCTGAATTATGTTACCTGTTTTATCATCGATTTTGGTCCTAATTTTCTTTATATGTACGTTCATGATATTTTGATTTCTATCTTCGAGTTGCCATAAGTAATCAAAGAAGTGTTCTTTTGTTAGAATTCTATCCCTATTTTCATACAAATAGAAAAATATTTTACGCTCAATCGCTGTAAACACAACTTCATCACGCAAACCATTAATGAAAACCCTTTTATATTCTGCATCTATAAATAAATGTTTAATTTGCGTGAAAGTACCATATTGATTATCTAACATTTTCTGAATTCTTAACAATAATTCTCGAGGATCAAAAGGTTTTATCATGTATTCTTCTCCAATGGTAAGACCTTTTAGTTTACTATCAATATCATTCCGAGCTGATAAAAATATGATTGGAATATTTAATCCTAGATTTTTTATTTTCTTTGTAATTTGATAACCATCTTCACCTGGTAACATAACATCCATTATGACTAAATCTATTTCATGGATTACATCTAGAACATTCTTTCCTTCTTTCTCCCAATACACTTTATACTTCTCACGCTGCAAAATTTTTTGTAATAAATCTCCTATCATCAAATCATCTTCAACAATTAATATGTTATATTCTTTCATTATGTAGACCTTCCATCACTAAAATAACAATAGCTTAGTTCTTCACTACTTTATTATTAATAAAATCCATTACAAGTTTGTATATTTCATCAGGAGCGTATAAATAAATACTATGTGTACCTTCAATTTTTTTCACATCAGCTATCAATAACTTGCTAGCAAACTCCTCATAATCTCTGTTTTTTTGCTTTGTATATTTCGAGTTTTTATTTTCCCTAGCAATCGCATCTATAAATAAAATTGGTGTTTCTTTTGGGAATGATAAAGAATTAGATTTGTTACTGTTATTGTAACTTTGTAAAAGTTCTTGCTTCATATCATCATTAAAAGCTTGTTTATATGAGAGGGCTTTATAAATAGTTTTTTCCTGTTCGGTTAAAAAGGATTGCTGAATTACTTCGGGATTATAAGTAATAGAAGGAACTAATCGCTGAAAACCAATTTTCGTTAAAATATTCATCCCTTTTATTATTAATGAATCAACCTCGTCTATTTTATGAGTTACGTACTGATTAGGTAAACCAATATCTAACGCAATAATCCCTTTTACTTCACTTGGGTATTTTTGTGCCCAATAAATAGCCTCTATACCCGATAGAGAGTGTGGCACTAAAATATAGGGAGGTTTATTTCCACTTCTAATAAGCGCTTCTCTCGTTTGTTCTAATATCGTATCAATATCTCTATCATCATGAAAAACATCACTGTATCCATAACCAGCTCTCTCAATTACAGAAACCTTGTTTTCTTTCGAAAATTCACTATATAATCCTTTCAATTCATAAACAGGAGCGGCAATTCCAGATCCGGCCATAAATACAAAAGTATCCTTCCCGCTCCCCTCGTTATAAACATTCACTTTTTTATTATTGAAATTAACAAGTTCCCCTTCATTGTTCATTAATTTCGATTCCATTCTTAATTGATAGTTATGATATATGAATACAGCGCCTGTTCCAAGAAAAATAATGCTGCTACAAACAAAAAATATAATCTTTACTATCTTCAATATTTTTTTCATTTGACACCCCTTTCAGCCTATACTGAAAGGGTACAATGTAAAAATAAATTTCTAATAAATTTTTCAAAATTAATATTTTCTCTTTGTTTCTAAGTATGGATTTCTTTTAAAATTTCCAATTCAAACGCTATTTTTAATACCTACGCAAATCCTTCAAAGTCTTCAATATATCATCTGTAAAGGCAGTAGCACCCTCATTCTCTAAAGCTGTAAAATATAAACTTCTTAAGAAAGCTCTTATATTTTGTACTAAAATAGCATGCTGAGGATGTCGGATGTCTTCAACAATTGCTATACTATGTAGCCAATTGCTCCACTCTTCTTCAGTTAAAAGATTTTGATTACGTAACGACATAATTGGCGTTACTAATCTCTCATCCTCAAAGTGTATGTATACGTAGTCATTCAATCGAACCTTCTGACGAACAGCAGCTAGTATTGCATATGAAAACTCACGATTTTGTATTGTACGTGCTAAAGCATCTAGTGCATCTGCCGCATGTGCAGTAGAATGTGCCCAGCCTTTTCCTTCTACGTAACCTCTTACATCTTCTTCTAAATAGACATATTCCAGAACTTGTTCTGCCACACTATACAGTTGTTCTTCAGATAACAGTGGTTCTCTTTCATGAACAGATAAAATAAGCGGCGGAATTAATACGGAGAACGCACGTTTAAATACAGAATCTGTGCCCTTTTCACCAATTTTATAAAATAAATAATCAGGACTAATCGCTTGTAGCATTAATCCTCGTAATTCTTTTTGTCTAAATACATCATTTGTAATCCATTTGTGAAGCGTACTATAAATCAAATCATCACGTAATTCAGCATCAGGTGATCCGATATAATCTAGCATCCACTGTGCATATGGATATGCATCTACATCTTCTGGCACAGCATAATTATTATTTTGAATTTGTTGTAATTCTTCTTTTAGTTCTAGTACTTCTGTCATTATATTTCCTGTCCCCTTTTTACGTTTTTTAACTTCTTTTCGCCTTATCCCCTGTAATTTCCCTCATAAAATTAAGTCGACTTTTAATATAGTTTTAGTCCCTATCTTTCTATGAACTTGATTCAATTATATAAATTTCTCCCGAGAAATAAAAGGAAATACATTGGAACACCAAAGCTTCTCACTTTGTTTGCATGCATTTCATGTAAGTTTAAGTTATAAAATAAAGTATTTTTTTCATTTGTATTCAAACGTATTTACAATCAAAAATTAAATCATTTTAGAACTCGTTTAATAAACTCTGTTTTAGCTTTTGTGTATGCTTCTCTATCTTGGTTATATCTTTTAGCTAAATCTTGTTTCAGATTTGAATAATCATAAACTAATTGTGGATTTTCTCGTAAGCGGTTACGAAATAAAAGTTGTTGCTCCCATCGCTCAGTTCCTTTAACCATTAAATGCAGGTGAGCTACACGCCTATTATTCTTCACTTTCACAAAGAACCTTCTCCAAGGTCTTTCATCTAATTCCGGGCCTACATAATGCCAATCATATATAGACAATTTTGCTGAAATATCGAGCACTCTATCAAATGAGTCTGTTTCAGCCATTAGATCAATGATAGGTTTTGCAGGTAAACCAGGTATGGATGTACTTCCTATATGTATTACTTTGCTAATACCGAGAGGAGTAAGCAGTTCATAAAGTTGCTGTTCTTCACATCGTCCTTTATCTTGCCAATCAGGATTTGCATTAACTATCTCTACTGACTCATTCGCCCATACAGGCCAATCGTTCGGATTATCTTTTTTATCCACCCAACACATCCCCTTTCACGAACTTTTTGCTATATAAACGATTTTAAATTCATTTAAATACAACTACCGGATCATCAAAATTACTATTCTGAAATATAACATTCGCACATTCTTTCGGATTATGCTCATCTATATACATCTTACAAGCCGCATGATATCTGTTTATAAACATTTTCTCTGCTTCTTCATAACTTCCAAAAGCCTCAGTCTCGCGCTCTGCACCACGGTTTCTCGCAGTCTCAAAATCTGTATCTACGAAAATTTTATAGTCAAATAGATACTCAATTTCTTTTTTCAATAAAAATGTTCCATCTACTATTAGCACCATAGTTGGCGAGGCCACTAGCGGCGTATTATGTACAGGCATGTCCGTTATTAAGTTATGAGAAATCGTTTCATACTGTAAATTCCCGTTAGGTCCTAAAGGTTTTAATAGCCTTTCTTTGAAAGCTGTATAATCGTGTGCATCTTCATAATACCCTCTTGCAGACTCTTTTCCTTGTGCATAACGAATCACTCTCGGGTTATGAAAATCATCAATGCTGGTGCGTATTACTTGCACTCCCCGATTTTTCATTTCCTCTGCCAGTTCGTTTGCAAATGTTGTCTTTCCTGAAGCTGTTATACCATTTACTCCAACTCTTATTGGATGGGTTAATTTTAACGTTAAAATATGATCAGCAATTTCTTTCATGTATTGTTTTCGGAGCATGACATTCCCTCCTGTATGTTGTTTACATAATATAATTGCAGTAAATTAAATTTATCGCTATTTGTTGGTAAATCGATATATTAAAAAAATCGTTGAAATATTTTAAGTTATGATAGATATATTTTTATTGATTTATATTTTCCTTATTTCCCCTTAAAACCTCGATATAAAGCAGTCCGTAACTCTTGTTTGTATTCCTCAATTTCTGGCATATCCAACTCTTCAGCTAATCGGATGGCTAGTTCAATATCATATGGTACACGTACGAGTTGAATCGAAAAGCTTGCTGCTTCTTTTTCATTGTATGTTCCTTCAAAAATTAAATAGGAAGCTTGTGTAATTTCAAGTGGATTACCTACACTACCAGCATTACATAACGTTTTCCCTCTAAAATTTTGCACATACGCCTGATGAACGTCACCGTAACAAACGACATCTGGTTTTTTTTCCCCTTCTATATTCTCTGTGAGCTCACTATTTTCGAACATACTAATACGCTCTTCTCTTGTTGCATGTGGTTGAATTCTTTCATACAAACTTCTCGGTGAAGCGTGGAACATACGAATCAGTTTCCCACTCATATAAAACTCGATTGAAAATGGTAAGCTTCTTAAATACTCATTTTGTTCTTCTGACAATTGTTTTTGATGCCATTTTAACGCTTCAAATTCAGTCGGTTTTGTAATGAAATCATCCCAGTTTCCCATTACGGTTCCTTCACATTCTTTACGAACGATTTCAATTACTTCGCTAGAATGCGGACCTTTTCCTACTAAATCTCCAAGACAAATAATACGTTCAATTCCTCTTAATTTAATATCTTTCAGTACTGATTCTAATGCCGGAATATTACCATGTATATCTGAAATTACCGCAATTTTATCCAAATGAATCCCTCCGTTATTTATTGTTTATTATATCCTCATGTTGTGATTGATACCATTTTGGAATATAAGATGAAAAATGATTATGATCTTCTATAATTCGGTTCAATCTTTCTTTCATATCCTCTACTAAATGTGGTGTAGTTCGGTTTGTCCATACGATATCCGCTGGGAATGTCATCGCTGCATATAATGAATACAGTTTCCAAAAGTGGATTGACGGATCGCCTCCGCAATAACCGTGAACTTGTCCAACCGCAAATGGTTTGCTTATTCTTGTAGTAAAAATCGCTACATTATAAAAATCGTGTATTGGATCGCCAAAATCATATCCACCAAAATCAATAACGATAAACTCTTTATTGTGAATCATACTATTTGCTGGGTGGTAATCATCGTGTAAAAATGTGATAGGCCGATTTTTCAATAAATCTTTATGATGTTCTACAAAGGTGAATACTGGCTTCAAATCCAGAAAATTCACCTCATAATCTGCTAATGCCTCTATGTACCTTTCATACTTATTCCACCTAAATATTTCCCATTTATTACTTGCACTTTCTCTTTCTATCGAGTGAATTCTCTTTAATATTTCTCCTGCTTTTCTTCCTGCATTATACTGTTCTTCCACCAATAGCTTGCTTAAGATTTCTTCACCATTTACACCTTGGGTCCATTCAAATACTTGAACACATTTATTTAATCCCTCAAGTTTTATGAAATGAATTAACTTCGGCGTTGGAATATGTAATAACTCCAATTGTTTCATATACATATATTCTTCTTGTTTTCGTTCATAATTAGCAGAATCACACACTTTTACAAAATAAGTTTCTCGATTCTCTAGGTCAATTTTATACTTCTCTTCATGTGAAAAACCTTTTGTAATTGCTGTACATTTTACAATACGTGACCACTCTAGTTTTCTTTCTATCTCTCTTAACATTTCTTCCACAAAACTCACCTCTATTAATATACGAACAAACTACCTAACACTTCATACTCTCGTTTATTTTCCCCTTTAAACTCCACTGCAAATGGATATTCGCCATGATGCTTCAAACGTTCTAGTACTAGCCCTTCTCCAACTGGTTCACAAAACTGCACATGAACATCACCAAACGATACACTTTGACACTCAGCATTCCATTCTTCATTTTGTATGATTGAATTTGCAGTTAGCTCCATTACTTCTTTCCATTTCCGCACTGTTTCTCGAACATTTTTCACTGTATAATGAATCGTTTCAATTTCTTGTACTTTATTTTTATGTTCAGTGATCGTCCCTATTTTACGTAAATCGTTTCTTCTTTCTTCATCCGTTTCATTCCACTGTATAAAGAATGGTAATTTCGGTCCATTCTCTTCTTGCTTTACAAATAACATTTTCCATTCTAAAAGCCGGCCATCTTTTCTCATCCGTTTCCCTTCAAATGGTCCTATCGTATGTAAGCCGTGCTTACTAAATTTAACTGCTAGTTCTTCAATTGCATCTGTTCGAATTGCGATTTGTAGCATCCCTTCTCCATTTTTTAATTTCACCACTGTTTCTTGTACTAATGGATTTTCTGCTTCTTTCGCTTTTTCTTCATGCTGAACTGCTAAAAATTCTATATATGATAAATCAAAATAACATAAACTATTCCAAGTACCCCAAGTCGTATGCTCACCGCCTAATGCAGTATGAAATCCATGCTCCTGCATTTGTTTTGCCGCTTCCTCCGGTGTACAATGCACTGCGTGAACGAGATGATCAAATGCTAACATAGTCTTTCTCCCCTTTCTCTCCATCCTTTTATTGTATATTTTATTTTTCTTTCGTTCAATTCAAAAAACTTTAAAACCCAGTTGATTTATACGATTAATGTGTATTATAATAAAACAAATTTAATTATTGCTGATTGGAAAAACCAAAGGCACTTTTCTCATACGGGAAAAGTGTCTTTTTCATTTATTATTACAGGGGGATTATTTATGCAGAAATTAATTGTCTTTGCTATTATTGGATTTTTCGCTCAATTGATTGATGGCGCACTTGGTATGGCGTACGGGGTAACGTCTACCTCACTATTATTAATGTTTGGTATCGCACCAGCTGTAGCTTCCGCATCAGTTCATTTAGCTGAAGTCGTTACAACCGCCGCTTCTGGTGCATCTCATATCAAATTTGGAAACGTTGATAAATATACAGTTTCCAGACTTACATTACCAGGAGCAATTGGCGCATTTATTGGGGCATGTTTTTTAAGCAATTTACCTGGTGATGTAATTAAACCGTACATTTCCATATTTTTATTTACTTTAGGGGTTTATATTTTATTACGATTCATCATTCAAAAACAAATTGTTTCTTCAAATAAGCGTATGTCTGCTAAACAACTTGTACCACTTGGCTTATTCGCTGGATTCGTCGATTCAACTGGCGGCGGTGGTTGGGGGCCGATTACGACACCTGTTCTTCTTGCAAGAGGAAATGAAGCTAGAAAAGTTATTGGATCTGTAGATACGAGTGAATTTCCTGTTTCACTCGCTGCAACGATTGGCTTTTTCATTTCACTTGGCTGGGAACAAGTAAGCTGGGTTTGGGTATTTGCCCTCATGCTTGGTGGTATTGTTGCCGCACCAATCGCCGCATGGTTAGTACGCATCGTTCCTTCTCATTTACTTGGCGTACTCGTTGGCGGACTTATTATCTTTACGAATATACGTACACTGCTTACTACATTTAAAGTAGATCCAACTATTATTTCACTTTCTTACGTTGCAGTTGGTCTTGTCGTTATTATATCTATTTTTATTGCTGTTCGTAATCATTCCAATCGTTCTAACGTATCGACAGCCGGCTATCCGAAAGATCAAAAACAAATGCTACCATAATTAATAATAATACCGCCCGATTTACTTCGAGCGGTATTTTTTATTTTTCTATTTTCCAATTGACCATCGTTTCAGTACTATTTACTCTTTTCATATGTAATTTCTCTAAGACACGAATAGAGCTATAATTATCAAGGAGTGTCTCCGCTATAATCGTTTCCACTTCCCCTGTTTGAAAAGCCCATTTCATTAATTCACTAACTGCTTCTGTTGCATACCCTTTATTCCAATATTTCTCAATAAATCCGTAACCAATTTCTACCGTATGTTGCTCATTCGGTTTCCCTTTAAATCCTATATCACCTAGAACCACATCATCCTCTTTCCGAATAACATACCACGGTCCCCACGGTAATGAAGCCACATCTCGTTTCACATTTTCTATATGCCCTACAATATGTGGGCCACTATTGTATCCTTGATTATTCGCAATTTGAATCCATTCTTCTGTACACGGTACTATATATAATCTTTCCGTTTCTAATTTCATAATGATATCCCCTTTTCAATTAAACAATACCTCAATTTTATCAGAAATAAAAAGAATATTCATTCTATTTATCGGATTTATACTTATTTCTTTGAAACGAATTTAAGGAATAATCCCCTTTTAATAGTTATGTCGAATTATATTTTCTGAATTTTCTTTTAATTTTAAAGGGTTTTTCAATATTTTTTGCGAAACATTTGTATAACAATTTTTTCTTTGCTTATTGTTACATAAAAGTAGGTTCGGGTGGAGTTTTGCAAGCGTTTCCTATACAATAACCGATATTTTTTGACTTTTCCTAACAAAATCCCTTGCAATATATTCAGAAAATCATTACAATTGCCATATATTAAAAATCATAGCAATTTATAAATCCTCATCAATCCGATGAGGTAGAGGTTGCGACTTTTAAAAGTAAAATGGACGAGACACAGCGAATGTCACTGACTCCGTTTGAAAGGAAAAGTTGCCGAAGTTTATATTTCTTCTCTGGAAATATGAGCTGGGGCTGTCTCCGAAAGGAACAGAACTGTCACGTTTACAAAATTACCGTGTAAACGTGGTGTGCTATCTTAACGGAAGGGTATGATGGGGTGGTTATTTGTGAAACGTTCCGCCTAATTCCTTTGGCGGTTTTTTGTATTTTTCTCCCCCGCTCCTTCCTA
This sequence comes from Bacillus sp. MYb56, assembly GCF_002976445.1. Lineage (NCBI taxonomy): Bacteria > Bacillati > Bacillota > Bacilli > Caryophanales > Bacillaceae > Bacillus > Bacillus sp. MYb56. The sequence goes on from NZ_PCOH01000002.1 coordinate 349,026, forward strand.
ACCTACAAGAAAAGGAGTGTTGAACATGAATAGCGCAACAAATCAATCTACCTCTAAAACGCAAACTACACAAGGACAAGGTGAATTAAAACGCGGATTAAAATCTCGTCACCTTACGATGATTTCTCTCGGTGGTACAATCGGTACCGGATTATTTCTTGCCAGTGGTGGTGTTATCCATTCAGCTGGTCCTGGCGGTGCATTAGTCGCATATGCCGCAATTGGAATTATGGTTTATTTTTTAATGACAAGCTTAGCAGAACTCGCGGCTTACATGCCTGTTACTGGATCTTTTAGCACTTATGCAACAAAATTTGTTGATCCATCACTTGGTTTTGCACTTGGATGGAACTATTGGTATAACTGGGCGATTACGATTGCAGCTGAACTAGCGGCCGTAACATTAATTATGAAATTTTGGTTCCCAGATACCCCTTCTCTTATTTGGAGTGGACTTTGTTTAGCTATTATTTTTCTCTTAAACTATTTATCTGTTAAAGGTTTTGGTGAATCTGAATATTGGTTCGCACTTATTAAAGTAGTTACTATTATTATCTTTTTAATTGTCGGTTTTATGATGATTTTTGGAATTATGGGCGGCGAATCTGTCGGCTTTAAAAACTTCACTGTTGCAGATGCACCATTTAATGGCGGCATCATGGCAATTATCGGTGTATTTATGGCTGCTGGTTTCTCATTCCAAGGAACTGAATTATTAGGAGTAGCTGCTGGTGAAACTGCTGATCCAGAACGCAATATTCCGAAAGCAATTCGTTCTATCTTTTGGCGCATTTTATTATTCTATATTTTAGCAATTCTCGTTATCGGTTTATTAATTCCTTATACGACTGAAAGCCTTGCAGCAAGTGATGTTACAGTAAGTCCATTTACACTTGTATTTGAAAAAGCGGGCGTTGCCTTCGCTGCTTCTGTTATGAACGCTGTTATTTTAACTGCAGTACTTTCTGCTGGTAACTCTGGAATGTATGCATCAACTCGTATGCTTTGGGATTTAGCTCGCCAAGGAAAAGCACCAAAGTTCTTAGGGAAATTAGATAGCCGCGGTGTACCTGTTAACGCATTAATCGCAACATCAGTAGTTGGTAGCGTCGCTTTCATCGCTTCTTTATTCGGTGACGGTGTTGTATACATTTGGTTATTAAATGCTTCTGGGATGTCAGGATTTATTGCTTGGGTAGGGATTGCTATTAGTCATTACCGTTTCCGTAAAGCTTATATTGCACAAGGGAAAGATTTGAAAGATTTACCATATCAAGCGAAATGGTTCCCGTTCGGTCCAATCTTTGCATTTACACTTTGTGTTATCGTTATTTTAGGTCAAAACTACGGAGCATTTACAGGAGCATCTATCGACTGGAACGGTGTACTCGTTTCTTACATCGGTTTACCACTCTTCTTAGTACTATGGTTAGGTTATAAATTTACTAAGAAAACGAAAGTCATTCCACTTGATAAATGTGAACTGAAATAGAGTATAGCAAAACGAGCAAACAAAATTGTTTGCTCGTTTTTTTATTACAATTCCATTTACTTCCCTATTTCTTATCTTTTTGCAATAATAAAGTAAATACACTTAAAGGTTGGGATCACATGAACATTCGTATTACTGATGAAGCAAAAGCTGCTATACATAGACTAGAACGTGAAGACAAAAAGATTATTCGCATTAGAGGGACAATGACAAACTCTTGCAGCATTTTTGTTGATGTTGATTTAATTTGGGATACATATAATGCGGATGATGTTGTATATGAAGATGAACAGCTTATTATACAAATGGACTCATTCACGAAAGACTACACTGGTGATACGTTAAAAGTTGATTATAAAACAACTGGTTTTAGTATTACGACTCCAAGTGAGACGTTGGTGTATGGGTTGTCGATTAAAAAATAACAATTGTTTTTAACTGACCACTGAGGTGAAAAAATGGGTAAATATGTTCCGTTAAAATTTTTATTTAACGAAGAATTAGCAGAAAAAATGGCTGATTCTATTTCTAAACACGTTCCTAATTTCTCTAAAAAAAATTTTGTAGATTCCGTAACATATAAAGTTGAAAATTTAGAGTTAAAGCAACGTATAGAAGTAATAGCAGATGAATTACACAATGCATTACAAAAAGACTTTAATGAAGCAATACATATATTACTGAAAACATTAGGACCAGAAAATACAACAGAAGTCGGCACATTTACAAAGGGTTATATGTATATGCCTATCGCAAAATACGTTGAAAAATATGGACTTAACGATTTTGAATCCTCATTCAATGCAATGTATGAAATAACAAAAAGAAATACTGCTGAATATGCCATTCGTCCTTATCTTGAAAAATACCATGAAGAAACCTTAGACATATTGCAGCAATGGTTACGTGATGAAAACAGCCACATCAGGAGATTAGTTTCAGAAGGTACTAGACCAAGACTTCCTTGGGCAAAAAAAATAGGAGCTTTGAAAGGTGACTTCAGAAATAATTTAAAGCTTCTTGAGCCATTAATGAATGACCCTTCTAAGTATGTTCAAAAATCTGTAGCCAATCACATTAATGATATTACGAAAGAAGATAACGAACTCGTTTTTCAATGGTTGCGAGAATTACTCGATAAAAACCATCCTGTTAATCCTTGGATTATGAAACATGGATTAAGAACGGTAATAAAAAGTGGGACTTTGCCAAAAGATTTTTGTTTTTAAGTATTTGTAAAGAAAGCAACAATCTATATGAAAACAGCTAATAATAAAAACGTTTATACTTCATTTGGAAGTATAAACGTTTTTTCTTTTTTAAACATTAACCCTGCCTTAAAATCTTATGAAACATTTCCGGTTTATGTTGATCAAAAGCATCTATTAATTCTTTTCCAAATATCGTTATACTCTTCTCCCAAGGATGGCCTAAATACCCCCACTTAAAGTCCTTCTGAATAAAGAAATAATAATCTCCATTTGGAAAAATCGGGATTGTCCACTCATCAAATTCATTTCTATCAAACTTTAAATGTGGATTTACCCAGTAACATTCATGTTGCCAATCAAGTGCCATTATATATTCATTCGATACCGTATTCTCTTTAAAAACTAGTAATGCTTTTTCTTCCAGGTCGTCATATACATCTAAATCTACCGACTCTCTGAAGTAATGAGAAATATCATATGTTATAAAGGGACTTGGCACCTTAAATGATGGGAATGTAGAATCACTTGGCGAAAACTCAAAATCACTATATACCCTATCCCATATTTGGTCGTACTCTTTGTCTGTAAACTCCATCCAATTTTTCATTAAACAACTGCCTTCCCCTATAATTTCAAAGGATTTTCACTCAATACTCCCGAATATATAAATAACCATTCTCGCAAGGAGCTAATTTATATGAATCTATTCGAATACGAAACATAAAACCGTTCCACTTTAATAAGAGGTCCTCCCTTTTTCTTTTCTTACTATATCATTTATTAACGAAATAGGAGGACAACAATATGAAACGTGATCCATTATTTTCAGCACTATTAGAAAGTGCAAAGACTAACTTTAGCGGCTGGGATTTCTCTTTCATTTCAGAAACTGGCCGTATGAATAGCGAGCCCCTATCATGGTCATACGGTAGCACTGCTTTCCAGCTTATGCAACGTGCAAAATCAATGCTAGATATGGGGACTGGTGGCGGAGAGTTTTTATCTATGTTACAACCGTTCCCGTCAACTATTTATGCGACTGAGGGCTATGCTCCGAATGTCCCAATTGCACGAAAGAAATTAGAACCTTTAGGAGTTATAGTCGTAGAAGTGACTGATGATACTGCTTTACCATTTCAAGATGGTCAGTTTGATTTAATTGTGAATCAACATGAATCCTATTCTACTTCTGAAGTGAAAAGAAGTCTTTCCATCAATGGAACATTTCTTACACAACAAGTCGGTGGTCTTGATTGTGCGGAACTGAATGAGCAGTTTGGCACACCGCTGAATAGCGAATTTTCAAGTTGGTCACTCGAAACGGCATGTAGTGAATTGAGGAAAAGCGGATTTACTATTTTAGAAGCGAAAGAAGAATTCCCTCTTCAGCGTTTTTATGATGTCGGTGCTGTTGTCTATTACTTGCAAGCAATTCCGTGGCAAATCCCTGATTTTATAGTAGATAGCTATACCGAGGAATTGTATCGCATACATGAAATTATCTTACAAAAGGGATATTTCAATGTGAAGCAACACCGCTTTATTATTAAAGCAAATTATGAAGAGTAAACTTAGAATTAGCATTCCTTGTAAAAAGCCAAATTCCCATAAAGAATTTGGCTTTCTCTTCGTATTTTAACGTTTCTTCTCTTATTGAGAAACGAGATATTTTTCATATCGTTTTTTCGTATTATCTTCTATCAAAAGTGTAGTTTTGTAATCAATAATATTCCGATTATCATATATGAATATATGCTCTAAATTGTTGTCCTCACTTAATAATGTCGGTAAATATCTTTGCAAATTGCTAACTACACCTCTATTATCACCATCTAATATCCAATCAATTGACTTCCATTCTAATATACCTTCATGAGTGCTTACTGGCGTATCAATATGTACTCCATCTGGTAAATCAGCTAGGAATACATACATTCCCTCACTACCCAAAGGTTCGTCTTTAACTTTAAAAATAACATTCCCTTTATACGTTACACTTGGAAGCTCTATTCCTGTTTCCTCAAAGGTTTCTCTAATGACTCCTTCATATGGCGTTTCATACTCTTCTATTTTCCCTCCGACACCATTCCACATTCCCATTGTCGGCTTCTTGTTTCTATTTAGTAAAAGTATTCTATCTCCTTTTCTAATGAAGCAAATTGTGTACTTATACATACGATCATTTCCTTTCATTTACATCTTCTTTTGCAAGCAATTCATTTTCCACATGTGTTATTTGGCTTATTTTCACGTGAAAACACTCGCCTTATAATCCCTTACCACATAATATATAGTACAACTTTCATACGTAAACTCTTTACGTATGAAAGAATCCTTTTTAGAAAGGAGAATTCAAAATCGATAACATTAGTAGCGAATTTCTAAAACAATATTACGACAGCAACGTTTGGTTACATGGTACACACTGGTTCGGGGTTCCAATCTGCAAACTTCCTTCTGATCTCTTTTTGTATCAAGAAATATTATACGAATTAAAGCCTGATTTAATTATTGAATGCGGAACTTTTTACGGTGGTAGAGCACTGTTTTTAGCTTCTATGTTAGATTTAATTGGAAAAGGTCACGTACTTACTATCGATATAACTCCGCAACCAAATCGGCCATCCCATAATCGAATTACGTATTTAACAGCTTCATCTGTTTCTGTACAGGCCGTCCAATCAATATTAAGTATGCGCAAACCTGATGATGTGATTTTAGTTATTTTAGATTCTGATCATAGTAAAGAACATGTATCGAAAGAACTCTTACTTTATAAATCTATTGTAACCACTGGCAGTTACATTATTGTAGAAGATACAAGTATTAACGGAAATCCTCTCCTTCCTGATTGGGGACCTGGCCCAATGGAAGCTGTGGAAGAGTTTTTAACTAAAAATAGCAATTTCATAATCGATGAATCTAAACATAAGTTTTTCATATCATTTAATCCAAAAGGTTTTTTAAAGAAGATAAAGTGAAACTTTAATAAGTGGGGTTTTGTGAATCCCCACTTATTTTATGATTTTCATTTTCGAAAAAGGATAGTACACAAATTCCACTTTTCCTATTATATTATCTTCTTCAATATATCCTAAACCATTTCGACTATCCTTACTTTGTTCACGATTGTCTCCCATTACAAATAACTTATTTGGCGGAATCTTTGTCTTTTGAAAATTATAAAACACTTGTGTATTGTTATATAAATCTTTATTTATATAAGGTTCATCTTGCTTTTTGTCATTTACGTATACAGTTCCATTCGTTATGTTAATTACGTCACCAGGAAGCCCTATTACACGTTTCACATAATATTTCGACTCATCCTCTTCCTTAATAATGACGATTTCTCCGTGCTGTAAGCTAGAAAAATGTACCGCAGCTTTATTTACAAATACGTAGTCTTCTTCATGTAAAGTTGGCTGCATTGATTTTCCTTCCACTTTACATAAAGTGAAAGACTGGTACGTTACTACTAGGACAAATATAAATAGTATGTACTTTCCCCAACCTCTCTTATTCTCCTCTTTCATATCCATTCCCACCTTATCAAAACACTTTTTAACTCAAAAATATATCACTGCACCTGTTCATTTGCGCAGTGATATACTACAATTTGAATTTTTTACTGTGCCTTACTCGGCTATTGTGTTACTGGGACTGGACTTACACCCGATCTCTGCGTTTTTAAATCAAAATATGCATCCAAAACCTCTTTACCAATTGCAGAATTAATACCTGATTTATCATTATTTACCCATGGCACAACAACAGAAAAAGCAACTTCCGGATCAGCATCATATGGAGCATACCCGGCGAGAGTTAAATTATAACATTTTTTTCGATAGTTGTTTTCATCTCTTCCAATATCACTTTCTCCACCGTACACTGTTTCTGCTGTTCCTGTTTTCCCAGCCGGTTTATACGGTAAACCTTTAAAAGTTCCAGCACCGGTCCCATCTACCTCTTGGAAAACTCTTCTAAACCCTTCTTTCACATGATTTATATATGAAAGATCCATATCCACTCGATTTAACACGACTGGTTCCATCGATTGCATAACTTTCCCGACTTCCTCTGGTCTATTCGGTTGCTCTCTAATTTCTTGTACAATTTGTGGTTTCATTCGGTAACCACCATTTGCAATCGTTGACATATATTGCGCAAGCTGAAGCGGCGTATATGTATCATATTGTCCAATGGCATAGTCAAGTAAAAAACCAGGTATATTATCTGTTCTACCCATTTGACCAATCGATTCATTTGGAAGGTCAATACCGGTTGGTACACCTAAACCAAATTGTCTAAAGTAATAGCGCATTTTATTGAATGTTTCTTGCCTAATATCTAACGGATTGTTTGGTACATAATCAATCCCCGCAATCTTTAACGCCGTATTAAACATGTAGACATTGGATGAAACTTGCAATGCTCTTAAATCATCAATATCTCCAAAGTCTTTCCACGATTTCTTCGGCTTCGAACTTCCTTTAAAGTACATTGGTGCATCAAAGAAATGCGTATATGGCTTAATCGCTTCTGTTTGATATCCCGCTAATACCGTAGCTCCTTTCACCGTTGATCCTAACTCGTAAGAACTTATCATCGTTCCTAAAGCGTAGTCTTCTATTTGCATCCCGCCATCTTTATTTACAATTTTCTTTCCTGCTAATGATAGAATTTGACCATTTTTCGGATTCATCATAACGACGAATGCACGATCCATCATCGGTTCAGAAGAATGAAATGCCCTTAAATTCCTTTCAAGACTTTCCTCCACCTTTTTCTGTAAATCCATATCAACTGTTAACATTAAATTATTTCCACTTTTTCCTTTTGTCACTTTTTCAGTCCGAATAATATTTCCAGCTTTATCCGTAATATTTTTAGACTGTTCTTTCGTTCCATGTAACACATCTTCGTATTGTTTTTCGATGTAACTCTTACCAATACGATCATTTCGGTTATAATCTCGCACTAAATAATAGTCTAATTGCTCCCTTGGTAATCCCTCATTCTCAGTAGAAACACTACCAAGTACAGAACGTAGTATTATGTCATTTGGATATTCGCGCTCCCAATCCACAGTCGTATCTACGCCTGGCAAGCTCGATAATCCTTCACTCACTACTGCATATTCATTTTGACTTACATCTTTTTTGACGATTTGTGGCGTCATTTTATATCCCGCATTCATTTTGCTTTTAATTGCTAGTACTTCTATATCCTCTTTCGAAAGCTCGTTTAATTCTTCTTGTGTAATTCTTTCTCGTCTCAACTCTTCTACTTTCTTATCTAAGTCTTTCCCTTCTATTTCCTGTTTCCTAAATTTACTCTCATCTTCTTTCGTTACTTTTGTTGCTGCACGTTTTTCATTTAACTGCATCCAAAAGTCTTTTTTATCTGTCTCTGTTAACTTGTCCATATCTTCTTGCGGCATTTCAATTAGCTTTGCTAAATTTCTTGCCACTATTAAAACCTCTTTTGAGTCCACTCCTTTCATCTTCGTATATGTAACAGTTCGTAACGGTTTATTATTTACAATAACTTTCCCTTCCCGGTCAAACATCTTCCCTCTCGGAACTGGAGTACTCACCGTTACATCTTCCTTTTTATTCACTTCATTTCGATACGTTTCTCCGTCGATGATTTGTACTTTACCTAATTGAATAATAATAGCTGAAAATAAAAGAAAAACGATAAAAAATAGTACATTTAACCGAAATGGAATATGAGTCTTTTTCTTTTTCGACTGTTTCTGTTTCTCCTTTTTCTGTCTCATTTTGCTCCCTCGCTTCATTCTATTAACATTTCTCTACATAAAACATACGTTCACTACAGTGCAATCAAATACATCATTATGTATCAAATTTAATTTTATGATATATATAGAATTTTATATTAATTACAAAAGAAATAAAAGATTTAATTTTCAGTTTTTGTATTTTATATCCTATTTATTACCATTCCCCTTAATACGCAATAACATGAATATAATTCATACAAAAAAACTGAGGTGGACATCATCCACCTCAGTTTCTTTACGAAAACAAAAACTTATTTAATCGAAGATAACCCTTTGGCAAATTCACCAATCTTATTTTGAAAAATAAAATCAAAATTGTATTCTTGTCCCGTTAATTCTTCATTTACTAAAATTGTTGTTGCGCCTACTTCCCTCTTTGCGATTTCTGGGAATGACGCGACAGGCTGTACTTTGAGTGACGTCCCCATTACAAGAAGTACATCTGTTTCATATAAACGTTTGATCGCATTTTGATACTGAGGTAACGTATCTCCGTATAAAACAACATCTGGATTTAGTATGAAATTACACTTCTCACAACGCGGCACTTCATGATCAATCATATATTGTAAATCATACCCCGTTTTACACTTTGGACAATGCGCTGTTTGCAGTGTTCCATGTAAATCAATTACATGTTTACTACCACCTACTTGATGTAAACCATCAATATTTTGCGTTAAAATCGTTATGTCTTTTCCTTGTTCTTCTATCTCTGCTAAAAAGCGATGCCCAAGATTTGGTTTATATTGATGAAACGTATTAATTTGAAAGATTTCTTTATAATGCTTCCAAAACTCTTTCGGATTTCTATTATAATAGCCTCTCGACAAATACATCTCTATATTCGCATCAGCATATAATCCATTTGCTGAACGAAAATCAGGGATTCCACTTTCCGTACTTGCACCAGCCCCTGTTAACACTGTAATTTTCTTTGCTTTTTCTAATATCGAACGTACTTCCTCATATTGCTGCACAAAAATCACCTCTATGTATTTTCCTATACTTATTATACCAGTTGTTTACAGTAGGTGTTGTACAATTCGGTTTACTTACTACGTTGCATTATCTAAACCCAAACCAATTTAATGGTGTAAGAAAGTTATCTTGGGATCAACCATCCTACACTATCACTTCTCATATTGCAAAGGATGGTAGAGAGTTTATTCATCCACAAGAAAATAGAAGGTTAACCGTTCGAGAATGCTTAAGATTAATGAGTGTTCCAGATACATACGTTATTCCGCCTCATATACCATTAAATCAACAATATACACTTATTTTAGTAATGGCGTAGCATTCTTAATAGCTAAAGCACTCTCACAATCAATTCTGGATTGTTTAGAGGTAGATTCAGTGAAAGGTGTGTCTAATGAGTAAATGACGATTTTTCAATTCATTTAGAAAGCAGCCAGAAGGCTGCTTTTCTTCATCGACGGGCTTAGATAGTTATGGACTACTGGGAGCCTCTTAAGTTATACTTGTATAATATAAAAAATTAATAAGGGGTAATATTAACATTATGAAAGAAAAAAACGAACTTGTTCAAAGTATTCCTCAAACAGGATTTTTTGGGCATCCAAAAGGATTATTCTCTTTATTCTTCACTGAGTTTTGGGAAAGGTTTTCTCATTACGGGATGAGAGCTATTTTACTGTATTATATGTACTATTCGGTCTCAAAAGGTGGATTAGGAATTGATCAATCTACCGCAACCTCGATAATGGCAATTTACGGTTCCTTACTGTTCATGTCTAGTATTATCGGTGGATGGATATCGGATCGTTTATTTGGTCCAAGTAAAACCGTATTCTTTGGTGGCGTTTTAATTATGATTGGCCATCTTATTTTAGCTTTACCGGGTAGTAAAAGTGCGTTATTTATCTCTATGGTCTTCTTAGTTCTAGGAACAGGGTTGTTAAAGCCTAACATATCGAACATCGTAGGAAGTTTATACAGTGAAACAGATGCGCGTCGTGACTCAGGGTTCAGTATATTCTACATGGGTATTAACTTAGGTGCCTTACTTGCACCTTTAGTTGTCGGAACATTAGGTCAGCAATATAATTTCCACCTTGGTTTTGGAGTTGCGGCAATTGGTATGGCAATTGGGTTAGGGGTATTTGTTGGAACAAAAAAGAAAAACCTTGGTCTAATCGGTACACAAGTACCTAATCCATTATCAGATTCGGAAAGAAAAAAGACTATTAAGTATTTCAGTGTTGGTCTGGTTGTATTAATATTGCTAGGTGTGGTTACAATTCCAACTGGGTTGTTAACTATAAATCGTTTTACATTCCTGATTAGTATCTTAGGGATTGTTATTCCAGCCTATTATTTCATTTATATGTATCGTAGTCCTAAAACAACAAAAATAGAGCAATCTCGTCTTCTTGCGTATATACCACTCTTTATTGCAGCTACAATATTTTGGTCTATACAAGAACAAGGTGCTATTATCTTAGCGACATACGCGGATCAACGAACTCAATTACAGTTCAATGGAATTACATTGCATTCCGCTTGGTTCCAATCATTAAGTCCAATCTTTATCGTAACGCTTGCACCGATTTTTGCATGGATTTGGATAAAGTTAGGCAAGAAGCAGCCTTCAACGGCAAAAAAATTCGCTATTGGATTGCTATTTGCAGGTTTATCATTCTTAGTTATGATTATTCCGGCTTTAATCAACGGTACTCACTCTTTAGTGAACCCTATGTGGTTAGTCCTTAGCTTCTTTTTAATTGTAATTGGAGAAGTTTGTTTATCTCCTTCAGGGTTATCAATAACGACGAAGCTGGCTCCAGCTGCTTTCTCTTCGCAAACCATGAGCTTATGGTTCTTATCAACTGCGTCTGCGCAAGCAATAAATGCCCAAGTTGTTAAACTGTATAATCCTGCAACAGAATCAATTTACTTTGGTGTTATTGGTGCTATCTCCATTTTAGTTAGCATCCTGCTGTTTGCATTATCATCAAAAATCCAAAGTTTCATGAAGGGACTTCAATAACGGTCTCTTATTGAAATAAACAAATACAAGTTTCTATGTGAAGAGTAGCCAAACGGGTTACTCTTTTTTGTATAATCATAGCAATCTCCACACAAACGCAATATAATGTGATATTTCTAGGAAAACAAAACATAATGCAACTTGGTAAGAGAGCTGACAAATAGGTAAATTGCTCTCCAATTCTTACATAAGTAATATCCATTACGTATTTTTGATTTTGTTTTTCTGCTTGAAACTCTCGGTTCAAATGGTTTTTAAATACCACAGATGTTTTTCTTCCATAAAACGGACGTTTTTTTCTGATGATAGATTGAACGCCCAGCTCTCTCATCAGACGGCAAACACGTTTATGATTCATTATCATTCCTTCCCGCGTAGATTTGGATTGCGCTTTTTTAAATACTCAACCTGCGCCTTCAAATAAGTATTTTCTTCTTCAAGACTATTAAAATTCTTTCAATTCCAAACACCACGTTGATCCTCAAATGACTCCCCTTGTTGAGCTCGTTTTACCCACTCTACAATTTGAGCATCACTCTTCACACCAAGTTGTTCACGAATTTCTCGTAATGATTTTCCTTCTTCTAATCGAAGACGAACTACTTCTCGCTTTAGTTCTTCTGTATATTTTTGAAATGATTGTCCTTTTTTTGCCATAAAAAATCCCCTCCAGATAAACCAGTATTGAGTCCATCATGCCAGATGGACTCTTTTTTTACTGTCTACCTATAGGGGATAATACCAATGCCTCTCTTTTATATTTGGAATTCTGCTTGTTGTTCTTCCGTAATAGTCTCATATCCGTCAGGGTTAACTGTATGACTAAAGATTAACTTAGCTGATGTAATCTCCTCAGGCTTCCCTTTAATAATAAGACCTACACTTCCCTCTTTTTTTACTTTACCATAAAATTTACTATCATTATCTTCTCTTTCCCAAATGAAATCATTTCCAATTGCATCCAGCTGTTCACCATTGTTCAGAACAACTTTTTGAAGACCATAGAAATCTACATTTTGATCACTAGTGTTTTCTACACTGTACTGAATTTGTATGTAATTTAGATCCTCAGGCAACTTGTTCCCGCCTGTATATTGAAGTAAAAATTCTGTCATAGACTTATTAACTTTATTAAGCTTAATAATCTTCATATCTTTTACAGTATATTTAATAGGTGCAATATCTACAGTTTGGTTAACTTCTTTAATTTTCATTAATTCGGCTTCATTACCATCTGATTTGGCTTTCTGTCCTACTTTAGATAAGTTTACAGTACCTTTCTCCTCTTTTTCGGACTTGTTAGAAACATCTTTTTGCTCAGCAGAAGTTGCTTTTTCCTTATCCTCTGTGGATGCTTTTTCATTTCCACAACCTGTAAGAATGCTTCCAGTCAGCATGATGCTGCCTAATAAAATTGAAATTTGTTTTTTCATAATGTACCCTCCATGGTGTTTCTCATACTTAATTTTCCCTTGAAAACTTTACCATGGAATATTATATTATGTAAATAGTTACATCAAATTAAAAAGAAATCCAATTTTCGGATTTCTTTTCCTTTATTACCAGTTATTCTATTATTTTTGCAAACATTTTTTAAACTTGCTATTTAGCTACTTTATCATCTTAAAGTTGCTTTTTTATTTCATTTTATATTTCTAATAAATCCTTATCGAATAACAAAATATTAAAATTAGATTTAACCTTCTATACGCGTGACACATAATATTACTCCGAAGAATAGAATTTTACCCATTGCCCTCACCTTAACTATCTCTCCAAAACTTTGTGAAATCATCTATGGAATATGATTGTATCCCAATTTATTCTTCTATTTAATGCGTCGCACCGCCGCACGCTACAATATCTACTTCCACTTCCGTCGTTACCTCAATTGCTAATTCTATCCCTTTACTAATAGTAGAAAGTGACATACTCGGTTGACCTGGATAGTTAGTAGCTTGTTCTGGTAAGAACGGAATATGAACAAATCCACCTTTTATTTTCTTATCATGTTTCTCTAGTTCGTGCATAAGACCATAAAATAAATGATTACAAACGAATGTACCTGCCGTTTGTGAAACAGATGACGGTATACCTTCTTCGCGAAGTTTTTTCACGATTGCTTTCATCGGAAGTGTGGACCAATATGCAGCAGGTCCTTCTTCTACAACCGGTACATCTACTGGCTTGTTCCCTTCATTATCAGCAATTCTTGCATCATCAACATTAATTGCTATTCGCTCTATCGTAACATCTGGTCTGCCCCCAGCTTGTCCAATACATATAATCATTTCAGGAGTCAGTTCTTCTATATACGCTTTTAATAATTGTATCGATTTATGAAATACGGTTGGAACTTGTTTACTAATAATCTTGTACTCTCCGATTGTTTTTTCATGCAAACTTTTTGCGACTTCCCAAGCTGGATTGATACTTTCTCCCCCGAACGGATCAAATCCTGTTAATAATACTGTTTTCATAGTTTCACTCTCCTAATTAGAAACGATATACAAGGCCGTACATTATAAACATATTTATGATAAAAATTGAAAGAGCAATTGGTACTTGTGCTTTAATGACTGCATTTTTATCTTTCAATTCTAAAAGCATCGCAGGTATGATATTAAAGTTTGCCGCCATTGGAGTAATCAGTGTTCCGCAATATCCAGCAAACATACCGAGTGCTGCCATAATTGCTGGGTTCCCGCCGTGCATTTGAACAATTAAAGGCAAGCCAATTCCGCCAGTAATAACCGCAAACGCAGCGAAAGCATTTCCCATTACAACTGTGAATAGCATCATTCCTAAACAGTACGCCATAACAGCAACGAATGGATACTCTGTTGGTAACACTTGTCCGACTAAATCAGAAACAACTTGCCCAACGCCAGATTTTGCGAAAATACCGCCAAGCGCTGCTAACATTTGTGGTAAAATAACAGCCCAGCCGACAGCCTGTAGTAATCTGCTTCCTTCTTGAACAGGCGTTGTTATTTTCGCTTTTGTAATACGCATCGCTGCAACGAATGCGAGTAATGCACCTAACGCTAATGCAACTAACGTTACTTTATCAGGATCAACAAGAGAGACATTTCCCCATTTGATTTTCCCTAATGTCAGTGTACCGATAATTGTAAAAATAGGTATTAACAGTGCAGGCATAAAAATTTTATTCTTTAATTTCTCAGCATGTTTCACACGTTCTTGCACTGGTACTTCTTTCTCCTCGGATTTTGTTACTTTATTTAATGAAGCTAACACGACCATAGCGAGTACGATACAGCCAACGTAAAACGAAGGTATTACATTTCCAAATAAAAATGTAACTGCAAACAATGCCCAAAATAAGCTAGAACCGAATCGGTTTGGATGTTCACGATCAAATGCAATACGAACAGCGATAAATGCAACGATTATTCCTAATACATAATAAATTGTATCCATTGTTATGATGTTCATCTTATATAGCCTCCTTCTCTTGTTTTTCTTCTGCCTTCATTGTTTTCTCTATATACTTATCAAACCTTCTAAACCTAATCCAGCTCACAATAAGGGCAGATATCGCAGTTGGAATACCCCAAAGCGCCATATCCCATACACCGACATGCATACCTACTGAATCGAAGAACCCTTTCATTAATAAAATGGCACCAGTTGCGATGAAAATATCCTCTCCGAAAAACCAAGCTGTATTTTCCGCAGCTGCTGCGTTTGCTTTAATCTTTTCTCTCAATTTTTCAGGGAGTTTACCATATTTACCTTGTGCAGCTCCTTCTGCCATTGGCGCAACTAGCGGTCTCACTGTTTGCGCATGACCACCGATATTAAGTCCAAGTGCTGCTGATGATTCTCTTATCGTAAAATATGACATTAATACTCTTCCAGTTGTTGCTCCTTTTGATTTCGTTATAAGTGCTTCTGCTCTTTCTTTTAAACCGTAACGCTCTAAAATTCCGATTACCGGTAAAGTTAATATGATTGGCATAGACATATATCTGTTTTCTATGAAAAATTTACCGAACATGCTAATCACATCATAAAAGCTTAAGCCTGAAACCATACCAGTAACAATACCCGCAACCATTACTACTAACAGTGTATTTAATCTAAATAAAAACCCAACTGCAACAAGTAGTATCCCAATTAATTTAATCATTTCCAGCACTTCCCCCCATTTATTATTTCGGTGCACTTATAGAAACACCGTTAAGTTCGAATGTTCTGTATATTTTTTCCGCAAATTGTACTGCTTTCTCTCCGTCCCCGTGTAAACATATCGTTTGCGCCTGAACTGCTACTTTCTCCCCATTAACCGATTCTACATACCCTTCCTTCACCATTTGAAGTACTTGTTTTATTGCTTCATCTTCATTTTTTATAAGAGCATTTTCTTCTGTACGGCTCGTTAAAGTTCCATCCTGCTTATACGTACGATCAGCAAAAGCTTCTTGTACGAGAGTTATATTATATTTTTCTGTTGCCTTTATAAATGCCTCACTATTCGCTAATCCGTAAAGTAATAATCCAGGGTTAATATGATAAATTGCTTTTGCGATTGCATCCGCAATTTCCGAATCAGTTGCCGCCATATTATATAAGGCACCGTGCGGTTTTACATGTTGCATTTTCCCTCCGGCAGCTCTAACAAATCCTTCTAATGCGCCAATTTGATATAAAACATAATCGTACACTTCACTTGCTGAAACGTGCATATTCCTTCTTCCAAATCCAATTAAATCAGGAAATCCAGGATGCGCTCCTATTGCTACGTTATGCTGCAGAGCTTTTTCAACCGTTTGCCTCATAACGGCCGGATCACCCGCATGAAAACCACAAGCAACGTTTATAGAGGAAACGAACGGAAGAATTTCATCATCATTCCCCATTTTATAAGCTCCAAAACTTTCTCCTAAATCACAGTTCAAATCGATTTTAGTCACGATGTTTTCCTCCTAATCTCAGCTTCGTAAAGCGATGAATTTCTTTAATAGACTCATACTTGTTTCCTGTTCTATATATAAGTGTGCAGCTTCTTCCATAGTTATTTTTTCAAAAGTTACATAGTCTCCTGGTTTCAGCTGCGCTAGAAGAGGTAAATCTACTGAAACTACATTTCCAATTCTCGGATAACCACCTGTCGTTTGTCTATCCGCCATTAATATAATAGGCTGTCCACCATTCGGTACTTGAATTGTTCCGAATGTAACTGGGCTCGATAAAATTTCTATCTCTTCAACTCTATTTAAAACATCTCCGTCAAGCCTATATCCCATGCGATCAGCATAATTGGATACTTTATACTCTTTCGAAAAAAACGACTTTATACTTTCTTCTGTAAATTGATCATATTCAAAGTCTGTTATGACGCGAAGAATAGGCTGCTTCTTATATTTTGGTAAAGTATTGTTACAAATTGCCCACTTCGTTTTTATACGCTCTTCTTCTTGTAAATTCCGAATGAAACGACTCCCAACTTCTGCCCCTGTACCAATTTGAAAATAATCTCCTTTTTTCAGCATTCTCCCTTCAATACCGCCAAGAGCAGCACGTATGTAAGTACTTTTACTTCCCATCGTACGATCAATATTTATACCACCCGCAAAAGTCACATACGCCCTGCAACCGCTTTTCGCTTTTCCGAGACAAAGCATGCTTCCTTCTTCAGCTAATATGGGACGCCATAATGGAATGCGTTCTCCATTTAACAACGGTTCCATATCTGCTCCACCAATCGCGAGCAAAGTCGTTTTCTTGATTAACAATTTAGGTCCCATTATTGTAATTTCGAGTCCAGCCTCATTCTCCTCATTACCTACTAACATATTAATCATCCTGAGCGCATTTTTATCCATAGCCCCGCCAACAGGTACACCGTATTGTTGATAATGAGATCGTCCTAAATCTTGGACTGTTGTAAACATTCCTGCATGCAAAACCTCTACATCCATTCTTTAGCCCCCTCAAGCGATACGTACTCTTCCTTTGTTATTGGTATAAATCGTAAATACATACCACTTTGAATATATGTTGGTGTTTCTTCTTTTGGATTAAATAGAGAAATAGGTGTTCGGCCGATAATATTCCAGCCTCCTGGTGTTTCAAGCGGATAAATACCTGTTTGATTTCCGCCAATACCTACTGAACCAGGAGCAATTTGTAACCGCGGCGTTTCTTTTCTAGGTGTTTCTAGTTCTTTCGGTAATCCGCCTAAATATGGGAACCCAGGTGTAAAACCTAACATATACACGAAATATGTTGTTTCACTATGTATTCGAATAACATCCTCTACTTGTAATCCTTGATAATATGCAACCTCTTCTAAATCAGGTCCATATTCTCCCCCGTAACACACCGGTATAGAAATATGTTTCACATCTCGGTTCACTTCTTCTTTATAAGAATCACACAGCTCCTGTATATACTGGCAAACGTGATCATATGGCCTTTCACTTCTCTCGTTTTGCTTCCATACTTCGTACAAATTGTAGTACACCGCTAATGAAGTAAACGACGGAACGCATTCAACCATTCCTGCAAATGGATGCCGCCTTAGCGCTTGAAATAACCGCTGCACTTTTTCGTATATATCCATCCCAATTTCTTCACCAAATGTAACAATAATTGCTTGATCCCCTAACGCAGAAAATTTCATCCCACTCCCTCTTTCTATGCCAAAAAGCCGAGTTCTTTCGAAATGCGGTATGCTGTTTCTTTCACTTTCGCAGTAAAATATAAAATGTTACTTTCGCTATACTCAATTGCTAAACCTGAAATACTAATACCTGCTACAACCGTTCCATCATTCGTAAAAATCGGAGCTGCTATAGCCGCTGTATGATTTTCTAATTCAGAATAGCTAATTGTGTATCCAGCTTGTTTTGCCATATGTAACACTTCTAGTAAATGCTCCTTATTCACAATCGTTCCATCTGCAAACTGCTTTAAATCAGTTTCCTCTACGTACTTTCTTTTCTCTTCCTCAGAAAAATACGATAGTAAAATTCTCGGACATGCACCCGCATAAAGCGGTGCTCTTCTTCCAACCGCCGTATAAACACGTACTGGCTGAACTCCTTCCATCTTTTCAACGTAAATTGCATCATTACCATCTTGAATAATTAAATTAACTGCCTGCCCTAAACTATCTCTAAGCTCTTTCATATATGGAATCGCAATATTTCTTACGGATAACCTTTGTGAAACAAGTTGACCAAATCGTAAAAAAACGACTCCGAGACGATACTTGCCCTTTTCTGTTTTTTGTAAAAAGTCCATTTCTTCTAACGAGCCAATTAAACGATAAACAGATGTTTTCGGCATGCTCGTAAGCTGAACCATCTCTGTTAAACTTAGCTCCTCATGCTCATAAAACAACTCTAAAATATCCATTGTCTTAACTGCCGTTTTATTTATACTCATCCTATCTCCTTCTTGTTCCGAATTTCGGAACTTCAATTCCGTTTTTCGAAACAAACATATAATTTAAAATTATAAAATATTCTTTCAATTCTATCAATATATTTTTCGCAAACAAAAAAAGTATGGAAGAATATTTCTCCCATACTTTTGCTTTACTTTATAACGCTCTCACTTGTTTCAATGGCCAGAAAACAGCTTGTCCTTTTCCGACAATTTCATCTTCTGAAATAAATCCAAACATACGACCGTCTTTAGAAACTTCACGATTATCTCCTAAAACAAACACTTGGCCTTCTGGCACTTTCGTTTTCCCTGTGATTTGTTCTAACGTAAAATCAGGAGTTAATACACGACCAGACGCCTTTTCTTTAAATTCTTTTAAATACGGTTCTTCCATCGCTTTTCCGTTTACATATAAAACATCATCTTTATACTCAACTGTATCACCCGGTAAACCAATTACTCGTTTTACTAAATCGTACCCTTCTTTTCCGTGGAAGACGATAACGTCAAAACGGTCTAATCCACTTATACTATAACCAATCTTATTCACGAGAACTCGTTCGTTATTTTCTAAAGTGGGCATCATCGATTCCCCTTGTACTAATGAAGGTGTAAATAAAACACCGCGAATAATAGCGATTAATACAAGGGTAAATCCTATCGTTTTAGCCCATGAGAATAATTCTTTCTTCGTATTTTCCTTCATCGTTTCTCCTCTTTCTTAAGTGTTTATTTTATTATTTGAACTAATTCTTGTACTAAATTAGGATCAATTTCAGAAAAACATGATTTCCCTTCTCTTACCGCTGTACCGACATGAGCTTGAGAAATTCCAGTTTCATCTAGCAATTGCTTTACATTCTCTTTCGTTACTCCACTTCCGACAACAAGCTGTATATTCCCTTCACTTTCCTTCTGCATCTCTCGAAGCACCGGAATATTATCTACTACATTTCCTTGTCCGCCTGAAGTTAACACGTGAGTAACTTTATTGAATTTTTTCAAAGCTTTCATCGCTTCTACTGGATTTTCTGTATCATCTATCGCACGGTGATACGTTACATTTATTCCATCTACAACAGATAATAAATCTACTAATTTCTCTTCATCAACTTCATTTTGTACGTTTAATACACCTAATACAACACCAGCAGCTCCAAGATTTTGAGCAACTACAATATCTTCTTTCATCATTTCAATTTCTTCTTCCGTATATGTAAAAGACTTCGCATGCGGACGAATCATAACATGAACTGGTATTTGCACTGCATCTACTACTTTTTTTATAAAAGCATAGCTCGGTGTTAAACCACCTTCCGTATATGATGAAATGAGTTCAATTCGATTTCCACCAGCCTTTTCAATTCGCTTCACATCTTCTAAACAAGTTGCAATAACCTCTAGCATGAGATAACCTCTTTTCGTACTTTTTTCTTATTATACAGTAGGTGAAATAAGAAACATAGCATTCCACTATAAAACTATAAAAAGAAGAATGAAAAGAAAGATTTATTGAATTGATAATAAATATCATATATGTTATGTTTTTCTTAAAATTATACATTCTTATATCCTTATGAAAGGAGATAAATATATGCTTCTTACAAAAAAAACGGTTCGTTATCTCTAGTTCATTTATTGTAATTGCATCACTTTTCGCAATTACTTTATTAACAAAACCAAATACAAAACTAGATTTCTCAACTTCAAGTATAGAAACAGAAACGATTACCCTTTCATCAATCAATAAAGAAGAAACTCAAACCTTTCGTTCATCTTCATTTAATAACTCAACTGTATTCAGAGGCGATACTGGTACAGGCTTTGACTTTAGCGGCCAAAGTGACTTACATATTACGATTAAAAATACTGGTACAAACAGTTTTACCTATTCAATTAAATTCAAAGAAGATCGTTTAGTAAAACACACGTTACAGCCAAATGAAAGTAAATCCTTTCCTTTACGTTCACTCATCGCCAATCCTTTACCAGGTGAGTATTCATTATTTGCACATAATCAAGACGGTTCTGAAAGTAGTATGAATCTTGAAGTGCAGCCACAATAGAACAAAATAAAAAAGCTATCCTCTTATCAAAAGGATAGCCTTTTTATTTTGTAAAACGAGAATTCCCTCTTCTTTGAACAATGACATAATACATGGAATTATATCAACGATTCACCGACAACGAAAAGCCTGTTCCTGAACGGAACAGACTTTATATTTCTTCATTACGACCGAAACGCCGCATCCGCCAGCATAGACAGTGTTACATCATCCATCGGCGGATTGTGTAGTCCTGCTCTGACGTTTAAATAATAGTGATGAAGCGGATTTTTTTCTGATAAACTTTTCGCTCCTACGATGCGCATTGCTTTATCTACAATAGATATCGCCGCATTTGTTACCGCGTATTTCACTGCCGCAAGTTCTGCTTGCAATGATAATTTATCTTCTGCCTCATCGTATTTTTTCGCAATTTGATATAAAAAGACACGAGCTTGCATAAGCTCAAGTTCTAATTCTCCAACTAACCTTCTAACATTCGGTAATAAACTTATAGAATGATTTAAACTGTTTGGCTTGTATGATACCGCAAACTGAACTGCATAATTTCTTGCTGATTGTGCAATTCCTAAATAACATGCTGGTATATGTAGCAACCAGCCAATACCCTTAGCTTTAACTTTTGAACCCTTTATATCAGTGAAAAAGCGATCTGGTATCTCTACATTTTGTAAAACGAGATCATGGCTCGCAGTTCCTCGCATTGCGATGCTATCCCACGTTTCTTCAATTGTCACGCCTTGCGTATTCTTTGGAATGACAAACTCTCCGATATCTTCCTGGCCTTCAATACTTGCTGAAATGATAAAATAATCAAGTACTGGTGCCATTGTCGTAAACGTTTTTCTTCCATTTATAATCCACTTCTCACCTTTTTTGACAGCTAACGTCTCTGGTTTCCCGCCGCGCGTAGGACTACCTGTATTCGGCTCTGTCGCTGCTCGATTAAAAAGCGCACCATTACGTACTTCTTCACAAAACCAAGTGAACATTTCCTCATTCCAAGAACGATTTTCAGCTAATTCCTTTACAATGCCAAGGTGCCATCCAATCGATAATGCGGTAGCACCGCAGCCTTCTGCTATTTTCTCTTGAAATAAAACGAAGTCATATAAAGAAATCGCATTGCCTCCCAATTCTTTTGGCAACGTTAATTTCGTATATCCGATATCTTTCAAATTATTAATATTTTCATACGGAAATGATCCTAATTCACTTAGTTGATGCTCCCTTTCCATGAACTTCGGAATCAATTTATTTATTTTCTCAATAACTAAAGATTGTTCTTCTGTTTCAACAAATGAGAGTGCCATACATAATCTCCTTTATGTTCGATTCATAAACCGTTCATTTTGTCATTATGATTATATGAAGTTACTTCTCTATTGTTTCACTATTCCGATAAAAATACAATGCTTTTGAACAATAAGAAAAGTTCCTATAAAAAGGATAGGTTCTTTTCTTATATTAATCCCCTTTCAATGCCTTTAATGGCAAAGAGGTTACATATCCAATATACGAGCATAATTCTTTAAAAAAGAAAGGGATTTCTGTATCTAACGTTTTATACGCTGACGTTGGAGTTGGTGATGCATACGCTTCAATTTTAATATGTTTTGCAATTTTCATTGCACGTTTCATATGAAGTGGATCACTCACAATCGTATATGTGCGTATTCCGTTCTCTATTCCAACTTGCTTTGCATTCTTTAAATTGTCCTCTGTGAAAAGGGATTTTGTTTCAATTAGAATATCCTCTTCTTTCACACCATGTTTCAGTGCATACACTCTAGCAGTACGCGCTTCCTCAAGCTCTGCCTCAAACTTTGTACCACCTGTGAAAATAATCTTTTTAATATTACCGTTCTTATATAAGGAAATTGCATGATTAATTCTTTCTTTAAATACAGGAGATGGTTTTCCGTTCCATGAAGCTGCTCCCAGCACGATACCAGCATCTGTCTTCACACCATCATCTGTTTTAAAGCGATAACTCCAAATATCGTAAGCTGCATAACTTACATATAAAATAATAGAACAAATCATAAGCAAGAATACTTGCAAGATTTTTCTTTTCTTACTTTTCTTATTTTCTTTCATTTATAACTGCCTCCGTACATCATCCATACTTCTATATAAAAACGTATATATCAAATCATTTTGTTTGAATTTGTTTAAAAGAAGGAATTTTTCTTATCATATATATGCATTAAAGGGTTTTCATTTAAAATTGAGGATTATCAATTCATTTTTCGTTTGCGGTTTTCATTACATTTGTGTAATTTATAAGTTTATTACCATACAACTACATTGTAACGAATTTTTTATCATAATGGAATGATGAAACAAAAGAAGTAACTGTTTTGTAAGAAAAAAGGTATATTTTTCATCTTGACGATCAATACACCTTTAATAATATGAATTATCGTTTTTCTTTATATGACTCTAATTTTTCTAATAACCTTTCCTTTACAGCTGGCCATTCATTTGCAATAACACTATATACAACTGCATCTCTAACATGCCCACTCGGTAATTTTCTTTCGTTTCTAAGTACACCCTCTTTTACTGCGCCGAGTCTTTCAATTGCTCTTTGTGCTTTTTCATTTCGTGCATCCGTCTTAATTTGTACCCTCCGCATATGCAACTTTTCAAAAGCATATTGTAATAACATATACTTACATTCTGTATTCATACTCGTACGTTGCACACTTGGGTCATACCACGTTTTCCCTAATTCCACCGTCTTATCTTCAACTGAAATGTTATATAAGCGTGTACTTCCTACTATTTCATTTGTCTTTTGATCAACAACAACAAATGGCAAATCCTTCCCTGCCCCATAAGCTTTTATCGCCTTTTGAACATATTGCTGCATATCTTGAACAGTATCCATTTTAGAGATTAAATACGCCCAAATATCTCGATTTCCTTCCACGATTGAAAACATTTTTTCGACATCATTGCTATCCATTAACCGTAACTTTGCTCTTTCGTGAATAATTTCCATTTGTAAGCCCCCTTTGTTGTAACTATATCACACTCCATTACCGTTATATCGTTATATAAGAACATAAAATTATTTTTATATCAAGGAATAAAATATATCTTTAAAATAAAAAGTGCGATGCCTTTTATTCAAGCATCGCACTCATAAATTGAATTGAAATTTACTTCTTTTCCATTACTGCAAAATAATTATTTTCGCTATCTGCAAAATTAAATATTCTACCTGAAGGCATATTTACAATTTCTCCGACTGTAACGTTTTTGTTTACTAAATCACTATATAAACGATCGAATTCTTTTGAGAAGAACATTAAAGAAGGTGTGCCAAGATTTAACTCCGGCTGCATTTTAGCAATTAGCTCCTTATTATGGAGAATAATACTTGTTTCAGCTTCTTTAGTTGGAGCAATTTCAATCCATCGCATTCCTTGACCGTTATCTTCCTCTGAAATGACACTAAACCCTACTTTCTCTGTCCAAAACTCCTTCACTTCATCTTGGTTATTCACATACAACATGATTTGACCAACATTATTAATCATTTATTTTAACGCTCCTTTATAAACAATTTTTATTAAACTCCATACACTTATACCTAATTATCACCGAAAATAAAGTTGCGGTGCAAAAATCTATTTCAGCGACTCCAATCGCTCATTCAAACGATCCCAAGTTTCGGTGATACCTTGTAGCATGCCCATGTCCATAACGGTCTTAAGGGCTTCTTCGGAAACATATTCAGCACGGTTTATTAGCTTTGTCTTTCCACCTAAATCGATGAATTCCAATGTCATCTCGGTTGACGGCATAGAATCATTTACATTGCCTTCAGCATCTGAAAAGTAATCAGTGTAGACGATTTTTTCTGGCTCAATAATCTCTTTATAGACTGCTTTTCCCCATGATTCCATACCAAAAAATTGCTCCAAGTTCTGATTGACACACTTCATACAGTAGTGCCAAACGCCTCCCGGACGGAAGTCGACAGTGCATGCTGGAATTTCCCAACCTCTTGGTCCCCACCAATGTTTCAAATGCTCTGGTTCTTTAAACATACTGAATACAAGATCACGCGGCGCATCGAAAACGCGCTCCAGTACTAATACCCGATCGTTCTCTACTCTTGATACCATTGTATTGTTTGACATGTTAATTCCTCCTTAAATATGAACTGATTTTATGACTTTTCCTTGTTTTGCAATTCCTTCAAATACTCATCTAAATTATCGAATCTCTCTTCCATCACACGCTTAAATGACTGCACCCAACAATCAAGTGCTTGGAAAGGCTCAGGTCGGAGTTTGTAAATCCGGCGATTAGCTTCAGCCTGCACTTCCACAATCCCTGTATCGCTTAACACTTTTAGGTGTTTCGAAGTTTGTGGTTGCCTTAATCCCAAATGTTCGGCGATTTCCCCAACGGTTAAGGGACCGTCACGCAAGAGTTCAACGATATTCATACGATTCGGTTCAGATAAAGCGCTCAACGTCGTCATATTCACGCCCGGAATTTTCCCCGGCATATCACTCACCTCGTTAAGTGATGGTCTCCGGTTATAACACATCAATATCATCACTAATATTATTTTCCTGTTGAATCGATTATAACCAAAGAGGAATATTCTCGTCAAGGAATATTCGGAAACTAAAGTAATAACAAATCGTTACTTAATAATAAAAATGGATTAAAAACATTTCACAAGCCTATGTTTTACGATAAAGTGATGCTTTAGTCAGTGGGTTTTGGAACGATTTCCGCGAAGGCTTTGTTTTTATCTGGTCCAAGAAAGCTTTAACACTTTTAATACTATTTAACGCTACAGTATTTTTTTTCATATTTTTATTTGATAGTTTAGTTGTTTTATTGGCAAAAGAAATGGACATACGTGATAGTTTGTTTGGAATCTTTATAAGTATCGTTGGGTTAGACGCTTTAGTCGGAGCTATAACCATTGGAAAATAGGGAAATACAGTAAACAAAATGAATATCTTAAACGGTTCAGCTATATTACTTGGAGGAATGTTGATCCTTACTGGATTTGGAGGGTTCGGCTTTTTATCGAGTAATTTATTTTTATCGTTAATCATTTGGTTTTTTATTGGTGTATTTATCGCTTCTATCTCTGTATGCTATAGTTACTTACTTCAAACCCCTGCAAGATTAATGGAAAAAGTAATTAGTACCGCAAATGCAATGGTGCACGGCGCTATGGTTATTTCACCTACATTAGGTTTACTTTTAGCCCTATGGATAAAGTTTTTCTACTCGCAGGAGTTTTAATCACAAGTATTGGTATGATTATTTACTTAGCTCATACGTTATTTATGAAAAAACAGCTGGAGTTACTATAGAACATAATTAACGTTATGCCATTTTCTGATTTGAATAATCAGAAAATGGCATAACTTCAGAAACTTAACGCTACATGTTTAAAGCAACAAATAAGCAATCGGCGTAATAATAAGCAACGTTAAAATCGTTCTTTGCACATATAGAATAATAAGCTCAGATACTTTTAACGGAATATCTGTTGATAATATACAAGGAATTGAAGCGGAGAAAAACAAAATAGATGATACCGAAACAACTGCAATAACAAACTTTGTCACGAGTGGTGCACTTACAACTAAAAGAGAAGGTAAAAACATTTCTGCAATACCAACTGATGCTGCTTTAGCAGCTAGGTCTGCTTCTGGTAATTGTAATAGCCACGTAAATGGATAGAAAATGTAACTTACCCAATCAAATATTGGCGTAAACTTTGCTAAGACGATACCAATTAATCCTACTGACATAATTGATGGTAAAATCCCCATCGTCATTATAAATCCGTCTTTTAAATTCACTGCGATATTTTTCATAATACTTGGCGCAGACTTCGATACTTCTAATGCATCTTCCCAAGCTCGCTCTAACATTTTCTCTTTATAAACGGGCTCTGGGAACCCTTCTTTCGTAATATATGTATCTGGTTTTCTACTAAGAGGCGGGATTCTTACGGTGATAGCGGTCACGATGAATGTTACAACAAGAGTAGTCCAAAAGTAAACATTCCATAAATGCATAATATCTAATGTTTTTGCGATGATGATCATAAATGTTGCGGATACTGTTGAAAAACCTGTTGCGATAATTGCTGCTTCTTTCGTCGTATACTTTCCTTCTTTGTAAACACGGTTCGTAATTAATAAGGCTAACGAATAGCTTCCTACAAAGGAAGCAACCGCATCAATTGCTGATCGCCCAGGTGTTTTCCATAACGGTCTCATAATTGGACGACAAAACGTGCCGATAAACTCAAGCAATCCGTACCCGACTAATAACGCTAAAAATGCTGAGCCAATTGGAACGAGTAAACTTACTGATATAACTAACTTCTCATACAAAAACGGTCCAACATCTGGCGCAAAGAACCATGCTGGTCCTACTTTCAAACAATATAATACGCCGAAAACAACACCTACTACTTTTAAAATAGAAAAACAAATGTCTACAATAGATGCATTCCATTTCTTCGTATAAAACGGATAAATCGCACCCATTGCCATAACAAGTAGTGCGTAATAAGGTACTACGCTCGGAACCGAAGTCCTAATCCATGATACGATATGATCAATCATAATAGACGAAGCACCGTTTATCGTAACAGGAACAAAAAACATAAACACACCAACTAGACTAGCAAGTATAAAGCGAAGTATAATCCCCTTCTCTCGCCCTGTCTTAATTACATTACTTTTTAATTCAATTTCATTCAAAATTAGACACCTCCTATTATCTAAATATTCTGTATAATAACGTCGGATTCCTTCTTTTAATTCTGAATATTTAATCATGCAAAAATGCCTATTTTGAAATATACAATCAAAATAAGCTTTTTCTATTACCTCTTATAATCATCCACAATTACTTGAATTACACGATAAGATTCTTCTGCCAATTTTTTATTACTATCCCTATTCGCATCATATGTAATTAACGCCTTCCAAAGCGCCCATCCTCTCGCCCTATTCCACGTTTCTTCATCCATCTGTAATACTTCTTTAAATACGTTTCTACTATTCTTATCAAAAAACGTCCATGCCATCGCTGCATCACAAGCAGGATCTCCTACTCCTAATATACCAAAATCAATTACGGCACAAAGCTTTCCATCCTTAACGAGTAAATTCCCTGGCACTACATCTCCATGAACCCAAACTGGTTTGCGATCCCATGTTGACCTAAGTGCTAAATCCCAAAGATGCTTTAACAATGTCTCATCAAAAACATCCTTATTATTTTCAATAGCCACTCTCGCTTCTTCATCGTATACAGATATAAGCCCGCCTCGGTAAAAATTATGTTCTCCAGCTATTGGCCCGTTACTCGCATCAA
This sequence comes from Bacillus sp. MYb56, assembly GCF_002976445.1. NCBI lineage: Bacteria > Bacillati > Bacillota > Bacilli > Caryophanales > Bacillaceae > Bacillus > Bacillus sp. MYb56. The sequence continues at coordinate 377,425 of NZ_PCOH01000002.1, forward strand.
TTGATTGTAACTCTATTAAAAACGAGCCTAAGTCCGCCGCAAATCCATTTAAGTCACGAACATTTTGTTTCGTAACGGTCTCCCCCTCGATCCACTTATTAATAGACCAAGGCCATAGATATTCTTCAGATGGACTCCCTTTCACAATTGGTGCAGAAATTGGTAAAGAAAGTTCCTTACTTAATATTGGAAGCCACTTATTTTCTTTCTCTACTTGCGGTGCATATGCTGCATCACTTGGCAATCTTACACTCATCTCATCCCCTAAGTGAAACGTCCTATTATCATGCCCACTAAACTTTACAGGTTTCACTTCTAAATGGGCCCATTCGGGAAACTGTTGTTGTATTAACTGTTCAACTAAACTTACGTTAATTTGATTCATTCACTCTCCTCTTTTCTTTTGAAACTTACTAAGTCCATCCGTACTGCCAACATAGTCAAAACCACTTCTCTTATAAAAATCATTCAATATACGATTATGCCGGACGCAATCTAACTTCAAATACTCTTTGTCATGTTGCACATTCTCTTCTACCCACCGTATAATCCATTCTCCTATTCCATCCCCCTTATACTTCCGTTTCACCGCAAATCTATGAATATATAATGAATTAGAAACTTCCTCTTTTCCAAAAATATGTTCATCCCATTCATTTTGTTTAGGAGAAGCTGTAACCGTACCAACTATTTCATCTTCTTTCATAACAACATATGTATATTTCTCTCTTATACATTCTAGTATTTCAGCCGTAGCTTCCTCTCCTAAAAGATACTGCCACTGATCCACTTCTTTATATTGTAGCCATTGTGCTACTTCTTTTAATAAAATGATAATACTATCACTTTGATCTTCAGTAGCAATTCGAATTGTATATTCTTTACTTATATTTCTCTCCATATTGCCGTTCCCCTTTCAAATTGCTACCATACTGACATACGAGTCCTTCCATCATTTTCATCTGTAATATATTCTACATAAAATCCTTGATTCAGTGCGTTTTCATATATCATTTCAATCTCTTCTTGGTTTTTTGCATAAATTTGTATGTAATCACCATCCGCTACTAATACGACTACTTCACACTTACTCTTCTTAAATTCTTCATATGTTTCAATTTCTCCTAGTACTTTCCCTTTTGGATATGCTTTTAAGTCTACAAATAAAAGATAATATATGTTATCTTTTATTAGCTTTTTTAATTCTGATCCTTCCATGATCTCGTTATCTTCTGAAAATAATTCTGGACCTAATTCATTCCCTATTATTGTATAAGCTTCCTCCCTTCCCATGACTTGCCAATCAAATGCAGTAATATCAATTGGCTTTAACACTTTCCAAAGTAAATTATCATATCCATCTAGAATATCTACTGTAATCCCTCTTTTCATATGTCTGCTCCTAGCTTATTTATTTTTGTTTCATACATTATATATCAAATTTAATTACTATATTTTGTCGATACCTATGCACATCATAAAAAACCGCTCCACTACTAGTGAAACGGTTTCCTTCTGCTTACATTTACATATCTTATTCAATTGTTGCACCGCGTTTTAAAATAATTTCTAATATGTTCAGCACATCAGCCATTCATTTTGAACACTCACTTCGACTTCACAAAATAATATAAAAACCACACCGCATGATTTTGTTCATCTGCAGCTATTCTGCGCAATAACTCTTTCATAGATGCATCTGCTGCTTCATCTGAAATTTCCAAGTAAAAATCTACGGTCTTTTGCTCATCTTGTATAGCGAACTCTAATCCCTGTAAGTACGTATTAGGGCAATTTTCCGTAATCTGTGGTTTCGGCTGTCTGCCAGTTAAATTCGTATAGATTTGTACAAAATGATGAAAATGCCTTATTTCATCATTACGAATTTCAAGAATTTGTTTTTGTTCTACTTGATTTGGAGCCATGTTAGCTAATTTTGCATAGCAGCTTATAGCGCTATACTCTCCGTTTATAGCTTTTTCAATATCACTAATTAGCTTATCATTCTGTCTATACCAATTATCATAATTCGAATTATACATCGTATCCCCTCCATTATTTCACATAACATTTTATGCATTTTGAAATAGTAGGAGCATGTATATATAAAGGGACAGCAAATACTAGTTCTTCACTCACCTTTAAAACATCAAAAAAGCCTATCTATCATTGAATTATTTCCCTATCGATTTCATCACAAAAAACCGTTTCACTACGAGTGAAACGGTTTTTATTTTTAAGCATTTAATTCCGTTTTATGCTCCTTTACTGCACTACGTTTGAAAGCTGTTCCAAGTATAATAACCACGCTTACTACACCAATCCAAACGAGTACAGTAAGAGGAGTATTCCAAGCTAATCCTTTTCCAAAGAAGAATATTTCTCTAAGCCCTTCAATCATAAATCGCATTGGCAACCATGCGTACACCCAATCTTGATAAAATGGTGACATCATTTCTGGCGCTAATGCTAATAGCGGTGCCCCAAAGAAAAGTAATAGAGCGAATATACCTATACCCTTTAGTCCAACTAATGAAAGCACCGCAGAAATCATTAAGAAGAAACAAAAAGAAGTAATGGATAAGAACAAAGCCGTATCCGTGAAATTCGGGATATTTAATCCTACCATTCCATCCGTAATCCATGTAAGACCAAATCCAATTACAAGTGTAGCAATTGCTCCTGTTACTATTTGTTTTAGTTTCAATACGAAGTTCTCTTTTCTTGTACCCACTTGCGTTTTACTTATCGCAATAAAGATAATTGCTGCGCTCGCTAAACTTGCAATCCATAACGGCTGGAATAAAGACATTGGCGAGTTACCGTTCGCACTATTTTTGCCGATTTCATTCACATTTGTCACTTTCTTCGTAATAGGTGTTACTACATTTGAAACTTGGTCTGCTGTTAATGTAGCTCCTTTTGCTTTCAATCCTTCTAATAGTTGTGTACGAACAGTATTGTTCATATTATCAACGATCGCATTTAACATTTGCCCCGCCATAGTTGATGCTGCTGTATTCATTCCTTGATTGATGAATATTTCTACCTCTGGCGAAGATGGCTGTGGTGTTCGTAATGATGCTTGTTTTGTGCTAAAGTCTTTCGGAATAACCAATGCTGCGTAATATTCTTGATTATTTAAGCCTTTTTGAACTGCTTCTTTATTTTTCACTTCTACCCACTTCACCGCAGGTTCTTCATCTGATTTTGATGTCTTTTTCATATTATCAACAATCGTTTGCCCCATATTCATCTTCGGTTGATTCGGAATTTCCACTCCTTGATCCTCATTCACAATTGCGATTGGTAAGTTTTTCGGCTTAGGTTGAACGGTTGGAAATAATGTTAATGAAAAAATAAAAACAACAAGTAGTGCAATAACTGGAGATAACAATAAAAGTTTGTTTTTAAACATTTTCTTTTCTCCTCCTTTAATTTGATTTATAATAACCAACAACGTGTTGTTTATTTATATTTGAATTATATGTTCGAGTTGAACCTTATACAATAATCAAAAATCGTGAATGTGTCGGTTATAAGACACATCCTTGAAATGTGTTGGCTAAAATTAAGGAGGGACATACTTTGCGCGATAGTAATTTAGATTTACGTGTTATTCGTACGAAAACTGCCATACGAAATGCATTAGTGGAATTAATTGAGGAAAAAGGTTTTGACGCCATTACAGTGAAAGATATTACTACGAAAGCAAACATAAATCGTGGTACATTTTATACACATTACCAAGATAAATTTGATTTAATAACAAAATGCCAAGAAGAAATTATGTATGAATTTTCTAGCATTGCTAAACAGAGATTACCGGAAGTTATTGCTGATCTTGGATCAAGCCCTTCCCCAACAATGCCATTTATACTTATCGCTTCTATTCTTGAATTTCTAAATGAAAATAGTGATTTTATGAAAGCTGTACTAAGCCCAAAAGGAGATTTATCTTTCCAAACGAAACTGAAAGACTTTATGTGGAAAACACTATTTGAAGATACGAATGGTCCTCTCATTAATAAGGAGAATTTACTTGTCCCAAGCCAATACTTAGCTTCTTATATGGCATCTGCTCATATAGGTGTCATTCAACAATGGTTAAATAATGGACAAAAAGAAACACCTGAGGAGATTGCTCGTATTTTATCAACAATCGCAGTTCATGGACCTTTTTATGCGGCTGGTTTAAAGAAATAAGTCCGCTATATAATAAAAGATCATCCACTATAATAGCGGATGATCTTTTATTTCATTACAACACTTCAATATACCCTTCTGTTCCATGTACCCGAATTCGCTGTCCGTCTTTTATTCGTTTCGTAGCATTCTCTACCCCGACGACTGCTGGTAATCCATATTCACGTGCAATAACTGCTCCGTGTGTCATCAGTCCGCCAACTTCAGTGACTAACCCTTTTATAGACACAAACAATGGTGTCCAGCCAGGATCAGTAAAGGCAGTAACTAATATATCTCCATCTTCTAAATTCGCATCTTCCATATTTAAAATAACGCGTGCTCTCCCCTCAATCACTCCTGAAGAAACAGGCAGACCTACGATTGCTTCAGCCGGGAGATTTTCTCGTTTGTACTTCCCAGTAATGATTTCTCCATCAGACGTCATTACACGTGGAGGCGTTAGTTTTTCATATAATTTGTAATCATTTTTTTGTTTATGAATAAGCTCGTAATCTAGTTTATTCGTAAGGACAACTTCGTGAAGTTCTTCAAAAGTTAGATAGTATATATCTTCTACTTCATCAATAACTTTATTTTGCACGAGTTGCTCGGCTTCTTTCAATATTGCCTGCTTATATATGAAATAGCGATTAATCATACCGTATTTTGGATATTCACGATAACCGATAAAATTCCGGATGTTACGAATCATTCGCTTCGTCTCTTCTACTTTTTGTTTACCATCCGGCAAATGCTGCAATCGATCTACTAACTCTTCTTCTTTTTTCAAAGCTTCCTGCAGTCCTTCTTCAAATTTCCGTTTACTAGCACCATCTTCAAAATCTCTTATATTATTTAAAATCATCGGGATAATGGTTGTTGGCTTTTCACTCCAGCGCGTTTTCGTAATGTCGATTTCTCCGCTGCATCTCATTCCGTATTTATTTAGAAAAGTTAGAATGGCATCTCTAGCTTTTTCTCCGCCTTTAAATTGAACGAATTCATCTAAAAAGTTATCATTTTCTACATGTTGTAAATACGCAATAACTTCTGGATATGGCCGAATCACATCAGCAACATCGAGTAATGCTAGCCCCATTTCAGACGTAATATTGTTTTGTACTGATTGAGAAAGTGTGTCTGCTGCATTCTTTTCGCCTAGCCATTGCTCCATTTTTTCATTGATCCATGTTGAAGCATCCATACCTGCCATAATGACAGCCATACTTTGCGGATGAAATAATATTTTCTTTAATTGCTGCATATCTTCCAAAATAAAATCAAGTACATCCACCCCTGATTTCGTTTGCATGTTTCGTTTTAACTCTTCGATTGATGCTTGATTCATCTTTATTAAATCCGTAACGATTGCTCGATTGTTTTCGATTTTTGGTTGTGAACTTGCAGGTGGTCCACTTTTACCAACACTCTTTTCTTTTTCATCATCTGGTAACAATGTAATAAAATCATCTCGCTCGACTACAGTTGTTAATGCATCTTTAATAAGCGGTTCCGAATTCCCTATCATATTTAATAAAAGTTCTCTACTAGTAGGCGAAGCCAATCTTTGTGCAACATCAACAAACAACCTTCCTCCAGCTTGAAACCTCTGTCCAAAAGATGTTAACTGGAATAAAGACATTCCTAATGGCTTCAAGGGGTCGGTCATCATTTGCTGGTGACCAACCGATACATACACATGATTTTCCCCATCATTTACTTCTGGTATTGGATATAAAGTCGTGATTGGGCGACTTTGGACAATATAAAATGTATCATCCACTAAACACCATTCAATATCTTGCGGACAACCAAAATAAGCTTCAATCTGTCTTCCAATCTGTGCTAGTTGTAATATTTGTGGTTCAGACAATGTTTGAAGCTTTTGCTGAGCCGGATCAATCTGTTTCGTCTCCGTTCCGCCATCTTTTAAAGCATAAATAGCTAATTTTTTAGTTGCTATCATCTTTCCGGTAATTTTGCCTTCTTTTACTTTATAATTATCGGCAGAGACCAGTCCTGATACTAATGCCTCACCAAGTCCAAAACTGGCATCAATTGATACTACCTTTCGGTTAGAAGTAACCGGATCAGCAGTAAATAAAATGCCCGAAGCCTCAGGGAAAACCATTTTTTGAACGACAACACATATAGAAACTTGATTATGTTCAAAATCATTTTGCATGCGGTACATAACTGCTCGCTCTGTAAATAAAGAAGCCCAGCACTTTCTTACATGCTGCAAAATCGCTTCTTCTCCGATAATATTTAAATACGTATCTTGTTGACCAGCAAATGAGGCATACGGTAAATCTTCAGCCGTAGCACTAGAACGCACGGCATACGCATGTTCATTTCCAAAACGTGAGAGATAATGAGCTACCGCTTCCACTACTTCAGAAGGGATTTCTACTGCCATAATGACTTCTCTAATCTTCTTACTAATTCCACCAATTTGGGCTCGCTCTTCCATTTTCAACTTTGTTAGCTGCTGCAACAAAGTTTGAAGCTCGTCATTTTGCTCGATGGCCTTTTCATACCCTACCGTTGTAACACAAAAACCTTCTGGCACTTGTATACCTTGAATGTTTGATAATGCCCCTAAATTCAATCCTTTTCCGCCAACGAGCGAAAGCTGCGTTTTTTCTATTTCCTGAAAATCGAGAACGAAAGAACTCATGTAACATCTCTCCTTACTATGTGTGTGTTCTTGATTGTAGCAGTAGTAAATGAGAATAAACAGTCTATTTCGAACTTGATTTACATGATATAATTAAGTTAGGAAGAGATGATTTTTTATTTCTCCCCCTCTAATTCACTTCAATTACATCAACAAACTTAAACATCCTTTGATTATGAAAAGCATCGGTACAAGTAATCGTCTTATTTAATGGATTTATATCAGCTACTGTTATGTAATTTTTATATAGATAGCCCTCTTTATAATATGTAAGTAAAACCTCTTCTTCACCTAAATATGAAATTAACAGCTTATTTTCAATCCTTTCTTTTGCATCTTGCGTTAAAATTGGACGCGGGACTTTTGTTTGCTCCTGTATCATTTCTTTAATACAGACGAACTGTTCTGGCATACTAGCAAACGGTTGCCACTTTACCATCCCTCTTCCTTTTGGCATATTAGCATTCTTCACGATTTGTGCCCTCCTAGTAATGTGTTTCTATATCTTGCTGTTGCGACGCTTGTGTAAGAAACCCCACGTAAAATACTGTTCTTACCAAATCGTGTTCGAATTTCGTCCATAACCTTCGTTAATCTCATTTCTTTTTCTCTTTGTATAATGTTATCGAAAAGCGAAATTTGCTCTTCTCCTTCATGTATTAAATTTGTTAAGGAAAGACTTATCGAGCGAATCGGCTCTCCTGTATGCCGTTCGTATAAAAAATATGTACAAACGTTGTAAATATCCATCGTTAAATTTGTTGCTCTGTTTAACGTATATGCTTTTTTTATTCCTCCTCCGTATTCCTTGCTATACCCGACTGAAAAATGTATCGTTTGCGCGTATTTCTTTTCCCTTCTCAACCTATAACAAACTTCTTCTATATGCTCTAATAAAATAACTATGAACTCTTCTATCGAATAATCCCGTAATAATATTTGGCTTTTCGCTATAGATGTTGTCGCTGGAACGTATTTCTCTGCTATTCTGCTAAAATCAATCCCGTTACTATGTAGATGTAATTCTTCCCCTATTACACCGAAAGATTGCTTTAAATATTTCAAAGGATACTGAGCTAATTCTCCAATTGTATGTATACCTTTTCGATTCAATTTCATTTCAGTTTTATACGATATACCCCAAAATTTACTGAGTGGTCTAATACTCCATAACTTCTCGGGTATATCGTCATACGTCCACTGTTCTATTCCATCTTTATTCTTTTTCGCCTCAACATCCATCGCTACTTTACTCAATAATAAATTCGGACCAATACCAATCGTACTTTCGATCCGTGTACGTTCATATATTTCTCTCTTGAACTTTAATGCGAATTCGCACGGATTACTCGCAAATAAATGAATACTTGCAGTCATATCCATGAAAAACTCATCTATTCAGTTGTCAATGTCTTTTTTATTTTAATACACTATTTATCTTCTAATAGTATCTTTATAATAGAAAAATTAAAGAAAGAGAAAAAGATGCCAGAAGGCATCCAAATTAGGCAAGTGAAGTACCTCAATAATATAGTCGAACAAGATCATCGATTACTTAAAAAGCAAGTTCGTTCTATGTTAGGATTTAAATCTTTTTACACAGCGAAATCCACTACTTCTGGAATTGAAGCGATACATATGATAAAAAAAGTAACTTATTTTATGGAACCAGTCTATTCAAAATCAGAACATCTTTATCAATCAATTATTTGGATTAGCTGGATAAAGGATGATTCCGTTAGGAATTTGCGACCCTTTTCATTTTTCGTTATATATTTGCACCAAAACCATTTTCGACAAAAAACATCCTAATAATAGTAGAGTCTTAACTTTATAATTCCTTATTTAATATAGGTATTGCAGTAATTTTTTTATTAAATATTCGGCATCCTCTGGACTTAAAGTAATTATTCCATCTTTTATTGATAATTTTTTTGAAACTTCCCCCGTCAACATACAAGTATTGTTTAGAGCATATATTTAAACAACACTCAAAATAAGTTGGTATATAAAAAGGGGTAATGTAAAGACATGTAACGTTCCGTCACAACCATACAGAATATAAAACTAATCACAGGAGGAATTGAATATGGTTAACCGTATTGATGAACGAAATAAATTACTTGCCGTTTTTCCCGAAGATCCCAAAGGATTTCGTGATCAACATGGCTACATCATCGATATAATTGATGGACATCCAGGTACGCTCGGAGAAGGAACTTTGCATACAGCAATTGCCACCATAGCAATTGCCGCTGGAAATTACTATCAAGATTCCTGGGATGTGAATTTTGCAAACAAATCTTTAAAAGAATTGTTGACCACACTACTTAAAAATAGTTGGGGCAATCGAGATAATCTAGGTCGTGTTCACCCAATCCGTCACCCTGATGTGAAGGAGTATGATGTAAATGGTAAATTTATGCGCCATAGCCCACTGACGAAAGATAGTGTAGGAGCAATTGTAGCTGCGACTTATTATGCTTATAATTGCCCTAATAGTAATCAAGAAGTACGTATGTTAGCCCGCGAATTAATGACTAAATGGACTGAATATTTGATTCTATTTCAGTGGCGAACACACTCCAATTACTTCGCAGGGGAATTCGAATCTAAGAAAATTCCAGGTGAAAAGAATCTATTCTATAAAAATATTTTCAGTGATGAATCCCAAGGGAAGGTAACTTACAAAGGTATAGAGTCATTTATGTTATTGCCTCACGAAATTTATACAATACAGAATGTTGCTGCTAAGTTGGGAATACCGACTAGCCATTGGAACATTTGGGAAAACGAGATGCCTGCTGAACTCAAACAGACAATAGCAGATTATGTGGCTCCATATATTGCAGAAGAATATGCGAAGGGTTTGGAATATGTGTTACAAAAATTAAATTTTTCCCTTCCATATAGTGTTCAATTGGGAGCGGAAGATTGGAAATTAGGTAAAGTGGAGGGTACCTTCGAAGTTCAAATCCCTTCCCATATAAAAGAACAAATTATTAAAAATTCACAAATTGCTGTCAAAGATTTTATTCGTGAAACTGTACGCCTTGATAATTACAAGACTCATCAAGCAGCTGACCTATTAGGGATCGCCATAAATCGCATCCTGAATTTGCTCCCAGATAACCTTGGGCACGATAGTTGGCGCTCCATTCTAACTAGTTCTTTACAGCAGGTAATTCCATGGGTTACTGGTTCCGCTTGGGTTGAAGCTGCAACCTTCTTAGGGACACAACTGTTACTCAAACTTATGGGTCCAGACGTAATTAGTTACACCGTCTGGTCGTTTACTTCCGAATGCGAAACAAGACCAGAGATGAGGGATATACTAAAACCAGGAATACAAAATTTTTTTAGTGTCATACGAGATGAGGGGAATCCTAATGGTCTTTGGGCCTGGTTAGCTGAAGATTCTGATATGGTTCAACAACAACTTCAGTTATTTGAATCAAAAGATTCGGATTACTCATGGAAATTCGCCTATGGGTCAACTCCTTTCAATCAATGGGTTGCCGAAGCTGAAGATCCTTCTGAAAAACAGAAAAATTCAAACAAGCATACTTCTAGACTTGATTATTTAATACTAGATAGTCTTGCTGAAAAAAAAGCACCTCTGGGGATAACCAATATTAACATGGATTGGTTTGAAGAATTTAAAGATATGGTTAAACAGTTAGCAAATCAATTTATTGCCCAAATTAAGAACCAATTTGTTCAAGTAGGCAACTATACCAGAGAAATCATAACCGGAACAGGCGAATTAATCCGAGAAACCTGGACTAGTTCTATGGAATTTACACAGGAAAAATTATTACAAGGAAAGGTCGTCGCTAAAAATACTTGGAATCGAGCTAGTGATTTAATACACCGGTGGATTGAAGTAGATGGGAAAATATCCGAGGAATACTGGAACCGTTTAACAGAGAAGTACTGGAAAGGTGTCTGGTCTCAATCTGGTGATATGATAGAACGAGTTACTCATACTCTTGATGGTAAGCAAATTGAAGAATATTGGAACCGTACGACAGAGAAGTATTGGAAGGGTGTCTGGTCAAAAATCGGTGGTACAGCTAACGATTTTATACAACGAGTTACTCATACTCTTGATGGCAAACAAATTGAAGAATATTGGAACCGTACGACAGAGAAATATTGGAAGGGTGTCTGGTCAAAAATTGGTGGTACAGGTAATGATCTTATAGAACGAGTTACTCATACTCTTGATGGCAAGCAAATTGAAGAATATTGGAACCGTACGACAGAGAAGTATTGGAAGGGTGTCTGGTCAAAAATTGGTGGTACAGCTAATGATCTTATAGAACAAGTTACTCACACTCTCGATGGTAAACAGATTCAAGAATATTGGAATCGTACGACAGAGAAGTATTGGAAAGGTGCTTGGGCCTCAATCGGTGGTACAGCTAATGACCTTATAGAACGAGTTACCCATACTCTCGATGGTAAACACATTGAAGAATATTGGAACCGCAAGACAGAAAAGTATTGGAAGGGTATCTGGTCAAAAATTGGTGGTACAGCTAATGATCTTATAGAACGAGTTATTCATACTCTCGATGGTAAACACATTGAAGAATATTGGAACCGCAAGACAGAGAAGTATTGGAAGGGTATCTGGTCAAAAATTGGTGGTACAGCTAATGATATGATAGAAAGGATTATTCATGCTTCTGATGGTAAGCACATCGAGGAGTACTGGAATCGAACATCAGAGAGATATTGGAAGGGTGTTTGGTCTCAATCTGGTGATATGATAGAACGAGTTATAGAAAAACGGAATGGTCTTATGGAAATAGAAGTTTGGAATGAAGCCGGAAAATGGGGGAAATCTGTTTTTAATGAAGCTGGAGAATTAATTGAACAACTAGGAGAAACTACATCAAAATCGTTATCTGATATATTAAAATCCATTTCCCCTATACCAACAATACACTGGGGATGGTAAAGAATTTTTAGTAAGAGCGTGCTCTTATCTTAAAAATAAATAATAGGGATAGCACCCCACATACACATAAAAAAAGTGGCTTATGCCTGATTGCTTAGCAATCTAGTCATAAGCCACAATAAACTATTCTATATAATTATTTTAAAGTGAATAATTATGAAACTTGTTATTGATTATTGCCGTCTTTTAATAAAGAACTGGTGTCCCTAGAGTAATTTTATTTTTTATAAGATTTTCTATGAGTTGTGCCGTTATATAACTACAGTAATCTTGAAAATCATCATGTTTATATTCATCTGCAAAATCCGAAACAGATTTTATAGCAATATACTTTGGTTTGGGCTTGAAGGCCTTATAAGCACTCAAATAAAATCCGTATATTTCCATATCTATACCTAGTAACTTTCGTTCCTGTTCTATAATCCCACTTACAATTGCATCGTCAGCTATAACTGCACTCCCACTACCAACAGGGCCAATACGAACTACTGGAACTGTTGAAGGTTTAGTAGAATCAAACTTAGTATAAATAGAAGATAAAAACGCTTTATCGTATCCTATCTCCTCTACTAAACTCAAAAGATTTCCAGATGCTCTTACATGAGAAGTTGTTGGTTGAAATGTCCGTTCTCCACCCACATTCGAATATTTTCCTACCTCATAATGCCAACTAGGTTCTGCAACTATTATATCCCCTATATTAGTTTTACCTTTTATTCCAGCCATAATACCCGTCATAAATAAATATTGAGGTTTAAAATAATCAATTAATTTTAAAGTCGTAATAGATGAAGCTGCAATTCCCATTTCATTTGGTGACACACAAACAATCTTATATTCATTTTCAGCTACAGAAAAAGACCCTACATTATAGAATAATTCTTCATCTTTAAAAATCCTTACTTGCTTCCAATTAAAATCTAATTTTAAAATACTTTCTAGTTCTTTTCGTAATGCACATACAATTCCAAAATCAAATCTATAATCTAATTCCGAAGAGCGTTTACTTTCTTTTACTAAATCTATATGTTCTAGAGTTTGAATGAGTATCTTTTGCCAACTATCTGAATGAATATCATATTTTTCAATCGCAAAAATTGAATCTTTAATTTGAACTTTATAATCTTCTAAACTATCATCAAATTCGCTTAGACACAAAATTGTATTAGGTCGATTAAATCTTTTAGTAGACGTAATCTCCTGTATAAAAGAAATACCAGCGTCCTTTCGTACAGTAGCCCCATTACATTCAGGTAACTGAATATCCAATACCATTAAATCAAACAATTGCTTTTGAAGTAACGATCTCGCGTCGTTTAAATTATCAGCAGTATCTATTTCAATCTTAGTAAATAGAGAATTTTGTGAAATGATTTTTTTTATAGAGTTTATCTTATCTTGATTGTCATCAACTATAAGTATATTTAACATTCGGCTACCTATCTTTTATTAAACTAATTATATTCATTTCCCAGTCTGATTTATCTGGTTCAAAGTAAATCATTGATAATAAAAATTCATTATATTCTTCAAACAGTTCTTTTTTCATTTCATCAAAACTCTTTAAACTATGTTCTTCACCAAATGTAGCATATTGAGTAATTACAATGGTTGGCGTAAATATTTTTTTTCGCTTCATTTGACCTAATATTTCTTTCCCTGCATATCTTATAAGTTTTCCACCATGTGAAGAAGGTGTTTTATCAAAGGTTGGCATAGTCATATCTAGTAATATTAGATTATACTTGTCTAATAAAATTTTTCTTAACCCACTATTATATGAAATAGCAGTATCTATTGAAATATTGTCTACCTCTTGTTTCAAAAAGCTTTCTATTTTACTACTTTTATTCATATCATCCTCAATGATCAAAATTTTCAAGTATAATCCCCCCTGACCCCATAGAAATATTTATATAAAATTCTTTCGTCTCATCATTAATACCAAATTCTAATTTAGAATTTACTGGTTTAATATCATATTTAACTATTTTCACTATTTTATACAGGCCTGAACCGCCCTCTTGAGAAGCTCTTTTTAATATTTCTGTACTCTCTGATTCTATGATATGATTAATTTCTTTTAATTTTTCATGAAGAGCTGCCTTTCTTGAAGTAATCTCTTCTATTGATAAATCTACTTTGTTTATACATGATATACGAATGGCCTTATTTTCATCCTCAGATATATTAATACTAATTTGTTGTAATTCTTTCATTCCACTTCTTTTAAAAACATTATCAAATATCGTTATAAACAAATCTACAAACCACTTTAAGTATTTCCCGTCTATTTGCAAGTCTGGCTGTATATTTCTATCTACAGTACACTTCTTATTATTACCATTAATACTTTTAGCATATTCCAAACCAATATCAACTGGTAACTCTACCGTAAAGTTATCTATTTCTATAACATTTTCTTTGGTAAACCACGTTGATACTTTTTCAATTTGGTAATCTAAATCTGTTCGTAAATTAATTATTTTTTGATTAAACTCATCCAGATTTACGCTATCTTGATACTCATTTAAAGATTCTTTCATACTTCCAATTTGTTTAATTAATATCTGTTTAAAATCATTATTTAAGTAGTCCCGTACATTTTTTAAATTTACTTCTGTTTTTTTCCATAAAAAATCAAATATATCATCAATAAAACTTTCAAATGTTAAATCAGTTTCGTTTGCATGTTTTGTGAAAAGAACAAACAATTCAATACTATTTATATAATAGTTAAACAGGGATACGTTATCATTAAATTTAGTTGATACTTGTATTTTAGAATCTTTTAGATCAAATAGATTCCTATCTATTTCTTCACTAAATGTGCTTAATATGCTATCAATATACTCTTTAATTTCACTATCTTGAATTTCCATTTTTTCCAACCAGTAAATATTGGATTTATATTTTTTTAGGTTAGAGTCAAATAAGGTTAAAAAATTATCCTTTTCAAACAATTTTCTAAGTTGTCCTAATAAAGTACCGTGCCTTATACCTACACTTAAATATACATTTAATCCATACTCTCCACTATCTAAAAAGGAATCTGTTATTTCATATACTATATCATTATATATATCAGAATACTTATTTCCTTTCAATTTATAAATTTCATTTTCACCACTATTTTCAGATGTAAATACAATAGGTTCAGGTTTATCCTTTAAGCTTTTAAAGTATTCCTGCAACCTTAAGAAATTATCTTTAATCTTTTTATAGACTTGTTTTTTTATACCATCTAAATCTACATATATTTTACTTTTATCCAGGGCGTTGCTGTATTTTTTTATTTGAATACTTTGTGTAATACTTTTTATTTCATCATTATATTTTTCAAGGTTTTCACAATCAATCACACCTAAAGTTTTACATATCTTAATTCTCTCTTCCTCTACTTCTTCATAGTTTTCAAATAGATAATATTTTGACATAGTATCCACATCACAATAATTTTTTAACAAATAAATTATCTTATTCATTTCATATTTACTGCTTGTACAGTCTAGTTCTGAAATAAAATCTATATAATTTCCCTTTACAAAATCCTCAAAATAATAATGTTTATTTTCAAATATTTTATCATCTAAGTATTTTGAAATTAACTCAATATAGATAAGGTAATCAATGTTATCTGACTTGAAATTGAAATCAACTATTGTCTCTTTAATTTTAAAGTTATCAATCTCAAATAATAAATTTCTATTTAAAAAATAACAATCAACTATTAAATTAACAGCCATATCTATATTATTCAATTCAATATAAGACTTAATTTTCCCCAATGATACTTCAAAAAGATTAATACCAATATCTTTTGTATCTATTAAGTTGTAATATTCTAATGCAGATTCAAAATTATTATTATTTGAATGTAAATTTGCTAATAATCTATATTTTCGATTCTTATCAATTTCAAGTTTTTCAACTAAAGAAATATTAGAAGCATTATACGCTTCATGAACTTTATAAGTAATCGATTGATTATTAAATATTTTCCCGATATATTCATTACGTTGAGAGGTATTAGTGTAAATAAAAGATAACAGTTGCGGTTTTATATATTTAGAAATTATAAAACCCTGCTTGATAGTATCTAATTCCTTAATAGATTTGGTTCCAAAATATATTACATAAATATAACTCCGCAGTTTCCAAGACCACCAATTGTTTGCATTCTCAGAACAAATTTTCAAGATAGTATCTAAATCATTTTCATCGTTTCCATTTTTCAAATCGTAAAATTTCAAGGTCGTATTGATAATATTTCCATGCAGTTGCTTATCATTCAAATCACTATTCAATTCGAGTTTTAAAAGAGATTTAATATATATCTCATAAATCTCAATCGTATATGGTTGCTCATCCAATATCCTATCGCAAATTTCCAGTGTATTTTTATAGTCACCACTTGTATAAAAATCTAAAGCTTGATTAATTAAATCTTCATTTTTTAGCATTGAGGATTTCATAAATTTCACTTTTAAATAATTGCTCACAGGATCATCTACAATGCTACTTAACACTGAGAAAACTTTATTAACTACAGTTAAATTGACAGAAACTTTTTCTAATTCTGTACAATCTATTAATACTTTTATTGCTGTATGATAACGATCAATTAATGAAAGATTTTCTTCCATACTCATAATTTTGCCTAAATCTAGTTTTTGATTCACTAAATTCATAGAGAATTTATAATATATATAATCTTTCAATTTTAAATCTTTAATAATTACCCAATTTTTTATATACCTATCCAGTTCTATTTCATACCTTGTAGGCGATACTATATCTTCACTTTTTAAAAGTAATAATAAACTAGATATTTTATATATTACATTCACATTACTCTTAATTATTGAATCAACAAATTTCTCACTCTTTTTATAACTATTATCCAGTTTTTTATAGAGGTTGATATAACTTTCTATCAACCATATTGAAATACCATAATCATTATGAATAGTATCTAAAATCTCCTCACATTGTTCATATTCAGCATTAAAGTATGCAGATAAATATTCTTTTTGCATGATAACAAAAGAATTTAATGGCTCTTTATATATTTTGATGAAAGTAGCTAACCATAAAAGTTCAAATTCGAGTGAAGATTTTGTTTTCACTTGTATAAAATTAGAACCTTCATTCTTTTTAGGAAACATATGTTTATTTAGCCGTTTCCTAAAATTCGGATTTTTTAATAGAGGAAATATTTTAGAATCGATGTTTTTTGTTTTTGCTTCGCTTTTAATTTGACTAATATCAAAATATTTTTGAGACCTTAAAAATACTGTCTTACTCATTTAATCACTCCTTCTTTCACTACTACAATGACCTGTCTCTTTTTTCACATATAAATTTTCTATCATTAAATCTACCACTCGTTTTTAATTGTAAATTTCGGGGAAATAAACAATTTACTAAATTAGAAAAGACATATAAGAATACATTTATATTTTACCATTTATGCAGAATTCTGCTAGGTATTTATCCCTATATTTTTTATGAAATAACTCCTATTGATTTTTCTTCAAACAATTTCATTCTTACATATAGTATAATAGATATTAATAAATACTATAGGAGGTCTTCAATGATAGACTTTTTTTTAGCTTTACCTAATAAAGATAAATTTACCTTTATAGGTATATTAATTACTGCAACTACAAGTTTTGTTACACTATTAATTTCATTAAAATTGAATAAGCGATCATCTTATGTAAGCTCAATAACTAATGAACGTATAAATTCAATGACACACCTTAAACAAAACACAGCAAATTATATATCTATGTTGAAATCATTTATCGCCAATGAGGAAAGCTCTATTTCAATTTCAAAACTGTATAATTTAAAATTACATATTGAGTTTCAATTAAACCTTATAAAAGAGCGCGAAAAAATTATTATCCAAAGAATGGATAATTTGTATATCTTAATAAACTATCTAAATAGTATAAATCAAGATAATACGGTCAAAACAATAATAACAGAATTGACAAATAAAGGGATAGAGACAGCGAGGTTACCAATACCTTACACCGAAAGTACTCGTTTAAGTATAAAGAATTCAAGAAAATATTTAAAAAGAGTAATAGGAATGGAATTAGATTTACTAGAATACGACTTAAAAAATCACATAAAATTAGAGTGGGAAAAGATTAAAACGGAAATATAATTAACTTTATTATCGTCTTCTAAGTTTACTATGCAAAAACATCTAAGGAAAATAAGAGAGATTAATTTAAGCGCAAATTAGTCTCTCTTATTAAATTTAGATACACTACCTCTTACATTCCAGTTAATTCTTTCATGATTCATCAATCTCTATCCCTCGAACATGAAGTACCCTTAATAATTTCAAATATTTGTACAAAAGTTTTTCATTTTCTTTCTTTTGCTCCTCATACTCATTTATAAACACTCGACTTCTAGATGTTTCCAGTTCTAATTTCTTCTGAAGATTACTCATCTTTGTTTCTACTTTTTCTAAATGTTTATTGACGCGTTGCACCTCTTTTTCTAACTCTGCAACTTTTCTATTGTGTTGTATTTTACTTATCATGTTATCTGAATGAGAAGATGGTCCTATCCAATGCTGATCCCATATCGTTCTTAAATGCGTTTTATAAATAGCTGTTTTGCTTAACCCTGTCATTTCTATAATTTTCTCGGGTCGAATAATTACAGACTCACCCTCTAAATCCTTTAAGGTCTGAATAGCCCACCTTACTTTTTCAATGGATTCGTGTCGTTTCTTCTCCTGATATTGCATAAGTCCTGTATTCATTTTATTCCTCCCCTATCTTCTAGCAAATTTTACATTTTATTTATCTACGCCCTCTGTTTGATACTGTTCTATACCTTTTTCACATATCTCAATTATCCTTTCTAGATAACTAATATTTCTTATAGCATTCTCTAATTGAGAGGCTCTTCTTGTATCCGTACCAATTCTTTCTATTACAGCTTGCCAATATTCATATTCTTTTTTGTAATCATCATAATAATCGGCTCTTGGAATAAACCATTCACATGCATAGCATTCAAAAAGTATAGAAGTTCCTTTAGGGTTACACCCAGATATATCGCCGCATATTCCAACACCTTTTTTCCCATTTGCTTCCCATGTTAAATATTTGTTTAAATCCTTTGATAAAAAGTTTATTGTTTGGGTATCAAGATTCATAATTCTTCCTTTAAATGATACTGCATTATTTTCTAGACCTTTTAGTTCCCCTATATTTAAATGGACTTCTTTTTGTCTTTCTTTTAATTGATGTAAGTAATGAGAGGGCATGTTAATATTTTTATGTCCCGTTAACTTAACTATTTGCTCCATGGTGTAACCAACTTGATACATTCTATCTGTAACTGCATTATGTCTAAACTGGTGAGAAGTTACAGTATAAGGATTTCCATTTTCATCAACAATTCCAATAATTGTAGCAAAACTTTTTAAGTATCTATTCATTGTAATATTGTCTAAATTTCTTACAAATTTATATCTCTTATCATATCTAATATCCACATTACCATTACCATCATTATGTAGTGTCAAATATCTTCCAATGAACAAATAATCTTTTTGGTCTCCATCATTTAAATGATAATTTTTCAACAGTTTTTCAGTTTGTAATTTTAATTGTTTGATTAGATCCACCACAAATTTACCATGCCCAGAATAGATAACAGGAATTGCTTTCATTTCAGGATTATAATACCCACCATTTTGCTTAAAGGTAGGAATACTAATTGTATATTCACTATAAAAAGCTTTTAAACACTCCCTTTTCATACTTAATATTTCAGTTCCTCTGTTTGGAAATGATCTTATTAACCAGTAAAAGGTACGGAATTCTAAAGGAATATTAACATTCATATTCTTCATTGCTCTATCCATCTTTTGAATAGCGTTAAGAGGAACCATCCTATTTTTAGGATTATGAACTTGTTTAAAAGGATTTATAGATTTCGTCGGAACAGTATGAGGTAGTTCTGGAAACCCTTTAAGGCTTTTAAAAAAATCATTAATTGCTCTATAGAGTGCACTTTTATGATTTGGCTTGTAATTATTATCAATACTAATTGCATATTCATATGCATTAATAATATCTCTACGTATATTTCTCAAGGAAACTCCTGGATAGTTTTCATGTAAAAAATCTATAAAAACTGCAATATAATATACTTTTTGCTGAATACCAAAAACAGAATGAGTTTTAATCAATGCATAATACTTTAATAAACTTTTATAAGGCTCATTGAACTTATGAAATCTTACTACATAGTATGATTTTGCTCTTGAATCTCTATGCTTATGACGGTAATACCAAACATCATCTGCAAAATCAAAATCTCCTAATTGTGAGATTTTATCTATAAGTCTTCGTCTTAGAGTGCCATCATATAATGGATCTGTACTAGTTATGGAGATACTGTTTTTGTTCATCTTCTGATAACCTCTCTTTTATAAACTTTTCTAGTTTCTGAACTGTATCATCATATGTTTTTAATAAACTTATCTCCGCTTGATATTCTCTATAATCTTTCCACTCACCAATATTATTTTCAATCATAACTTTTTCCCATTCATCTAAATAGCTTTGTTGTTCGCTATATAGCTTTTTCCACATTTCCAACTTTTGCGGACCTGTTATCAACATCTTGCATCCTACACATTTTTTCTTATGACATGGACCAAATGATACATGTTTTATACAAGTTCCGTGTCCTTCAGGTGTACTTCTAGATCCCATCATAATTTCATCCTTTAAATGTTTTAGTTCTGATGGACTATATATATTCTTAATATCTGAATCTAAATTATCGAACGCAACATTGAAATATTCGGCATCTAATTTCGCAATTTTCATAAGTTCAATGTCATGATAATGTTTCATAGTAGCTTTTGAATCTAAATGAGTTAACCAATCACTGACCTCTTCTACTGTTGCACCATTTGTGAATAAATTAACTGCTACAGTTTTTCTACATTGATGATGGGTATATTTCCATAATAAACCATCCCGATCGCGTATACTGTATTTATGAATTAATTTATTAATCGCTCGCGCTATTTCTGTACCAGAATACAGTTTGATTCCCTTTTTTGTATTCTTTAAAAATATTCTGTTTTCTCCACTAATTTTTCTTAACTCTCTTGTATCTTCAATTTGCTGATTAATAATTTTTATCAAACTCGCATCACTAATAGGAAGATAATGATAATCTTCAAGGCCATGCTTTCTTCTATACTTTAAAGTCTTATGTGGAATGAATTTAAGATAATAAATTCTATCTTTAGTGTCATAAATAAGGCACTCTTCTTTTAAATTAATAGCTTCACTAATTCTAATTCCCGTGTTCATCATAATAGTCCATGCACATTGTACAAATGGATCTAGCTCACTTAATTTTTCTTTTAATACATTTATAACTTCTTCAGGAATATAGGTAGCGCTTTCAGAAAATGCATCCACGTTATGTAAAATCATCATCCTAAAAGGATTCTCTATAGAACTTTTTTCTTTCTTTTTAACTATCCAATCAAATAATAGTCTACATTCAGAAATACAGCTTTGTATTGTTTTAATATTATAGTTCATGCCTGTTTTGCCATGGATTTTTTGTAAAATATCAATAATTTGTTGCACTTGAATTACATCTATATCTAATAAGGATGAGTATTTATTGTATTGCATTTTATGCAATGCAGCTCCTAACTTTTGAATATGCCTAAATCTTCTAGCAACTCCCCTTACATTCTCTCCCATTTGTGTATAACTATGTATATATTCTTTCAACTCTACTTTTACTATACCGTGTAAAAATGTCCAATCCAATTTTCTAATCATTGGAATTTGTATATTTATATCAACAATTAGCCAAATATCATCAGAGAAAGAATATCTGTGTGTTTTCAATTTTTCTATTAAATAAGATTCTAGTTGTTGAAATATTGGTTGCATAAAATATCGAAAATCTATATTGTTCATAACAAGTGAATTAATATCACTAATTCCTAATGCAAAAGCTCCAAACTTTTTTCTATTAAAACATAAGTGTTCATCTATATATACCTTTCCAATTCGAATTAGATAATTAGAAGAAACTTCTTTCAAGTCAGTGTATAAAGGTTGTCTTCTTATATAATCTGGAAATGAATTTAAAATCCTTTTAACACCTTTTATTCGTAGATCAACTAAGGCATTTTTCAAATCATTTTTTAGTTGAGTATAAAATACTTCTACACTCTCTTTTATAATATGATGCTGGTTTCCAGTATGGACATATTCTTCAATTAAAAACTCAATAATTCCTTGCTTACTAATCACCTTTTCCTTGGAATAAAACTCCTTACAAATCTCCTTCAAGAGAGCTGAAAATTCATTATAAAAAACCTTTTCTGCAATCTTCAATACATTATTTGCTAGTAACGGACTCCTTATGACACATTTAAATAATTTTATATCGGTGCTTTTCAATGCATACTCTACATCATCCACTAGAACCTCCAGATACTCCATAGGGATAAAACCTGGATCATCTACATATAATTTTTTTGACCAATACAGTTTAATTTCATAACCGTTAATTTCGTAAACACCCTGTACTGGTGATATGTCTCTTAGTACTTTTACATTAGCCATTGTTCGCTCCTATTCATCACTCTGATTGACTACTATAGTTTTAATCTTATCCATTACTTTTTTTCTCTGCTTCTTCGTGTATCCTTTCTCATATACTTTTAAACTTCTCACACTAGACCAACCTAATTCTTCTAATATTAACCCCTCTGTCACACCTAATTCGGGATGTTCTCTCATAATCTCAACTAATTCTTGGGCTCTGGTGCTTCTTCCACTATGTGTTCTAATTTCAGAACGTTCCATACCAGCTTTTTCAGCAGCATTTTTTAAAATGTGTAAGAAGTTACGTGCTTTTAATGGTTCTCCTTTATACTTTCCTTTGTGATTTAGAAATAAATATTCACTATAATAAATATCTGATTTTCTTCGTTCATTTTCTTTGTATACTTGTATTTGTTCAGAAAGAGTTTCATATATCGGTACCTCTCTTTCTTTTGTTTTCGCTTTAGCATAATTTTTAATATTGTCTCTTTTTATTATTGAAAGCCAATTATTATGAGGATCAAAATCCTCTAACCTTAAACCCAATATTTCACCGATTCTCATACCAGTTTCGATACTAATTTGGAAAATAAGTTTATCTCGTACAGTTGGTAAAAAATCAAAAATACTTTCTTTCTCTTCTTCGCTGTACCATTTTAGATGATTTCTTTTTTGCTTGTAAGTTAATCTACTCAAAATTGTCTTTTCTACATCAAACTCCCATATCTGTCCGTATAAAAAAATTTTTTCTTTAAATTTAGTATTTTTTATATCGCTATTTCCGTAGATAATAGGATTATGAATAATTTTCATATTGTCCTCTAGCCAGTAATAAAAGCCTTTTAGAACACTAATATTCATCTTCACGGCTGTGTAAGTCATATTCGTATCAACATTTAAAACTTTCTCGTTTAATCCTAAAAGATGCTTCACATATTCTTCTATGACTCCCTTTCTAGTCACATTTTTATAATGGATATTCCTCTCTTTTAAATATCTAAGATATTGTAATAAAGCATAAGCATATCTCTCTCCTGTTAAATAGCTATTTATTGAAACAAAATCAAGCCATAAACATACTTCTGGTACAGGAATACCATCCTCCACAATTAAATATCTTAGAATTTCTCCATTACTAGCTTTTTTTACTTTTAATCCATACGTATTTTCATGCTTCACCCTACAATTCTCACCTCATTTGCTGTATTTATTAATAGTGTACTGAAATTCTTTTAGTACACTATTAATAAATACATTCTTTCTAAGCCATAAACGAAAAAAGTAAACCATTTTCTTTGGTTTACTTTAATATAACAGAACATCGATACTATATTGATGAAAATCTTCCGGCGCAACATACTGTAAAGCTAAGCCCGTTATGTAATTTGAACATTTCACATACGTATGCATAATTGGATTCACAATAATAATATCTTGCCGCTTCGGTATTTCGTACAAACGAGCCATCTTCTTTATTCCTAACGCTTTTAATGGCGGTGTTGCTGCCAATACAATTGATCCACTGCGGTTTACATCTCCTACGACAGCCAATTTTGTATAACGTGGATCAAGTCCTTTTTTAATACATGATACGCTCGCATAAAAGCTACGAAGATCTACACAAAGAATAATGCGATTTGGTAAAAGAGAATAATCATACAAGGTTATCACTCCTAACAAAAGAACGTCTGTTCTTATTATATACGAACTAACGTTCTTTTTAAAGGTATTTTCATGAAAATTTTGGTTAAAATAACCTTACTTTAAAAATTTTTTTAAGAAAAACTTAAGAAATTCCCCGCTATATTCATAAGAAGTTTTTTCTATACTGAAAAACGTAAATACGTAAAAGGAGAAACAATCATGAAGAAATTTGTACTTTACATAATAGGCATAGGCCTCCCTATATACTTACTACCTTTCATATTACGCGGAGATTTAGACAGATTTAATCCGATTGCTGAAGAAAAAAATGTATACGCTATTACGGAGGAATATGGCGTTCCAGATTACCATCATAAAGGAAGAGCTATGTACTCGCTAAAAGGTGTTGATGAATTAAGGAATGAAAAGGAATATAAAGTAGGAACGAACACTCCTAATGATTTTATAAGAAAAACTTACTTAAAAATTCATGTGAAAGGTAAGTATGTCTATTCCTACGACATTATTTCTGAAAAGGACATTCCGGAGAAAATAAGGGGCCAATTGGAGATAGCAAATAAATAAAAGAGCCAATTCGTACGAGTTGGCTCTTTATTATCTCTCCCACCTACCGTTAGGCTATCTTCCTACACATGCTTGAGATGGGAGAATCCTTTCGGTAAATTTATTACATTCGCTATCATTGTTTTAATAACCATTCTTCAATTACTTTCACTGTTTCATCTCGTTGTGCTTTTGACGTAATTAAGCTCGCATTATCACCTTTTTGCTCACCATACATGCCAAAATGAGCATGGTTTCCGCCTTTTATCATGTGCATAGCTGTATTCTTTGACATTAACTTTTTATTGCTCTCTATTTTTTCTACAGTTGCTAAAGCATCTACTTCCCCATAAATTGATAACATTGGAATCGATTTAGTAGAGAAATCATCTGCAGGATACGAACCTAAGAAAATGATCCCGTCTACCTTGTCTTCATGTTGAAAGGCATACTTAGAAATCATAGCTCCTCCCATTGAATGCCCCGCAACATACCATTTTTGAACTTCAGGATACTGTTCAATTACACTGTCTACTGCATTGATTCCAAGTATCGCTAAATTTAATGGTAACTTAGGCATTACTACAACATGCCCCTCTTTTGCAAGAGCTTTTCCTAAGTAACTATAAGCCTCAGCTTCTACTTTAGCTCCTTGATAAAAAATAACCCCTATTTTAGCATCTTTCTCTCCAAATACTATATTACCTTCATCTTTTTTATCATCTACTAACGACAAAGCCTCTTTCGTTGGTTTATAAGTAAACTGAGACCAAGTCAAAAACGTAATACTTCCTATAAGTAAAATACCTAGTAAAGAGTAAAGAACAATTTTCATCCACTTCTTCACATATATGCCCTCCCTAAGATGTGTATATTTTATACTTTAAATGATTATTTATATAATTGTCGAATAATCTTAACTAATAAATTTAGAAAAAATAATACGAGCCCTCAAATGCCGTTTTAAAATGAGTTCAATATATTCATCCTAAAACACAGGCTTCATACACAAAGTAAAATTCCATAAAGAAAAAGCCGATTTCTTTATCGTATAGGAAATCGACTTTTGGCTTAATTATTGATTTAGTAATAAAAACACCTTTTAAAATAACTATGTTTATACTATAGACGTTGATCTTTTTGGAAGTTTAGACGAAAATGATCCTCATCATTATATACCCCAAATTCATACCCTTGCTCTTTATAAAATTTAATAATTTCAGGAAGAGCTTGTAATGTTTGTGCTTTTTCATGCATTAAAACAACTTCTACTTCTTCTGTTGTCTGTTTTTTTACATTTTCGATAATCTGAGTTGGATTATCTTTTAATTTCCAATCATTTGAGTCTACTGTCCAATCCCAAACTTTTATTGCTGCTTCTACAATTTGATTCCGAATTTCCTCTCCCTTTAATCCTGGTGCAGATCCATATGGCGGACGGACCAGTTTAGGAGTTGTACCCGTAATATTATGGATAAGATCTAACGTTTCTTTCATCTCTGGTACAAATTGTCCCTTTTTGTATAGCTTATCACTATTATGTGTCATACTATGTGCACCAATATAATGTCCTTCTTTTACTGCTCGTTTTACATTTTCCTGAAAACCTGTATTTTGTAAATTGCTACCTTGCATAAAAAATGTAGAGGCAACATTTTGCTCTTTTAGTACATCTAAAAATTTCCCAGTCAATTCGCTAGGACCGTCATCAAATGTTAAATAGACAACTTTTCCTACCGGTTTTCCATCAGGTCTTTTTTGTTTTGCTGGTGATGTTTCCTTTTTCTTTTCTTGTTGTTGCGTATTAACTTGTTTCATACTTTCATTAGCTACTCCCTTCGCTGGGATAGAGTGCCATTTTCCAATTAAAAAGAAAGTGAAAAAGGTCGTTGCTAAAACAACTCCTAGAGATATTATTACCTTAGTTAATCGACTTGTTTTTTTCTTACTTTGTGATTCTTTCATTATTTTTCGATCCTTTCCCTATTAATTTTCATATTCATTATTTATAAGGCTGAGCCTTTACTCGACTGAATCATTAGTTTCACCCGGTGTTTACAATAAATAGATTAATAGAGATGGATAAAGATAAAATGCAGATAATGTCGAAATCAGTTAAAGAATAGCGTATTGCATCCACTCTTTAGAAAAATATTTGTTTTTAATTTGAAAACTGGATATACACCCAAAATAAAAAATACTACTCTTCCTAATTAAGATTTAGAAAGAATAGTATTTTTCTATTTGCCTATTTTATTACATCGTAAAATAATTAATAATGCCATCCACAATTCCTTTTTGCGATTTTGCTTGGAATTCTTCTGAATTCATTCTTTTTTCATCACTCGCATTAGATGTAAACCCTAATTCTATTAGGATAGCCGGAGAAGAATTTTCTCGTAAGACAAGAAAATCACTGCCATGAACACCTCGATCTCGGCTGTCTATATTTTGATCAAAAATAGCTTCTTGTACGATCTTAGCTAATTTTTTATCTTTCCTTTTATTAGATCCATAATGAGTTGTTATTCCTTTTACATTTGTATCCTCAAAAGCATCATGATGAATGCTAATATAAAGATCCGCCGCATGTTCTTTCACTACTTTGACACGCGCTTGCAATTCTTCCTTTTGTTTTGTTTCTGAAAGTAAACTCGCATCTTTTTCACGCGTCAATATAACTTTTGCATCCGTTCTTTCTTCTAATTCTTTCTTTATATTTTGTGCTACTTTTAAATTAAGCTCTTTTTCAATCGTTCCAAATTTCTTTCCTTTCGTCCCTCTATCTCCTCCACCATGCCCTGGATCAATTACAATTGTTTTTCCTCTTAATCGTAAATCCTCTTGTGATATATTTTTATGCCCCTTAGCATGTATGAAACTAACTCCTGTGCCCATTATTAATATTATAAATAAAAGCAATGTCACTCTTTTTTTCATTTTAACAATCTCCTTATCAGCTTTTCATTCCCTTTCTAATGAAGATATTAATGAATGCTGATAAAGATAAAATGCAGATAATGTCGATTTTGTTTAAAAATGATAAAAACGTGTAGAATGAAAATTCTACACGTTTTTATTTAAGTAGAAGAAAAATAACACTCCATCTTCTGTATTCGAAACACCATATTCCGCACCATGCAGCTCTAATATATTTTTTGAAATAGCAAGGCCCAATCCTGTTCCACCTTTGGAGCGTTGACGAGACGTATCTCCTCGATAAAAACGATCCCATATTTTCTCTAAATGTTCTAGTTCAATATGTGCTCCTTTATTTTCTACACATACTTTTACACGTTCATTCTCTTCTATTGTAGAAATAATAATATTCTCCTGTTCTGGTGTGTAACGAATCGCATTCGTAATAAAGTTAGTAACCACCTGTTCTATTCGATGTGGATTTGCAACTACCTCAATTTTAGAAAGTTGTTTATGCACATGTAATTGCTTAGCTATTATATCCGAGGTTAATTGCTCACATATATAATCAATCATCTCATCAATATGGAAAACATCCATTTCCATTTTATACGTACCAGACTCGAATTTTGCTAACTCCAGCATATCAATAATGAGCATATCCATTTTATCTACTTCTTTTGACATTGCTTTAAAGTAATAATCCTTTTTATTACTAGCAACACCATCCTCCAAAATTGAAATACAGCTCTTCATAATACTTAAAGGTGTTTTTAACTCATGTGAAACACCCGCGATAAATTCTTTACGTGTATTTTCTAATTGCTTTTCTTTCTCTATATCTTGCTGCAATTGATTAATATACGAATGCAAAGCCTTAGAAAGTGTATTAATATTTTGTGATAAAGCACCTATTTCATCCTTTGTAGTAATAGGTATCGTCTCTGAGAAATCTAAACCAGCGATTTTTTTTGTAGTATCATTTATTTGTAATAGTGGTTTGGCGATTTTATTTGAATAATAGAACGATATCAAAACGATTAAAATCAAAACAAAGATAATTAAATATACATAATAATCCTTTATCATTTGCACAGCTTCATCAACTGGTTGCAATGATGTCATAGCAAATATATAATTTACCTTACCATCTGCATCTATTGTTGGTTTGATTAATAGTTTATATTTAATATCATTTTCTTCATAATCCACTATTTCTGTAGAAGTAATATTATTTGGTTTTTGATTTAATATTAAATCAACCTGAAATTGTTTTATTCTATCTATTAACACACGATTTCCATAAATAGAGTTAGTTCCTATAGTACCCTCCGGTAACTGCACGTTCTTAATACTTCCTGCTAAATATAACTGTGAATTTTCTTTTGAAGATGCGACTTTTGGGCCATATAACTTCTCTGACAACTGCTTGTTCTCCAAACCAATATTCTTCTCTTTTATTGTTAACATCGCAGGGACTACTGCATCACCTTCCTGCACTCCATCGATAATAATATGACTCCCCTGTTCTAAACTATCTTTTATCCTTTGTATATCTTCTAAATTAACAAAACTATACAACGGTATCTGAATTAAACGTTCAGAAAAGGTGTTATTTCCGTTAGGATCTAACTGAATTTCTAAAGAAAAATCACTTGCATATTTTATATTCCCTACCCTATCTAGCGTTGTAATCCATGTCGCATTATCTTGGTAGAAATTTTGTTCCAACTCTTGAATCCTTTTCGCGTCATCTCCAGCTTTTATATATGCCTTTTCAAAGGATTGAATATTCGTTTTAATATCATTAACTTTTCGATTCGAATAATATTGCTTAAAAAATATGGTTTGTCCAATAAAAATAGTCACTAAAATAAGTGTGCATAATGCCGTAGTTAATATAAATAACTTTAATACAATTCCTTTTTTCATACCTGTCCCTCAAATTTATAACCAGTTCGCACAACGGTTACAATACAAGTCGCTTTTTGTCCTAATTTATGACGCAAATTACGGATATGACTATTAACAGTACGATCATCCCCAGCGAATTCATAACCCCAAATTTTAGTGATTAGTTGTTCTCTCGAAATCACAATCCCTTGATTTTGCATTAAATACGTTAATATTTCAAATTCTGTATGTGTCATACTTATGTCTTCCCCATCTACAGTTACTGTACGAGAAGGGAAATGTACATGGATACCACTACTAGTTAATGTGTCTTCAGTAGATACATTAATAGTGGAAGAATATCGGCTTTCAATTAATCGTTTTGCCCTTGCCAATAAAATAGGAGGACTATATGGTTTTGTAACATAATCATCCGCTCCCATTTCAAATCCGAGTAAGGTATCATCTTCATCCACCCGAGCCGTTAGCATAATAATAGGTACATTAGATTTCTTCCGAATTCGCCGGCAAACCGCCCAACCATCTAATTCCGGTAACATAATGTCTAGAATAATTAAATGTACCTCATGTTCTTCAAATATAGATAACGCTTCTTTCCCATCAATCGCCTCTAAGACGTTATACCCTTCGTTTAGTAGGTAATCCTTCATGATTTCACGTAAAATATCTTCATCTTCTACAATTAAAATTGTTCTTTGCATAATTCATCTTCCCCACGATTAATTTTATTTTTATAAAGAAATAGTTCATTTTATATTTTAACCAATTAGAAATCTTTCACTATTTCTGTCACTACTAAATGTAACATAGTTATATCAAGATAATAGCATACTGATATAAAGATAAAATGCAGAGATAACTGTAATTCTTCAACAAATAATGAAACTCATCTTGAATCAAAAAATCCATACAAAAACGCCATCCTTTCTGTATATTTCTACAAACAGGATAGCGCTTTTTCATTTTAAAGGTCGCATTCTATGATAAATTATATTAATAAAGTAATATCAACTATACGTAATAATCGATATTTAATCGATATTAGAACTTATTACTTTATATTTATCTTCTTTTGCAACATCTATAATTGCATCAATTTTTTGTTGTTCATTATTCAGCTCATGTCCTTCGATCCAAACTTTATATCCTATTTCTCCCACTACTCCAACTTTAGTTATAACAACATCTAACTGTTTTTCTTTTTGAAAATATTCAATAGCAGTTGCCTTTGCTTTTTCTTGAGTTTTTGGAAATTCTTTGTCACTTAATGGATCTTTCGTTGTTAATGTAATGTAAGAGACAAAACCAATAATAATTAAAGTTATGGTAGAAAGTCCAACTAAAACTATTTTTTTCATTCTTCTTCATCCTTGTCTATCTTTTTTTAAAGATTAACATAACATTTATCGTTTTTCAATAAAAAAATATTGTATTTTACTATTTTTTTATTGAAAATCTCTATAACTTAGACAAATATAAAAAGCATTCCTCTCACTATCCTGATCTTTATCTCAACTAATCTATTAAATAATGTAGATTTATAAAAGAGTTTGATCATTATTAAAGAAATACAAAAATAAAAACCCCAATTTCTCTATATTAAAATCGAGAAATCGGGGTTTAGTCACTTAAAAATATTTTTTATTTAAAACCAGTAACTAATTAATAGTCCTGCTGATAATAAGAAGCCAAAAATCGTATTTGTCATCGCTGTTGATTTCATTGCGATGCGCATATACCCGGGATCCTTTGCTCCTTTTTGGAAGCTTTGAATAGCAGAGATTGGCTTTTTCAAACCTAGGAACATAACTAATGCCCAAGGGCTTATATAACCCATCAACACAATTACGGCAATCCATAAATAAGCAATTAAAAAGGCTACAGCTAGTGTTACCACTGCTTTTTCTCTCCCAAGGAGGATTACCAACGTCTTTCTTCCACCTTTAATATCTCCTTCGATATCTCGGATGTTATTCGACATGTTAATTGCACCTACTAAAATTCCAATTGGAATGGAAATCAATATACTTTCAATCGTTATAGTATTCGTTTGAATAAAGAAAGCAATGAGTACAAAACATGTCCCCATTAACAATCCAGAAACTAATTCTCCAAATGGAGTGTACGCAATTGGTAATGGACCACCTGTATATAAATAGCCAACCGCCATCCCAATTAAACCAATGACAACTAACCACCAGCTGCTATTCATACAAATATAAATGCCAATAAATGCTGCTACCACATACAATAAAAGCGCAACTGTTAAAACATTTTTTGGTTTCAATCCATGACGGACAATTCCACCACCGATGCCAACAGAATCAGCGGTATCTAATCCACGTTTGAAATCATAGTACTCGTTAAATAAATTCGTTGCTATTTGCAACGCTAAACATGCAACCATCATCGCAATAAATAAAAGCCAATGAATTTCGGCAACATAAAGTGATGCCACTGTCCCTAAAATTACAGGAGAAAACGTCGCCGTTAATGTATGTGGGCGCGTCATCTTCCATATTAATTTAGCGGAACTAATTTCTTTTTCATTCCCCATAACTCTGTTCAATCTCCCTACATTTTAAGTATAAAATCACTAGAAGTATCTTTCTTTCTATTTCTTGATTCACATCCATTAATTATATCAAATAAATGATACCCCTTCTAACAAATCTAATAATAGTAAAGTGAAAAATTTAAAATTGAATTACTATTAAGCTAACAAAACTAAATTTCTTTAAATGTGGTACCGTCACCTGCCCATCAACTTAAGAAAACAGATCCACCTTAAACGAAAAAATGAGCTTTTTTATTGCAAGTTAGGGCAAAACCTCATTCTGGAGGTAGCTCTATTTTCTTAGCTTGATAGCGATGTAATGTAAAATTAAGATTGTTCAAGTCGGAGCAAGGCACTCTATGATTGATTTCATTTTATAAGAAATCCACTGCAGAAAAAGAAAAATTTTATTTAGGAACTAATACCTCACATCCAAAAACAAGTGATACATGTACTAATTCTTATTTAATTTCATTTTTAGAACACCTCATATGCTTTCTTTTGTAAATCGTAGACATTAACACAATTCGGTTATTATGCAAGGAAATCACTCCATCGGTTATTTACGAACTGTAGGTGGAGAATATGACTTTATATGATATTTTAGATAAAAAAATGCTATTCTCCCTATGATTCTATAGAAAGAATAGCATTTTTTTCATTTTATGTTAGCTTGATACCAATATAATAGATTATTTATAACTCAACCAAGCATCCCCCCAGTCCGCATGATCATTTCCATTACCGTTACCTGCATCGTCAACTACTAGTTTTAATTCTTTCTTACCAGTAAGATCAACATCAACAAATTTGGCTGGGGTATTATAATACATTGTGCCGCTATTAAATACTTCCACTCCATCAAGTAATACTTTAAACACGACTGAACCACCTTTACCGCCAGATTCTTGATCAATTCCTACATATGAATTAAATCGTTTGTATGTTGCCTTTGATATATCATAGGTAACTTCTGATTTTGCATGAGTTCCGATCCCTTTTTTATACGTAATCGGCCCTGCCGTTCCGAGTAATGAGATTGGGTTTCCGTCGGTACTTTTATCCTTTTGAACTGTTGCCCATCCGGCAGTTGCTTTTATCCACGGAATATCACTAAGATAGATGCCGCCAGAAGCCACTTGCACTTTCGTTGAAGTCACCACCGCATTCCCCAATTTTACAGAAACTCCAACTTCTTTCATTCCTTTAAACTGAGTTGGCGGAGTAATAACAAACGAATATGTTTCCTCTCCTCCTGCCGGTAATTGAAAGTCCGTTGTTGATGGCTGTGCATTCCAGCCGTCTGGTAATTGCAATTCAATTTTTCCAGGTGTCACTTTTTCCTTTATTTCATTTTGAACCTTTACTTTTAATGTAGTAGAACCACCTTCAACAATAATTGGATTTGGTTCTACCTTTGCCGAAATTAGCTTTACTGCTGGAGTAACTTCTATTTGATTGGATTTACTAACCGTCCCACTATCTGTGTTTACTTCCGCTTCAATGGCGTAATTGTTAGCAACTATATCAATTGGAACAGGTATATCCGCCTCAATTGTTTTAGATTCTCCTGGTTCAACACCTTCAAAAGCTACTTTAATTGGTTTCACATTCCAGCTCTCAGGAGCCTTTACAACCACTTCCCCAGAAGAAGATTTCAATGTACCAAAGTTTGATAAATGAGCTTTTACCTTCACTGTATTTCCTGCAGTTACACTGTTCGTAGATTCTAAATCGAAACTGAGCATAGACTCAATTTTATAAGCTTTACCTTGTTCCGTTTTAAATGAAATTGTATCGCCATTCTTCGTAAATTGCACCGGTGTATTATTTCCGACTCTTGTCAGAGTAAATGGTGTATTGAACATTGGACTTTTTAACTTTACATCGTTTCCATGATCAGAAGTCACCTGAATGACTGTAGGAACTCCATTTTTCCAGTCCGCATTAATCGTAAATGCACCGCGTGCTCTTAGTCCTTTATAGGAACCGTTCTTCCAAGCTTTCGGAAGTGCAGGCAATAATTGAATGGAGTCGGTATGGCTTTGAATTAACATTTCAGCAATTCCCGATGTTGCGCCAAAGTTTCCGTCAATTTGAAACGGTGGATGCGTATCAAATAGGTTGCTGAGTGTACTTCCTGTAAGTTGCCCTTGCAAAATTTTATAAGCATGGTCACCATCTAATAAACGTGCCCATAAGTTAATTTTATTCGCTTTACTCCAGCCTGTTCCCTCGTCACCACGATGGTTTAAAGTAACTTTAGCTGCCTGAAGCCATTCTGGTGTTTTGTAATTAATCATACTTCCTGGATATAGTGCCACTAGCTGGGATATATGCCGGTGCGTTTCACCAGGATCATCTATATCATCCTTCCACTCTTGCACCTGACCATATCTACCAATTTGAATTGGCGGGAATAATCGGTCCCTTTTCGCCTTTAACTCATCTCGAAATACATTATCAATCTGTAAAACCTCACTCGCTTCAATTACATTCGAGAACAATTCATACACTAACTGTTGGTCAAAAGCACATCCATTAGAAATACCACCAAGCTCTGGAGACCAGCACGGAGAAACAACTAACTTCTTATTTTGATCTTCCACTAAAAACTTACTATGAAACTCAGCCGCTTCATTAATTATTGGATAAATCTTTTCTTTTAAGTATTGTTTATCATCCGTAAATTTGTAATGTTCCCAAACATTTTGACCAATGAAGGCATTCGCACTAGGTGCCCACCCCCAGCCTAATCCCCATCCAGGAGCAGTAAACCCAAATGGATTATTCATCGTGTTAACAGTCCATCCACCGCCCTTAACACCGAAATGTTTTTCTGCTGAAACTCTTCCTGGTTCTCTTAATGAATCAACATAGTCCATTAATGGCAACGCTGTTTCAGATAAATTCGTCACTTCTGCAGGCCAATAATTCATTTGCAAATTTATATTGAAATGATAGTCACTTTCCCACGGTGGTGTGTTCGAATTATTCCATACCCCTTGTAAATTGGCAGGGAGCGTTCCTGGTCTTGAAGAAGAAATAAGCAAATACCTTCCATATTGGAAGAATAGTTCTTCTAAATACTTACTGTTTTCTTTACTGTAAGATGCTAGTAGTTCATTTGTTGGAACAGATGGTTTTTCCCCTCCTAAATTTAAAGAAACACGATTAAATAAAGAGTGATAGTCTTTAATATGTGTATATTTTAAAACCTCATAACTCTTTTTAGAAATAGCGGCCATGGTTTTTTCAACCTTTTCATGTGGATCTTCCCCTTTATAAGCAGGGTATTTATTTTCATAATCAGTAGCCGCCGTCATAATAATTGTTAAGCTATCTGCATTTGCTACTTTAATTTTTCCATTCTCTGCTGTTAATGTGCCGCCCTCATTCAACACTTTGAATGCTGCTTCATATTTCATTCCATTATTCGTTATTTGTCCTTTCATCGTGATTTTATTATCTACGGACGTTACTTGCCCTCCTTGTGCGCTCGTTGGTCTAACATCTAATGAAATCTTTTTAGCTTCACTAGCCGTTAAACGCATGACCATAACGCGATCAGGATAACTTGTGAAATATTCTCTATTGTATTGAACATCTTTATAGTTATAGGAAACAGTAGCAATTCCCTCATTTATATTTAATTCCCTACGATAATTAGAAAATGAAGACGCGTCTGGCATATTAAAATCTAAGTATATATCTCCAAAATTTTGATAGGAACCAAACCCTTTTTCAAGACCTGTGAGAAATTGTGAAGATTCCTTTTCTGCCCCTGATTTATCACCTTTTGCTAACTTTTCCCTAATGCTACCTAAGTGACTCGCTGCTCCATCACGATTCCCGTAAGTATACTCGCTCGTACTGCTTGGTCCGCCAGTCCAAAGCGTTTTTTCATTAAACTGAATACGTTCTTGCTGGACTCCGCCAAAGACCATGCCGCCCATATAACCATTACCAATTGGCAATGCTTGTTTTTCCCAATCTTTTGCCGGTTGATTGTACCAAAGTGTTAATTTCTTTCCCTCTGGTTTTGGAGTTTCAATCGTAATAGGTGATGTTGCCTCTACTTTACTAAACTCTCCAGTGCTTCCTAAAGAGAACAATAAAGTACCAAAAAGCACTCCCCCTGTTAATAGGTTTTTAAGTTTCAAATTTCCATCCCCTTTTGAAAAGCGAATGTAAAATATCCCCTTCTGCACATTGACTTATTCTATTCTCCCCATGAAATTCGCTATTCTTTTATATGGAAGTATAATAGGCGAAAATATTCGCCTATTACACCTTTTCACAAGCAAAATAATTATCTAGTAAATGCCGCTGTTACGCCACCATCAACTGTAATCATACATCCCGTTGTTTTATCTGCCTTTGAAGAGGCAAAGAATGCAATCGATTCAGCGATGTCTTTCGAATAAATATTAACCAATAATGTTGTGCGTTTACGGTAATGCTCTTCTAACTGATCAGGTTCGATACCATATGCTGCGGCACGTTCTTCACGCCATTTTGAACCCCAAATGGCTGACCCTTGCAGAACTGCATCTGGAAGAACTGAATTTACACGAATACCATACTCACCGCCTTCAGCTGCAATACATCTCGCTAAGTGCGTTTCGAGTGCTTTTACAGAGCTGTATGCTGTGGCGTTTTTCCCTGCGTACACAGAATTTTTCGAACCGACAAATACCATGTTTCCACCAATTCCTTGCTGTTTCATTTGCTTAAATGCTTCACGTGCCACTAAAAAGTATCCCGTTCCAAGCACATTCATATTTAAATTCCATTCCTGAAGCGTTGTTTCATCAAATGGACTAGACGTCGCAAGCCCTGCATTGTTCACGATACTATCAACGCCTCCGTAAGCAAGAGCTGCCTGCTCAAATGCCGCCTGTACTTCTTCTTCTTTTGTTACATCCATTTTTACCGCGAGCGCACAACCTTCGCCATACTTCTCGTTAATTTCAGCCGCGACTTTTTCTGCTCCTTCAAAGTTCAAATCAGCAAGCACTACATGCGCACCTTCTGAAACGAGGCAGCGTCCTGTTTCACTTCCGATTCCGCCAGCGCCACCTGTAATAAAAGCAACTTTACGAGAAAATTCCGCTTCAGCTGGTGCTAACGATAATTTATATAGTTCTAGTGGCCAGTACTCAACATTATAGGAGTCATTTTCATTCAAAGAAACAAAACTTCCAAGTGTTGTGGAACCTTTCATTACCGAAATCGCCCTATGATACAGCGCACCACTTACTTTTGACATCACTAGATTTTTACCAGTATTCACCATACCGATACCAGGAATTAAAATAACGCGAGGTGCAGATTCAAACATTTTGTCTCCTTCGTATTTGTTACGTTCAAAGTAAGCTTTATACTCGTTTTTAAAGCTTTCCACATCAGCTTTCATTTTCTCTATTAATCCGTCTACGTCTTTCGTTTGCGGATCCCAATCAATATACAGAGGACTGCGCTTTGTGTGAACTAAATGGTCAGGACAAGCCGCTCCAACTTGAGAAAGCTCTCGTGCATTATGGCTGTTTACAAATTGAAGTACTTCATCTGCATCATCATAAGATAATAGCATTTTCTTTTCATCGCTAACTGCCCCGCGAATAATCGGCATTACTTTTGCAAGAATACTTCTACGCTCTTCTACTGAAAGTGCTTCGTATTTTTGACCTCCAAATACAGTACTTTCAGTCACTCGCTCATGAATATATTGTTCTGCCTCATTAATGACAGCAATCGTTTTTTCATAACTCTCCTTCGCCGTATCTCCCCAAACGACTAAGCCGTGTTTTTCCATTAACACTAGTTCAGCATTTGGATTATTTTTCACGCCTTCCGCAATCATTTTAGATAACGTAAATCCAGGACGCACATATGGAACCCAAACGAAACGATTACCGTAAATCTCCTCGGCAATTTGTCTTCCAT
Organism: Bacillus sp. MYb56; assembly: GCF_002976445.1. NCBI lineage: Bacteria > Bacillati > Bacillota > Bacilli > Caryophanales > Bacillaceae > Bacillus > Bacillus sp. MYb56. The sequence goes on from NZ_PCOH01000002.1 coordinate 415,449, forward strand.
TATGTGCGCAGCAAAGACTAATAATGGCATCTGGATGTGTATGATCGACATGTTTAAAAGGTAAGAAAGCATGCAATAACGTTTCGATAGATGCACGTGGATGTTTGTTGTCAATCATACAATGCGATAAGTACTCTACCATTTCTTCGTCTGGCATTTCTTCACGATCAATTAATAAACGAATGTCTTCCATTCTTAAACCAGTAAAGTTTTGTGCTTTCATAGTCGCTAAATCAGATCCACTTCCTTTAACCCACATGACCTCTACATCATGACCACGAAAATCCTTTTCAAATGTCTTTACCGATGTATTTCCACCGCCCCAATTACATACTGCACGGTCTGTTCCAATTAAATTCGAACGATAAACTAATTCGTCTACTCCTTGCGATAATTGTGATGCCTTTGTTTCGTTCCATAAGCTATTAACCATATTCTTACCCCCGTTATTTTTTATTGTTCTATTATTTCGGATACGAAAATAGTGTGTATCCGTATGTTCAAGAGTTTCATATTATTTGCGACTCTTTTAAGTACTACAATTCATTTACATGTAAAGTACTTTCATTCCAATGCGGAAAAATATGCTTTATAGTCCCCCCCCCCGATATACAATCAGGGGATCTTTTCATCAATGGTATAATGGACCAAAATTTTGGCAGGCGCGGTAATCTGCTGCTTCTGAATCTTTTGTTCCGAACATTCCCCACGCACTCGGTCTAAAGATTTGCTCCTCTTTGACGTTATGCATATTTACAGGAATTCGGAGCATGGAAGCAAGAGTAATTAAATCATTGCCAATATGTCCGTAGCTAATTACGCAGTGGTTGGCACCCCAATTATTCATCACGGTGTAAACATCTTTAAAGGCACCTTCTCCTGTTAAATTTGGTACAAACCAAGTTGTTGGCCAAGTTGGATCGGTTCTATCATCCAATACATCATGAACCTCTTCCGGTATTTCAACTGTGTAACCTTCTGCAATTTGTAAAACAGGACCTAATCCTTTAACAAGGTTGAGACGAGCTGCTGTTACAGGCATATTTCCCTTCGTTAAGAAATCACTCGAGAATCCACCTCCGCGGAAATATCCTGTTGAAGCTGGTCTCCATGAAGTAGCTGCTAGACACTTTTGAGCTTCTTCCTCCGTAATTTCCCAAAACGGTTTTATAACAGGATTTCCATCTTTCGTTTGTTGTCCTGTACCATCAAGCGCAGCGGAACCGGAGTTAATCATATGAATAAATCCATTTGCCGCCAATCCTTCCGGTTTATGCCCTGTCACACGTTCTACTGCCTCCGGGCTCCAATACGTTCTTACATCCGCAAAAACTTGAGCCGTATTTGTTAATAAATGACCAAATAGCATCGTGACTCCATTTAAACTGTCATTTTCAGTAGCCATAATGTATGGAGGACGGATTCCGTTCCAATCAAAGGACGAATTTAAAATTGTTTCCATAAAATCACCATTCGGGAAATGGTCCGTCCATTGGCGCTGACCTTGGAAACCTGCAGAAATGGCGTTATGTCCTAATGCTTCTTCACCATAGCCAAGTTCCTCTAGTTTCGGATTTCCAACCATAAGATCTCTTGCAATTAACGTCATTTTAACGCTAGTATCCCAATCTTTATTCTTTTGCTCCCTTGATCGTTGCATCTCTTCTGCATTATTATCTGGGCCTTCTGGACAATACTCCTTTACCCAGTTTAAAGCCATTTCATATTCTTCCTTATCATAAATCTCTTCATCTATCCTTCTTACAAATTCAGACATGTCGATATATTCATTTCTCATTCCTAAATAATCTTGGAAAAATTCAGGTTGGACTGAACTGCCTGCAATCCCCATAGAGACAGATCCCATCGAAAGATACGATTTTCCTTTTAAAGTAGCAACAACAAGACCAGACTTTGCAAATTGAAGTAGTTTTGCCTGCACATCTTCTGGAATAGATGTATCACTTAAATCTTGCACATCTTTCCCGTATATGCCGAAAGCAGGAATACCCTTTTGATTGTGGGCAGCTAGGACAGCCGCAAGATACACTGCCCCTGGACGTTCTGTTCCATTAAATCCCCATACCGCTTTTGGAATATCGGGATTCATATCCATTGTTTCAGAACCATAGCACCAGCATGGTGTAACAGTGATCGAAACACCGACTCCCTCTCTTGCAAATTTTTCAGCTGCTTTAGCCGACTCAGCCACACCACCAATACATGTATCAGCAATGACACATTCTATTGCTTCCCCATTATAGTGACGCAAATTTTCAGTTAATAAGTTCGCTACCGATTTTGCTAGATTCATCGTCATATCTTCAAGAGATTCACGTACACCATTTCTTCTCCCATCAACAGTCGGTCTTATACCGATTTTTGGTAATTTATTGTAAAATCTATTATGAATAGTTTTCATTTTAAAACCCCTTTTTCATTACATTTTGGTCAATTATTTCGATAAAACGGCCGTATGCTTCCTGCCATTCTGATTGATTTTGAGGTTGATAATGTTTAACAGGAAACGAACTTTCAACAATTTCTCTACCTTCCTTTAAATCTTTTATTTTCCCAAGTGCAATCCATTGAGATAATGCATTTCCAATCGCACTCGCTTCAACCGGTCCTGCTATAACAGGGCGGTTTGTCGCATTTGCGGTAAATTGACAAAACAAATCATTTTGAATGCCACCGCCGCCCATATGGATAACCTCTATTGATTTTCCAGTTAAAGCTTCTAGTTTTTCTAAAACCCACCTGTACTTGAGTGAAAGACTCTCCAAAATACAACGGAGGAAACTTCCTTCCGTTTCAGGCGGCTGTTGCCCACTCTTTATACAGAAATCCCGGATTTGTTTCGGCATATTTTCTGGATTGAAGAAAGAAGGATCATCGGGATCTATGAAATGCGTAAACGGTTTTGTATGTCGAATCAATTCTGCCTCTTCTTCGTAAGTAAAAATCGTTCCTTCTTTTGCCCAAACCGCTCTACATTCTTGCATGAGCCATAATCCCATAATATTTTTGAGCAACCGAAACTCGCCATCTGCCGTACCTTCATTGGTAAAGCCCCATTCCAATGCCTGTTCAGTAATAACTGGATCCTTAACTTGAACGCCCATTAAAATCCACGTACCGCAACTCATGAATGCTGAATTTTCTGACTTTATAGGCAATGCAGCAAGAGCACAGGCAGTATCATGTCCCGTTCCAGCAATAACCTTAACAGGCTGTATACCAAATTCGTTGTGAATCGAAGAAAGGGTCGGACCAAGAGTCGTTCCTGGCATCACAATATTTGCCATCATTTCTGTAGGAAGGCTAAGCTCGGTCATAAGGACCTTATCCCAATTCCGCTCATGAATATTAAATAACGATGTCGTTGTACTGATCGTATATTCATTCGCCTTTTCACCGGAAAATAAATAACTCAATAAGTTTGGTGTTAATAAAAGAGTTTTTGCCTTTTCCATTAAATCTGGGTTATTCTTTTTTATCGTATAAAGCTGGCAAATCGTATTAATTGCTGCTGGTGTAACTCCCGATCGAGAGAACAAAACATCCCGTGGAATGACTTCCATGATTTCTTTTAGGCTATCATTTGTATGTGGATCTCTATAAGAGTAAGGATTGCTAAGTAGTTCACCTGTTTTAGAGAGTAGTCCGAAATCAACTCCCCACGTATCGATAGACAAACTTTCAATCGACTTATGTCCGTTTCTAATACTTTTACCAATTCCATTCTTCATCTCCTGGAATATCCTTAAAATATCCCAATAATAATGACCAGTTACGTAAACAGGACGATTGGAGAACCGATGAACCTCTTCAAGATAAAGGCGTTTCCCATCAAATCCACTTACCATTAAACGCCCATTGGATGCACCTAAATCAAAAGCCCAAACTTTTTCCATTCATTCACACCCTTCGGAAACATTTCAACTACTCCGCATCTTTTAGTAGTTGTAATCTATATTTCTCGGAAGAAAGATTTCTTAACTCGTGACATTCTTCCTCTGTAAGGACTCTTGGTACTCCTACTGTCGATGCAATCGTATATACTTTTGCCGCTTCCTCTAGAATTTGCAGAAGAAAATATGCTTCTTTCATTGTTTTACCAACCGTCAGTACGCCATGATTTCTCATTACCACTACATCATTTTCCTCAATTACGCCGGATACCGCGTTAGCCAATACTTCTGTAGTCGGAATCATATAGTCAAGGTAAGCAACGCTTTGAATCATTGCCGGAAAATCTGGGAATAGACTCGGAATCGTATGGCCAGTACATGATACACCTACCGAATAGCTTGGATGCGCATGCAAAACAGCTGTTATATCAGGACGCTTACGAAAACATTCCAGATGCATTAATATTTCAGATGATGGTTTTAAATCATCCAATATCTCACCAGTTTCAATATCGACACGTACCCACTCGTCGTCTTCTATCTCTTGCAAATCAAAACCGCTAGGAGAGACATACATGATATTCCCATCTCTCATACTTAAATTTCCACCTGCTCCTACAACAAGACCAGTTTGAACAATTTTATGTGCATATAATTTTAAATCATTTATTACATTGGACAATGTTATACACCTCAGTTTCTATCTTATTTGTATTGCTAGTTTCGTTTTATATTTTATTGATATAGAACTTCCTTAATTTTTGGATCATCGATGTTCTTTTTATCGTACCAATAGAAACCAGTGTCGATTGTTTTTGATACTTGTTTCCCATCTAAGTTTTCAACAGCAGCTTTCACAGTTTCATAACCAATTCCAATTGGGTTTTGTGTAATCGCACCTGCCATTACTCCGCTCTTAATCGCATCAATCTGTAGTTTTCCAGAATCAAAGCCAACTACTACGACACTCTTTTTGTTCAATTCTTTAACAGCATTTACTACCCCAATCGCAGAACCTTCATTTGTACCGAAAATACCTTTTACAGTTGGATGTGCTTGCATAATTGCCTTAGCAGCATCAGTCGATTTTAATTGATCACCGCTACCATATTGAATATCGACAATCTTGATGTTCGGATACTTTGATTTGATTGTATTTACAAAACCATCTCGGCGCTCAACACCTGTTTTACTTGTCTGGTCATGAGCAACGACCGCTACTTCCCCTTTTTCACCAATTAATCCAGCCATTTTTTCAGCTGCAAGAGCTGCTGCCGCTTTGTTATCTGTTGCAGCTGTTGCTACAGGTATATCTCCTTCAACACCTGAGTCAAATGCAACAACCGGAATTTTTTTGTTTTTTGCTTGTTCTAATAAAGGAAGAGCAGCTTTAGAGTCTAATGCTGCGAAACCAATCGCATCTGGTTTTTTATCAAGTGTGCTACGTAACATTTCCACTTGTTTATCAACCTGTGCTTCCGTCTCAGGACCTACAAATGTAATATTGACCTTATATTCATCTGCTGCTTGCTCAGCCCCTTTTTTAACTGCCTGCCAAAACTGATGCTGGAAACCTTTTGAAATGATCGCAACATAGCGCTTACCGTCATCTTTTGCAGGAGCACTACTATCCTTACTTCCTGTGCTTGCATTGTTTGAAGAACACGCCCCCATAAACATTGAGATTGCGAGAATTGACGATAAAACGATGCCTTTTTTTGCTTTTTTCATCTAAAATTCCCCCTATATATTGTTTTATTTAAAAACAGTATCACCGTTAATTCTTTGCTTTTTTATTTCGCAACACATCTGCGTAAACTGCTAATAAGATAACAGCCCCTACAACTACTGTTTGCCATTCTTGAGGCACTGAAAGGATTTGCAGACCATTTGTTAACACACTCATAATCAATGCACCAATCACAGTACCAAGAATTGTTCCTTTACCACCACTTAAAGAAGTTCCTCCGATAACTACTGCTGCGATTGCTTCCAATTCATATCCTGCTCCTAAAGCAGGCTGAGCAGAATTTAAACGAGATGCCATTATAATCCCTGCAACACCAGTAAAAACACCTGCAAGCATGTATATAATTATTTTCCACTTATCTACATTCACTCCAGAAAGACGAGTTGCTTCTTCATTGCTTCCTAGTGCAAATGTATACCTTCCGATTATCGTTTTATTTAAAATTAAGCTTGCGAAAATGGCCATTCCAAAAAAGATGAAAACAGCATTCGGAATAGCAAAACCAGGAATAATAGAACCCATCGCAATTTTGTTAAAACTCGGTATAGAAGTGAAATAGATTGGAGTCGCTTTCGAAATAACAAGTGCCAACCCTTTCGCAATCATCATCATCGCTAACGTTGCAATAAATGGTGGAATCTTCAATTTTGCAATTGCAGCTCCAGAAATCAAACCTACTACGGCACCTATTAAAATACCTCCAATAACAGCTACCCAAACTGGTAAACCTAAGTTAACAGCAAAAACGCCTGTCATAACCGAAGACAAAGTCAGTACGGTTCCACATGATAAATCAATTCCACTTGTAACGATAATCATCGTTGCCCCTAAAGCAAGGATGCCTGTAACAGCTGTCGATAGAAAGATTCCTATAATGTTATCAAATTGCAGAAAATTAGCTGAAGCAATTGAAAAAATGAAAACAAGTACAATTAAACTTGCAAATGCTAGAAGCTGCTGAAGAGCATTTGAATTCATCCCTTTCCTCATCTTCCCTTCAACTGGAAGTTCGACTACCTTTTGTATTTCCATTCCTGTTCACTCCTTTATCATCCGTTAATATCCATTACATAATGCGTTTTGTGGCAAGAGTCATAATCGCTTCTTGCGATGCTTTTTCATCATTTTTCAATTCTCCTGTTATCTTTCCTTCACACATGACAATTACACGGTGACTTATTCTTAAAATTTCAGGAAGTTCTGAAGAAATCATAATGATAGATTTACCTTGCTCAGCTAAATCATGTAGTAGCTTATAAATTTCGTCTTTCGCCCCGATATCAATTCCGCGTGTAGGTTCATCAAAGATTAAGATATCTGAATCTCTAGTCAACCATTTGCCAATAACTACTTTTTGTTGATTCCCTCCTGAAAGGTTTTTCACTAATTGATTACCTGATGGTGTTTTTATTTTTAACCTTTTAATTAATTCCTCAGACTGTTCATCAATTTTAGAACCATGCATCAAGCCAAGAGGTTTTATATAATCTTTCATCGATGCCATTGCAATATTTGTTTTGACATCCATCCCAACTAGAAGCCCAAACTGTTTTCGGTCTTCAGACAAATAGCCAATTCCATGTTGTACTGCATCAGTCGGACTTTTTATACTCATCCTTTTTCCATTTATAAAAATCTCCCCTGAGTCTAATGGATCTGCCCCAAATATGGCACGGGCTACTTCCGTTCTTCCAGCCCCCATCAATCCAGCAAAGCCAATGATTTCTCCTTTGTAAAGTTCAAAACTTACATCCTTTATTGTGTTCCCTCTATTTAAATTCTTTACTTCAAGCACTTTTTCTCGCATTCTCTCTTTCATTTCTAGCTTTTGATTGTTATCAATTTTCCTTCCAACCATCATAGAAATAATTTGTTCAATGGTTGCATCTTTCGTGTTCATCGTCCCTACGTATGTACCGTCTCGCATAATCGATACACGGTCCGTAATTTTCTTTAGCTCTTCCATACGGTGAGAAATATAAACAATTCCTACACCGTCCTGCCGTAATTTCCGAATCATAACAAATAGTGCATCGATTTCAGTATCCGTTAAGGCTGCGGTTGGCTCATCCATAATCAATACTTTTGAATCAAAGGAAAGAGCCTTAGCGATTTCCACCATTTGTTGTTTCGCAACCGTTAAATCACCTACCAATTCTCTTGGATCTAAATTTATGTTTAACCTTTCAAATAGTTTTTTCGCCCTGTTATTTAATTCTTTTTCATCTAAAAAAAGATTAAATAATCCTTTAGGTTCTCTTCCAATAAAAATGTTTTGGGCAACAGTTAAATGCGGAGCTAAATTAAGTTCCTGGTGAATAATACTGATCCCAAGTCTTTGTGCTGCTTTTGTATCTGGTACCTCTATTTCTTTTCCTTCGTACATAATCGTTCCGGCATCTCTTTGATAAATCCCTGTTAAAATCTTCATTAATGTGGATTTTCCAGCTCCATTCTCACCCAAAAGTGCGTGAACTTCGCCTTTTTCCAATTCAAACCTCACATTAGAAAGCGCTTGCGCACCAGGGAACGCTTTACTAATTCCATCCATTTTCAGTAGCAATTCACTCATCCCATCACCTACTACCCTATGATTTTTTAAATGAAACAATATATAAGTTTAATCATGCGCTAATCCGTAACCACGCCCTTTTTTAAAATCATATTGGCATAGAGAGCACTCTCACTCGTTGCAACAATTGCATAGGCCTTCTTTGCTCTCTCATAAAATGCAAAGCGATCAATCATCTCAAAACTATCAAAATGAGTATCATATTTTTTAATCACCGCATCATACGTTTCCCAAATGGAGGGCGTGGTAGGATCCCCTTTTACAACCTTCATTAATGAAACAGAATGATTGCTATACGTATCGAGTGGAAAGAATTGCAAAATTGCCTGTAATACTTCAAGAACCCCATGCCCCTCACACCGAATAAGCTTCGCCCCGCAAGAGGCAGCGGGGAAATTTCCATCCGCTAAAACAATCTCATCCCCATGCCCCATTTCTAAAAGAATTTTCATTAAATCTGGACTAATTATTTTCGGTATTCCTTTTAGCATTTCTATCTCCCTTCCGATTTTTATCTGAAAGAAAATCAGTATTTCTAATCGTTTTAACTACTTATACTTTGTGCATCTATTAGTAATTTCGGTGTAAATATTTCATTAAAAGGACCTTCTTCATTGTTTAAACGCTTTAGTAAAATATCACCTACTCTTTCTCCCATTTCATATGGTTTGTGAGCTACTGTTATAATCCCAGGTGCTCGTAATAATTGCGCTGCTTCCACATCACCAAATGAAGCGATCACTACGTCCTCTGGTATTGAGTATCCTCTCCTCGTTAATTCAAGAAGAACACCGAATGCCATTTCATTGTTCAAGGTTAGAATAGCTGACGGTTTCTCAGTAAAATTAAGAAAATAATCAACTGCTTTCATTCCACCCTCTCTAGTGAAAGTGCTATTAAACGTATAGTTTTCATCTTCCTGAATCCCAAACTCTTCCAAAGCTTTTTGAAATCCTTCATAGCGCTCTTTACCTGTACTTACGTTCAACAATCCATTCACAAGACCAATCGATCTATGACCCTGTTTTAAAAGATAGCTCGTTAATGTATAAGCACTTTCAAAATTACTCTCTATAACCGAATCTAATTTTGAATCTCCAATCTCAACAGTCCGGTCAACTAAAACAATTGGTACACCGGCTTTATGAATACTTCTCACTCTTTCTTCACAACCTCCAGCAGTCGCCAATACAATAGCATCTACCCGTTGTTCCACTAGTAGTTGCAACAATTTATCCTCTTTTTTAGGATTTTCATGACTGCTACAAAAAATAAGGTTATATCCCTTTTGCTGCACAATATCTTCAATCGCCTTTGAAATTGTCATGTAATACTGGTTTGTAATATCTGGAATCACAACACCAATCGTGTATGTTTTATCTTGCTTTAAACTTCTAGCAATCGCATTTGGTTGATAATTAAGTTTTTTCACAGCTAAATAAACACGATCTTTAATGTCGTCACTTACAAATCCACTTGCGTTTAACACCCGAGATACTGTAGCTGTAGACACATTCGCTTCCATTGCAACATCTTTAATTGTAGACTTAGCCATTTCATCACTCTTTCTAAGTTTTCAAGAAATCGTTTACTTCAGTTTCGCTTAAACCCTTAATTTATCCATGTAAACGATTACTTAGTAGTTTACATGGATAATAATAATTTAATTTTCAAAATATTTCAACACTTTTTGAAAACATTTTTTTCATAAAAAATACGACTATACATCAGATAACCTGTAAAGTGTGAATGAGAGCATTTTTTTGTGATTAAATGGGCGTTTTTTAGACGTTCTGTTACCCTATATTCTATAGAAGGAATGTCGTAACATCGTTCTATTACGAAGATTCGTAGTACATAAAAAAAGAACCTACTCGTATGAGTTGGCTCTTTCCTTTATTTACTCCCCTGTTTCAGAAAATCGTTTTATACGTTCCCCAATTTCATCGCGAACACGTTGAAATTCAGACCATTCTTTTCCTGCCGGGTCATCAAATCCCCAGTGAACACGATTTACGTGCGGAGGTGTCGAAGGACAAACAGAATCTGCATGACTACAAAGCGTAACGACTAAATCAGCGTTATTTAAAATATTTGAATCAATCATATCCGATGTTTGATTCGTTATGTCGATATTTACTTCTTTCATCGCTTTAATAGCATTTGGATTTACTCCATGTGCTTCAATGCCTGCAGAATAGACATTCCACTTATCCCCTAAGTATTGTTTCCCAAAGGCTTCTGCCATTTGGCTTCGGCATGAATTTCCTGTGCATAAGAAATAGATTATCTTTTTGTTTTTCATGTTGTTTTCCGCCTTTATTTTTAAATTATACTGGTTGATCATTAAAATATTTACGCTTAAACCAAAAAGCAACGTTTACAAGGGCAATCATTACAGGTACTTCAACTAACGGCCCGATAACAGCTGCAAATGCCGCGCCTGAATGAATACCAAACACACCAACTGCTACAGCAATTGCTAACTCGAAGTTATTGCTACCTGCTGTAAATGCTAACGTTGTAGTCACCGGATAGTTTGCACCAATTTTTCTTCCCATAAAGAAAGAAACAAAAAACATTACAATAAAATAGATTAATAACGGAATTGCTATTCTTACTACATCTAATGGTACGCTAACAATCATTTCCCCTTTTAAAGAGAACATAACGATGATTGTAAATAGTAATGCAAGTAATGTAAGTGGACTAATCTTCGGTATAAACACCTTTTCATACCACTGTCTTCCTTTTAACTTAACGAGTACAAAACGTGTCAACATACCTGCTATAAAAGGAATTCCCAAATAGATAAATACTGATTTCGCTACTTCTCCCATTGTAATATCGACAATAGCCCCTTCAATCCCTAACCATTCTGGAATGACTGTTACAAACACGTATGCATAAACAGAGAAGAATAACATTTGGAATACGGAGTTAAAAGCCACTAAACCTGCTGCATACTCTTTATCCCCATCTGCAAGGTCGTTCCAAACAATTACCATTGCAATGCAGCGTGCTAAACCAATCATAATGAGTCCGACCATGTATTCTGGCTTATCTGGAAGAAAAATAATTGCTAAAACAAACATAAGTACAGGACCAATAATCCAGTTTTGCACTAAAGATAAAACCAATACTTTTACATCTTTAAATACCCGGCCCATTTCCTCGTAACGAACTTTCGCCAACGGCGGATACATCATGACAATTAAACCAACAGCGAGCGGGATGGACGTCGTTCCAACTTGTAATGTATTTAGTCCGTCTACTACACTAGGAAACACAAACCCTAAACCAATCCCAACAGCCATAGCTAGAAAAATCCATAGTGTTAAATATCGATCTAGAAAAGATAAACGTTTCATTTTATTTTCCATCTCCTATTAACAACAAGAATTTTTATCTACTACGTTAGAAGTCGTGCAACAAGATGGATCTTCAATTTTATGAACATCACTATGTGCTTTTGTATAAAAGAATTCCCACTCGTTCCCATCAGGATCCGTTACCCAAAACTTATCTTGAACCGCATAGCAACAAGTTGTATCCATCTCATCACGCGCAAAGAAACCTTCTTTTTCTAATCTTTCTTTATGTAATATAATTTCTTCAGCTGTATCCACTTGAAAACCGAAATGATTTACCTGATTTCCCTTCACTTCATCTCGTACGTTCAGCGTGAAATTAAGCCCTGGTGTCTCTAATAAAAATTTTGCATAATCCATTTTCACCTTAACTGGTGACACACCAAATACCTTTTCGTAAAATTCAATAGACTTCTCTAAATTCGTAACATTTATACCAACGTGAACATATCTCATAGCTTCTTCCTCCTCTTTACATGTTATTAATCAATTTTTTTTGATTAATAGTGCAAAATTTTAACAGCAACTACCTTTGCCTGTTTTTCTAAAGATACAGCATAATTCTTCTGATAATAAATTATTTACTTCCGAATCATTTAAATCATAATAACTCCACGTACCTTTTGTTTCTTTTACAATTAAACCTGCATCTAATAAAATCTTTAAATGATATGACAACTTAGATTGCGTCATTTCAAAAATCTCTGTTAAATCACATACACAAGTCTGGCCTCGCTGGCAAAGTTCATACATGATTTCTAGACGCTTCTGATCCGCCAACGCTTTAAACTTTTTCTCATAGAGCTGAAAATCTTGTGCCACTGTAGTTCACTCTCCCTTCATCAATTTTTTTTGATATTTATAGTATATACGCTGTTTAGTTCTTTATGCAACTAATTAATCAATTTTTTTTGATTAATCCAACTTCCACTCATCATATCCATGCCACCATTAAAAAAGACCATAGCCTTTTCAAAAATAAAAAACTATGTTTCTTTTTACAACTTAATAGTTACAATGTTTCCGAGGAATGGAGTCTCTATAACTGTTTTAAATTTTAATTTGACCATTATAGCGTAGTGCCCCATCACCATCAAGCTAAGAAAAACAAATACCCCCAAATGAAAAAAATCGATATAACTCTTCGGCAAATAAAGATAACTCTTGTTTTTGGTACATATTCATAAAAAGCACGTCACCCTTTCTCATTAACATAAGAGAATAGTAATGTGCTTTTAATTTCAAAAATAGTCTAAATCCTTAAGTTGATGGTTGTGGGGCGGGACCCCAATAAGAACGGTATCTAAGGTTGGATGAGAGGTGTTAGTTCCATTCCAAAGGCCTCAGCCGAAGATTAACTCAAGTACCGATTTCGGATGACCCCCATGTGATGAAGTTCGTGTCCTGCGATGCCGTACGCGAGGGCGCGCACCGTAATGCTTAGGTTGTTGGCTGTGCCCTTGCGGGTCCACGCCTCCGCCGGTAGCCCGCGCAGCAATGTGATCGTTGATTGCCGTACGGCCCGGTAGTCTTCGGCCAATTGCTCGGTTGTCCAACTTCCGAAAGGAGGCATGAACAATTCCTGATCAAAACCAGTCAGAGACGTCTGGTCCCCTCTTGCGAACCGGAGCAGGCGGTAGGTCATGACGCGTTCCGAGTCTGCAATGTGGCCCACGACTTCTTTCAGCGTCCATTTTCCTTCAGCATACCGATACGCGTACTGGCTTTCGGTCAACGATGCCAGGAGCTCGGTCATTTGTTTTTCCTGGGCGAGCAGAATATCGATGATGTTACCGTCCGGTACCAAACGGATATATTCGCCGGAGTTCCCGGCGTATTCTTCTTCTGACGGTCTTTGATTCATGCGTAGTCACCTCTTATATGTAGATATAGAAAATTATAGCACTCGTCTATGTCTAATAAATTCTCGAAATGATAGAACTTTCCTTCTAATAATTGAGGATAAGCAACTATTTAGTTTGTCGGTCGCCACACTATCCTGATTCGTTAGCACAATAAGCAATGTTAATCAATAATGCATAAAAATTATCTGTTATACAATATTTCGAAGTTATTAATATATAAAGGTAACACCTTCTTTTTTAATTTAAAGATGGATTTTCAATTATATTTTGAAATGAATCGGAGTAAAACACACTAGTCTAACTACTTTTTTATAAACATCGTAACATTATTCCCCCCCATATTGCCATCAATTTGAGAAATGTATTCTTCTCAAAAATGAAAATCGACCTAAGATCCTATGGACAACTATGAAAGGATGAAATTTTCGTTTTGGGGATATTTCAGAAGTATAGCTTGATAGGTATGGGGTGGGACCCCACATCCATCAACTTAAGGATTTAGACTATTCTTAAACTTAAAAGCACGTTACTATTCTCTTATGTTAATGAGAAAGGGTGACGTGCTTTTTATGAATATGCATCAAAAACAAGAGCTGTCTTTATTTGCCGAAGAGTTATATCGATATATGTCTCCCGCTACACTTAATCAATTAGCTATAGAAGCAGGTGGAATGAAACGAAAACGTAAGTGCCATGGGCACCATTTTTTATCTTTGTGTGTAT